>DANA01000052.1 GCA_002508495.1 Methanoregula sp. UBA276
CGTGAACTGCGGCCAGTGCGAAGAACTCTGCCCTGCGGAGATCCCGAACGCACTGTTCATGCACGCCCAGCAGGTCGAGCTCGAGAAGATGTTCGGCCACACCCCGGGTGTCGACATGGAACTCCCCCTCATGGCCTATGTCGAGGAGAGGGAGGAGCGCCAGCGGCTCCACAACACCGGCAGCGACATGATCTACGAGAACGTGTTCAACCCCTTCAAGGGGAAATAACTTTTTTCTCTTTTCCTCAGGTCTAAAAAAACGGGGCAGTAAGACCGAAATCCCAATATCATTCCCGGCCCCGTGGTGCGATTCTGTTGCATAAAAATAGTATGACGCCGGTATGCCGGGGAATTATCCGGGGCCGGGGGGAGCGAAACGCTCGAAGTAACATTCACCGTACGACTGTTTTTCGCCGGGTTTTAATGCAAGAAGAAGGTTGTCGGCATGTTCAAAACAGACGCTGGCGACACAGCACCCGAGTGCCTGGATACCGATAGCATCCCTGCCACAATATTCACACTTTGGTCGTTCTGCCATGATGGTCAAATCCGTATACTGATCAATACACTAACGCTTACCACATCTTCCGGGCGGCATCAGGAATACCGTTCGAGGACACAGGCGCCATAGACTTTCTTTTCCCCGGGTTTGAGTTCACGGAGGAGGCTGTCGGCATGTTCAAGACATACATATTCAAAACCGCCCTCCAGCGACTGGAGGCCGATTGCCTCTTTCCCGCACCGGTCACACGTGTGTTTTTCTGCCATGATCATTCTTTTTCGTCTTTTCCCTGATACATCTTTTTAAAAAATCTGTGACGCTCCAATACCACAATCCTGAACGCAGGTTTCAAAAGAGCAACAGGAACGACAGGATGCAGGACCAAAATCCCGAAACGAATACCACCAGGAGATATCCTGCCGGCTTTTATCCCCATGTGCTGAACGGGCATCGTACTTTAGTACTCACGCCCGTGCGGAAATCTCAACCCTCTTATCTGATTACAGTGTATTCTCTTTTAGAAAAAGCCGCTCCAACAGCCCCCGGACCGGAGCGGCATAATAGATGAAGGTATCTTATGGTCAGACGCTACCTTTCGGTCATCACCCTTGACGAGACGCTTGCGCTCCTTGCACGGGAGTTTCAAAATATTCCCTCCGTTTTCACGGTACCACTGGAAGATGCAGTCGGCCGGATAACAGCGGGGCCGATCTTTGCAAAATACTCAGTCCCGGAGATCCATGTCTCGGCAATGGACGGCATCGCGGTCATGAGCGCTGACACGAAAGGCGCATCCGAGCAGAACCCGGTCGCCCTATCACGTACTGCACGGCTCAACACCGGCAATGTGGTACCGCCGGAATACGATGCGGTCATCATGATCGAGGACGTCTGGGAACACGATGGCACCTATACCATACGGAAAGCCGCAGCCCCGTGGCAGCATGTCCGCCCTGCTGGGGAAGACCTGGCAGAGTCCGAGATGGTGATGCCATCCGCCCACCGTATCCGGGCCCACGAGGTCGGCGCCCTTGCGACCTATGGCATCACCCAAATCGAGACCATCACGGTCCGCGTTGGGCTCATCCCGACCGGAAGCGAACTCGTTGCCCACGGGACCCGCCCAAAGCCCGGCCAGGTTGTTGAGAGTAACACCGTCATGGCAAAAGCCATGCTGGAAGAGTACGGCGCTACCTGCACCCGGTATCCTTTCGTGGAGGACGTGCCGGAGAAGATCCGACATGCCATCCAACGGGCGGTGAGGGAGAACGACATGGTCATCGTCTCGGCCGGTTCTTCCGCCGGTACAAAAGACTTCACGGCTGACGTGGTCGCTGAACTTGGCGAAGTCCTCGTCCACGGGATCGCAACAAAACCCGGTAAGCCGACGATCATCGGCCGGATCGACAAAAAACCGGTCATCGGCCTTCCAGGGTATCCACTCTCAGCCCTGACCGTTTTGCGGGAGATCGTTATCCCGTTCCTGAAAAACTTTGGCCTGCCGGTTTCGGAACCTGCCGTGATACCTGCGCAGGTAACAACCGCCATTCCCAAGGAGGTGGGTGCAGACGAGTTTGTGCTCTGCTCCCTCGGGAAGGTCGGGAACCGCTGGGTGGTCTCACCGCAGTCGAAAGGCGCTGGTGTCCAGATGGCCGGCGTCCGGGCCAACGCCTGTCTCCGCATCCCCCGCACTTCGGAGGGGTTCGACGCGGGGAGCGTGGTGGATGCACACCTGATGGTCCCACGGGAGGAAGCCGCCGGTGCCCTCCTCATCACCGGCAGCCATGACCCGGTCATCGATTACCTTGCCGACCTCCTCCGCCCGCGGGGTATCTCCCTGCTCTCCACCCATGTTGGCAGCATGGGAGGGATCCTTGCCCTGCGCAAGGACGAATGTCATGCTGCTCCCACCCACCTGCTTGCCGATGACGGGAGTTACAATACAGGGTACCTGGAAAAGTACCTGCCCGGTACAGCAGTTGACCTCCTCTGCATTGCGGAGCGCCAGCAGGGGATTGTCTCGCAGGACGGCCTCGCGCTCGCGGATCTTCCGGGCCGCACCTTCATCAACCGGCAGAAGGGGTCCGGCACCCGTATGCTCCTTGACCATGAACTGAAAAAAGCCGGCATCGACTCCTCCGCGATCCCCGGGTATGACCGCGAGGTGACAACGCACATCGCGGTTGCCCTTGCAGTAAAAAGCGGGGAGGCGGACGCCGGCATGTGCGTATACAGTGCTGCAAAGGCGCTCGGCCTTCCCTTTGTTCCGGTTGCAAGCGAACGCTATGAGCTCGCGTTCAGAACGGAGCACGATGGCGACCCGCGGATTACTGCGCTCATCGAAGCGGTCAGGTCACCCGCGTTCAGGACCATCCTGGAACGGTTGGGCGGGTACGAGACAACGGAGACCGGCACGCTCCGCACGGGCGGCCGGTAATCATGAGCATGGCCGCGCCGATTTTTTTTACCATTTCCGGATCATGAGCACCCCCACCATTGATAGATCCATGAATATACAACAGCCAGAATCCCGCCGCGGTCCAAAATGTGACCAAGGACGCTGAGTATTGTTTTTGCAATACAGCGCGTTTTTGCAATTCCGGGCGCGGAAAATTTTTTCCCGTACGGGGAATGGGTTCACGGGATAAGTAAAGTACATGAGTCTCAAGAGAATTTTTTGTTAACTTAACTTACCGAAATTAATCATTTATCCATAAAGAAACCTTTAACTAACCTGCAAAGCAACCTACTGTTTACGACGACAAGTGTGTGATACGCATGGCGTTTTCTGTACATGTTAACATGGAGCGATGTACCGGTTGTGGCAACTGTGTCATCGCATGTCCGGTTGATGCACTCGAACTGTATACGGTCGACCCCGCAACCAAGGAGAAGATCTATGCAGTCCGTAACGGAAAGTCAATCCACCTGGATGTCAAAGCCGAGCTCTGCGCCGGCTGCGGTGTCTGCGTGAATGCCTGCCCGTATGATGTGATCCGCCTCTCTGGTAAGGGAGCGGAGATCGCAACCGAGGCCTGAAGCGAGGAATACAATGGCGAATTCAATTTCCGTAAACCTGATCTCCGGAAGAACCATCCAGCAGGGTGTTGCAATCGAGAGCGGCAAGGAGAAGCCCTCGTACCGCACGGCCTGTGGCATCATCGAGATGGACCCGTCCGACTTAAAGAAACTTGGCGCATGGAAGAGCACCAACGTGAAGGTAACCAGTGACTATGGCAGCGTCGTCGTCAAGGCTGTCGAAGCTACGCAGGGACCCCACCCGGGTGTCGCTTTCATTCCCATGGGCCCCTGGGCTAACTCGGTCATCAACCCCAACACCTATTCGACCGGCATGCCCACGTTCAAGGGCACGCCCGTCAAGATTGAGGTTGCTATCAACGAGCCGGTACTTCTCGGGATCGAACTCGTGCAGAAGAACTGCGGGGTGATCGTAGGATGACCAAGACGATCACCGATGTTATCTGCCCGTTCTGTGGCACCCTCTGCGACGATGTTGAAGTCGTTGTATCCGATGATGGCAAGAAGCTCCTTGAAGTGGCAAATGCCTGTGTCATCGGCACCGAGAAGTTCCTCCACTCCCAGGAACCCGACCGGGTAACCCGGCCCCGGCTCCGCCAGGAAGACGGCAGCTGGAAGACGGTCAGCTACGAAGAGGCAGCCGACTATACCGCAAAGATGCTCGCCAAGGCCAAAAAGCCCCTGATGTACGGCTGGTCCTCCACCAACTGCGAGGCCCAGAGCATCGGCAACGAGATCGCCGAGATTGCAAAATCCTGCTGCGACAACACCGCAGCAGTCTGCCACGGCACCACGCTCATTGCCGTGCAGGACATCGGTCTCCCGTCCTGTACCCTGGGTGAGATCAAGAACCGTGCCGACCGTGTCATCTTCTGGGGATGCAACCCGGCCCACGCCCACCCCCGCCACATGTCCCGGTACTCCATCTTCCCCCGTGGTTTTTTCACCGGCAAGGGACAGATGAGCCGCAAGATGGTCGTTGTCGACCCCCGGTGCACCGACACCGCCAAGATGGCCGATGTTCACCTGCAGATCCAGCAGGGCCATGACTACGAGCTCCTCGACGCCCTCCGTGTCGCCCTCAAGGGCGAATGGCTCCCCGACTCAGTTGCCGGTATCCCGGCAGAGAAGATCCGCGAAGTCGCCGATATCATGAAGAGCGGCCGGTTCGGTATCATCTTCTTCGGCATGGGGGTCACCCAATCGCTCTCCAAGAACCACAACATCGACGCGGCAATCGCGCTCACCAAAGACCTCAACGAGCACACGAAATTCTCGATCATGCCGATGCGGGGCCACTACAACGTTACCGGCTCCGGCGAAGTTTTCGCATGGCAGTTCGGGTTCCCGTACTCCGTTGACCTGACCCGCGGCTTTGCCCGCTACAACCCGGGCGACTCAAGTTCGGTCGACCTCCTCACCCGCGGGGAAGTCGATGCCATGTTCACCATCGGGAGCGACCCCGGTGCGCACTTCCCGATCAGCGCCGTCAA
Organism: Methanoregula sp. UBA276; assembly: GCA_002508495.1. Lineage (GTDB taxonomy): Archaea > Halobacteriota > Methanomicrobia > Methanomicrobiales > Methanospirillaceae > Methanoregula. Next base: position 5,035 of record DANA01000052.1, read on the forward strand.
GGGGATTGCAAAGGTCGACTCGGTCTGTATCGACCCGCACATGACCCCGACCAGCGGTGTCTCCAAGCTCCACGTCCCCGTTGCCTTCAACGGCGTCGAGTGCGGCGGCAACTGCTATCGTATGGACAATGTCCCAATCGACTGCCGCAAGGTCGTCGAGCCACCCGAGGGCATGCTCACGGACCAGGAGTTCCTCACCATGGTCCTTGACCGGCTGAAGAAACTCAAGGGGGTAGCATAACATGGCTGAATATATCATCAGGAACGGTCACGTCTTTGACCCCGTGCAGGGGATCAAGGGTGACAAGAAAGACATCTGTATCAAGGACGGGAAGATCGTTGACAAGGTCGGCTCCTCCGCAAAAGTGATCGACGCCAAGGACAAGACCGTCATGGCAGGTGCCGTGGAGATCCACGCCCACATTGCCGGCCCGAAAGTAAACCTTGGCCGTATCTACCGGCCCGAGGACAAGCTCTTCAGCTGCACGCCCACGAAAGGCATGGAGCGGATGGGCAGCGGGGCATCGATCCCGACCACGTTCAAGACCGGCTACGAGTACGCCAAGATGGGCTACACCACGGCAATGGAAGCCGCCATGCCCCCGCTCTTCTCCCGCCACGTGCACGAGGAGATCCGCGACACCCCCATCATCGACGAGGGCGCGTTCCCGGTCTTCGGGAACAACTGGTTCGTGCTCGAGTATCTCAAGAACCACGAGATCGAGAACACTGCAGCCTACATGGCCTGGCTCCTCAACGTCACCAAGGGCTATGCCGTCAAGGTCGTCAACCCGGGCGGCACCGAAGCCTGGGGCTGGGGACTGAACTGTCTCACCGTGAATGACCCGGTCCCGTACTTCGACATCACCCCGGCAGAGATCGTCAAAGGCCTCATGGAGGCAAACGAGTACCTCGGCCTCCCCCACTCGGTGCACATCCACCCCAACAACCTCGGGAACCCCGGCTGCTACGAGACCACGCTCGACACCCTCAAACTCACCGAAGGCATCAAGGCGAAGAACAAGTTCGGCCGCGAACAGGTGCTTCACCTCACCCACACCCAGTTCCACTCCTACGGTGGCACAACCTGGGCCGACTTCGAGAGCAAGGCAAAGGAAGTCACCGATTACGTCAACAAGAACAAGAGTATCACCATCGACACGGGGAACGTCACCCTTGACGAGACCACCACGATGACCGCTGACGGCCCGTTCGAGCACCACCTCACCGGCCTCAACCACCTCAAGTGGGCAAATGTCGATGTCGAGCTCGAGACCGCAGCCGGTGTAGTCCCCTACATTTACAGCCCGAACATCTCGGTCTGTGCCATCCAGTGGGCTATCGGCCTTGAGATCCCGCTCATGATGAAAGACCCGATGCGCTGCTACATCACCACCGACCACCCGAACGCCGGCCCGTTCACCCGGTACCCCCGCGTGATCAAGTGGCTGATGTCAAAGAAGGCACGCGACGTCCAGGTCGATTCCTTCAAGCACAAGGACAAGGTCCTTTCCCAGACCAGCATCGGCAGCCTTGACCGGGAACTCTCCCTGTATGAGCTTGCCCAGATGACCCGTGCCGGCCCCGCAAAGTCCCTTGGTCTTGGATCCATGGTCGGCGGCCTCAAACCCGGCATGGACGCTGATATTGCCGTCTACAACTTCAACCCCGAAAAGCCGGTCGCGAACCCGGACGATATCGAGAAAGCGTTCAGCCGCACCGCTGCAACCTTCAAGAGCGGCGTGCAGGTTGTCAGCAACGGCGAGATCGTTTCAAACGGTAACAAGCGCACGCTCTGGGTCAGCATCAAGGCAAAGGAGAACGCACAGGTCGCCCGCGACATTGCCGAGAAGTTCGTCAAGTACTACAGCATGACGCAGGCCAACTACGAAGCGCTCGGGCACCACTTTGTCCCGAACCCGTTCGCCATTGAGGTGGATGCAACCAACTGAGGTGGAAAAGAATGGAAACCGTAACCATTACCATGAAGAACGCGCCTGCACTCTTCCTTGAAGCAGACACCATCTCTCCCGATGCATTCGCCGGCAAGAGCGCAGCCCAGATAGCAGAGCTTCCGGTCTTTGAGGGCAACAACCCCTCAACCCTTGGCAAGTACTTCGAGATCCGCGGCGGCGCCGGCGCCACCGCAGCAGACACGAAGATCGTGGTCAGCGGCGATGTCGCGAAGGTCAAGTACATCGGCTTCAAGATGACCGGCGGCGAAGTCGTCGTTGAGAAATCGACCGACCAGTATGTCGGTGCCTGGATGAAAGGCGGCAGGATCACCGTAAAGGGCGATGTTGCGGCATTCGCCGGCACCGCCATGAAGGGCGGCGAGATGGTCATCGAAGGCAATGCCGGCAACTACCTCGGCGCAGCATACCGCGGGGACTGGAGAGGCATGTCCGGGGGCAAGATCCTGGTCAAGGGCAATGCTGGTTCCGATACCGGCATGTACATGCTCGGCGGGGAGATCACGGTCAACGGCAACATTGATGTCCATGTCATGACCCACGCAGAAGGCGGCACGGTCATTGTCCGGGGCAATGCCAAGAGCAAGGTCGGCGGCCAGATGGTCGACGGCAACATCTACATCTTTGGCACCATCGACGTCATGATGCCCGGCTTCAAGCCAAACGGCGAAGTCGAGCTCGAGGTCGGCGGCACCAAGGCAAAGTTCGCCCACTTCATCGGTGACGTGGGCGAGCGCCACAAGAAGAAGAAAGGCCAGGTCGTGTACGGGAACCTGTACAAGAAGATCTGATCATCTTTTTTTTTGTTTTTTCTCTTTCCAGACATGTCTATCGCGAGCCGAACCGGTCATCCCGCACGGGGAGATCGGACTTTTTTTTAGCTCTATGGCTGGGCCGGAAAGCGTCACGATCCGGAGGGTTCAAACCACGGGGATTTTGAGGAGATCCCGGGTTTCATTCAATAAATTTATCTGCTAAATCCCCGTAACAGTCAATGAGATGCGCTATGGCTGACCTGTTCAACGATCTCCTGATCTATATTGGAATCGGGATCTGTACCTGTATAATCGGGTATATCCTCGGTTACCAGTTGCTGATGATGCATTATACCAAGCGGTTCATGACCCTTGCACAGGAATGTTCGGATACCGACTCAGTCATCCCGCTCGTGGATGAACTGGAAAAGGAGACATAACGGGAGGGACAGATATGGTTGATGTTGTAAGTTACTCACTGATCGCCGTAACCTGCCTCTGCTTCGGGCTGATCATCAGTTTCCAGATGGCGCATATCCACTACTGCCGCAAGCTCACCAAGCTCATACGCCGGTGCATTTCCACGAAGACCATTGCGCCGGTTCTCGCGGAATACGAGACCCTGAAACAGAACTAATCCCTCTTTTGCCCCCGCGTGGTTTGTTTCTTTTCGTTATCCGTCTCCTGCATGGCTGGGATGGTACGGGTCAAATACTCTAATACGAGGACGACGAATAAGTACAGAAGATGCGCTGTACCATGCTTGCCAGCGGGAGCAAGGGCAACTGCGTTGTCCTGGAAGGGAGCAGCAGCACGGTTTTGATCGACTGCGGCCTGAGCGCAAAAGAAGTCCTTCTTCGCATGGAGCGGGCCGAAATTGACGCAGGCCGGATCGATGCCCTGCTCCTCACCCACGAGCACGTGGACCATACCCGCGGCGTGGACGTCCTTTGCCGGAAACTGGATATTCCGGTTTATGCAACAGCAGGGACCCTTGCCGACTTTCTCAACTTCCGCAGGACTTGCACCAAACCCCTCCTTCACCACACCTGCCGTGACGGCGAACCGTTCTGTATCGGGGATCTGAAAATCGAGCCCTTCGCCACCTCCCATGATGCTGCCGAGCCCTGCGGGTTCATCATCGCGGAGGGAGACCTCGCGTTTGGCTACTGCACGGACACGGGGATTGTCACCCCCCGCATGCACGATCTCCTGCGCAAATGCGACGGGATCGTGCTCGAGAGCAACCACTGCCCCGATATGCTGGCAAACGGCCCCTACCCGGAGTCCCTCAAGCGCCGGATCCGCTCCAAGCGGGGCCACCTCTCCAACCCGGCAGCCGGTGCCTGCCTGCGGGACTTTGGAAAGGACGTGCCCCGGATCATCCTTGCCCACTTAAGCGAGATGAACAATACTCCGGACAAGGCAAAGGTGAGCGCGCAAAGCGGCCTTGGGCTCTTTTACGAAGAAGAGCGCGTTGTGATTGCCACCCAGTGCGGCACAACCGGCGGGTGCCGGCAGCATATGCTGCTGTAGACCGGAATTTTTTAAAAAAACCGGATCCCGATTGATGTGCGCAACCATTTCAACCGGATCCATGATCGCGATTGATCTTCTGCCCCTGCCCGACCCCCTTCGGGTTCCACTGGAACATTTTATCCGAAAAATCTCTCCTGAATCTCCACGCGAAATCATGGTCTTTTCTGGGTGCTCCGGATGGGGGGTCGGGCAGGGGACATTCGCGATTTTTTTGCCGGGCCTGCGGGCCGAGGCCATGCACAGCGCGGATCGCGATCCCCTCCTGCGGGGATCCGGCCCCTGCAACAGGCCTTCCCGGGCGGGCGTGCACGTGACGCTTCGCAAAGCCGCTGTCCCTGCCCGACCCCCTTCGATCCCCCGATCCCGCTGCAGGGCCGGCCGATCATAACGTTAATCCAGCGCTGTAACGAAAACTCCGGCAAGTACTATCATGCTCTTCATGGACTTTGCGCGGTGCTGCGAGAAGCTGGAGGGGACCAGCGGCCGGCTCGACATGATCGACATCATCGCTGCCGAACTTCCGGGCCTGACCGACGAGGAACTCCCCGTCTTTGTCCGCTTCGTCATGGGCCGGATCTTTGCCGACTGGAGCAGCAGGAAGCTCGGGATCGGCCCGAACCTGCTGTACGAGGCAACAGGAGCGGTTGCCGGCATACCAAAGGAGAAGGTGGTTGCAAAGGTCAACAAGACCGGCGATGTTGGCCGGGCTGTCGAGGAACTCTTATCGGTCAAGAGCCAGATGACCTTCTTTCACGAGGAACTTGACCTCGTCCACGTCTACACCTCGCTCATCGCTATTGCCGAGATGGAGGGGAAGAAGTCCCAGCGGGAGAAACTGCTTGCGGCAAGGAGGCTGCTTGGGAACGCCCACCCGCTCGAAGGCCGGTACCTTGCCCGGATCATGCTCGAGGAGCTCCGTATCGGGGTGGGCGAGGGCAGCGTGCGGGAGGCGGTTGCCCGGGCGTTTGGCGTGGACTCGTCCCTGGTGGAGCATGCCCAGCAGGCCCTGAACGATATGGGCGAGGTGGCCCGGCTCGCGAAAATCGGCCCTGCCGCGCTTGCCGACGTGAAGATTACCCTGTTCCACCCCGTGCGGATGATGCTTGCCCAGCAGGGAAAGATCGAAGGGATGGTCGAAGAGAATGGGGAGGTTGCCGCCGAGTTCAAGTATGACGGTTCGCGGTTCCAGTTCCACAAGAAAGGGAACTGGGCCCGGCTCTACTCGCGGCGGCTCGAAGATGTGACCGGGGCGCTCCCCGACGTCATCCAGCAGCTCCTCGCCGCAACGGATCATGACGTTATCCTCGACGGCGAGGTGATCGCCATAAAGAATGAAAAACCCATGCCCTTCCAGTCGGTGCTCCGCCGCTTCCGGCGCCGCCACGACATCGCGGAGGCCCAGGAGGCGATCGCAATGGTGCCCAATGTATTCGACATCCTGTACCTTGACGGGGAGACGCTGATCGACCTCCCGCTTGCAACGCGGCGCAAACGGCTCGAATCCGTGGTGAAATTCTACGTTGCCCCGCAGGTGACCAGCAATGACCCTGCCGTCATAGCAAAGACCTACGAGGACGCCCTTGCCGCCGGCCACGAGGGGATCATGATCAAGGTACCCTCATCGCCCTACACCCCGGGCCAGCGGGGGAAGAACTGGGTGAAGATCAAGCCGGAGGTGGACACGCTCGACCTTGCCGTCATCGGCGCCGAGTGGGGCGAGGGGAAGCGGGCGCACGTCTTCGGCTCGTTCCTGGTTGCCTGCCAGGACGCGGGGAAACTCGTGCCCTTGAGCCGCGTTGCCACCGGGTTCTCCGATGAGCAACTCGCCGAGGTGTACGAGATTTTAAAAGACCAGGTGATCAAAACCACCGGTAAAGAGGTGACGCTGGAGCCGGTCCTCGTCTTTGAAGTCGGGTACGCGGAACTGCAGGCGAGCCAGAACTACGCGGGGGGCTATGCGCTCCGCTTCCCCCGGTTCATCCGGCTCCGCGACGACAAGGACATCACCGACATCGAGACCATCGAGGGCATCCGCGAGCGGTACCGGCGCCAGGTCAACTCAGCGCAAGCATACCAGACCTGAAAACAGGTTGGGAAAATGCACAATCCCCCCATCGCCGGATGGATTTTGGCCCGAATGAGACCCGGTTACGGTGCATCCGGTTGCCGGGGTGATTTCGGGAATGGGGGAGGAACAAGGGAGTGAAAAGATCATCTTTTCAGGAGATACCTGTTCAGTTCCATCGTGATTTTGTAGAGCATTGGCCGGCCCAACAGGTCATCCGCATCGATCTTCATCTCCTTGAGTTCCGGGTACGTGAACGTGCGATCCCTGACCTGGCCGCTCTCCTTCCAGACAACAATAATGCCATTATCCGCCTTCTTGCTGCTCGCAATTTCCTGCATAGTATGGCATGAAGCCCTGGAGGTATGAACGTATCTGGATACAAAAACCCGTGGGGGATCGTTGCATGTATCCCGGGCGACCCGATGGAAAAAAGGAGTCCGGCGTCCGCTGGGCCCGGATCTCGGGGATCAGGACGCCGGGGAGATCCGGTACGCTCCCTTCGGCACAAGGATCTCGAACCGGGCACCCTTCCCCGGCTCCCCGTTCTCCGTAATCGTGATGCCGGTAATAGACAGGATCTCGCGGGAGAGGAAGAGGCCAAGGCCGGTATTTCTGCCAAAGCCCCGCTCGAAGAGACGTTTCCGGTCCTCACCGGAGATCCCTGCCCCATCGTCCTCAACCGAGACAATCAGCCCGGCATCGGTCTCCCGCGACACAACCCTGATGGCAGTCATGGCCGGCCCGCCATACCGGAGAGCGTTGTCGATCAGGTTGTAGAAGACCTTCTCAAGCAGGGAATCGGCAACGATCTCAAGCCCCGGGCAGCCGGCTTCCACCCGCACGTTCCTTGTGGGCAGGGACACGGCCGCGTTCCGCACAAGGGTGTCCACGTTCTGCCAGACCGGGGCTTTTACCCCCATGTTTTCGTACAACCGGGTGAACTCTATCTGGCGCTCGATATTATCGGCGATCACCCCCAGTTTCTCATGATAAACGGTGAACTGCTCCGGTTCGTTCAGGGAGTCCTGGCTTAAGGTGAGGTACGCCTTGAGTGCCATGAGCTGGTTGCGGATATCGTGACGGGTGATGCCGGAGAGGAGGTTGAGTTTCCGGTTTGCCATCGTTAAGGCATCCCGGGTCTTTTTAAGACCGGTGATATCGTGGATGACGCCTTCAACTCCGAGGATCCGGCCCTCCCGATCGCGATAATAGTGACTGCTGGTGGTGGCGTACCGTATCGAACCGTCCCGCATTACCAGGGTGAGGGGATAATCGGTCACGGATCCGTTCTCTTCCAAGAGAGACTGCAGCTCTTTGCAGCGCCTGGGATCTCCATACATAGCAGCGGCGTCCTGTCCGATCAACTCATCCGAGGAACCATACCCGGCATACCGGGCACCGGAAGGACTCATCATCGTAATCTTCCCGTCGATATCCGTGCGGTAGAAGAGATCCTGCATGTTCTCTAGGATGCTGCGGTATTTTTCCTCGCTCTCACGGAGGGCATCTTCCACCCGCTTGCGTTCGCTGATATCCCGCAGGATCGTAAAGACGTACTTGTGCCCCTCCAGTTCGAGCAGCCCGGCCCGGAAATCGATAGGAAATATCGTCCCGTCCTTCCGGACCTGGTTCATCTCACGCCCGATCCACTCCCCCCGCAGGACTGCTGCAAACCGTGCCGGGGCACCTTCAAGATTCTCCACTACATCGAGATCGGTGATCTTCATTTTCAGGAGCTCATCTGAAGAGTACCCGTGAATGGCTGCACCGGCAGCGTTCACTTCGACAATCTTCCCGCGATCCTCTCCTTCAGCCTCGAAGATGAAGATCCCCTCGCCGGTCCGTTCAAAGAGGAGACGGTACCGCTCCTCGCTTTTTTTGAGCGAATTATAGACCTGTTTGAGTTCCTGCGTCCGCTCTACCAGCCATGATTCAAGCGTGGAATATTCCTGCCGGAATGCCTGGTCCAGAGCAAACTTGTAGAGCGCAATCTCGATCTCGGTCCGGATCCCGCGCTCATCGTAGGGTTTGATGATGTACCCGTACGGCCGGGTCTTCTTGGCCCGCTCGACCAGGCCGGGATCCGCATACGCAGTAACATAGATGATGGGCACGCTGTGGCGCGAGAGGATCTTTTCTGCTGCTTCGATGCCGGAGATCACGCCGCTAAGGTGGATGTCCATGAGGATAAGATCGGGCACTTCAGCGTCAGCCATCATGACCGCGTTCTCCCCGGAGGAGGCGATTCCCATGACCCGGTACCCGAACGATTCGAGCAACTCCCGTAAGTCCAGTGCGGCGATATGCTCGTCTTCTACAATGAGGATGGATTTCTGTTCCATGGACAATATCCGCTGGAGGGTATGCGTGTAGGTATTGAAAAGGTTTTTTCACAACCGTGGTTCATTTCCCTGCACTGCCTTCGTTCTCCGGTCACCCCCCTGGGTGCGATACGTCGGGTTCAGGTCCGGGGAGCCCGTCGCCACGCTTCTTTCGGCACCATTATCTCAAACCGTGCGCCGTGTTCGGGCTCACCGGTCTCGCGGATCGTGATACCAGTGATATCAAGGATCTCCCGCGAAAGCGCCAGGCCAAGGCCGGTGTTCTTCCCAAATCCCCGTTCGAAGATCTTCACCTTATCTGCAGCAACGATACCCCTGCCATCATCCTCACATACGATAACGTGATCAGTGCCGGCTTTTTCAACAAAAAACCGGATGAACGTGATCTTTTCCCCATACCGCACCGCGTTATCCATGAGGTTGTAAAAGACCTTTTGTACCAGCGGGTCGGCAAACACTTCTGCATCGCAGGGAAGATCGTTCTTCACCACAATAGTTCCAAGCGGGGCCTGCTGTGCTGCGGCCTCAACAAGGGTGTGGCAGTCCGCCCAGACGGGCGCATTGACCCCGATCTTCTCGTATTCACTGGTGAACTGGATCAGCGTGGCAATCCGGTTACTGGCATCCGAGATCCGGGCAAACAGGTTTTCAGATGACGGATTTTGTATCTCATTGTGCAACAACGCCAAAAACCCGTTCACGGCAAGGATCTGGTTGTTGATGTC
>DANA01000005.1:0-822 GCA_002508495.1 Methanoregula sp. UBA276
AAATCATTGCAGAACCTTGCTGCATTGGCAATGCTGATGCCACATGCCCGGATATAGAGAGTCATGCCGGTCCGGAGTTCAACCGGTTCGCGCTCACCCAGCCGCCCGCAGGCATCCAGCCGGTCAGTATCCCCGGGAAAATGATAGCGGATGTCATCAAAAAGCCCGTCTGACTCCTCGTAAGTTACACAGATTACCGGAAGGCCGGTCTCCCGTGCAATCCGATCTATCTCGATAATATTGAACCATGCGATAACACAGCCTGATAACAGGATTACATTAAGGTCATCCCGCCCGAGGTTTTGCACCATAGCAAGAACGGTAGCCGTTGCATCAGTCCCCCCGACAGTTACGGTACCGGTAACAAACCCGTCGATCCGGAGGTCTTTACGCATAACCACACCAACAAGGGTAGAGACGGTCCTGCCGTTATAACTCTCGGCAATACCCAGTGCCCTCAGCCCCTTTTTCTGCAGGTGCATAGAAGCACTTATGACACCCGCTATAAAATACTATATCGATGAAGTTCAACAAAGATGAGGTCTGCATCTTAATCCCCACCCTGAATGAAGCCCCCACGATCGGCAACGTGGTACGGGAATTCAAGGCCCTCGGGTACAAGCACATCCTGGTTATTGACGGGAAAAGCACCGATAACACGGTGAAGTTCGCCCGCGAAGCCGGTGCCAACGTGCGTACGCAGTCCGGCAAGGGAAAAGGGAATGCACTCATCGAGGCTTTCGAGGTGATCGAGCAGCCCTACATCCTGATGCTTGACGGCGACGGCACCTATTCGGCAAAGGACGCCGAGAAGATGTTAAC
>DANA01000005.1:877-10967 GCA_002508495.1 Methanoregula sp. UBA276
TTCAAGATCGCCCACAGCCGGGACCTCCATGACATCCTCTCAGGATACCGTGCGTTCACCAAACTTGCCGTGAGCCAGATGCACTTAAAAGAGAAGGGGTTCGAGATCGAGACCGAGATATCGGTTGAAGCAGTGCGGAACGGGCAGCGGATCATGATTGTGCCCATCAAGTACCTCCGCCGCCCGGGCACGGCAACCAAACTCTCGCCATTCCACGACGGCTTCAAGATAGTCAGCACCATTTACCGCCTCGCCAGGGTCAACAATCCCATGTTCTACTTCGGCATGATGGGTATCTTCACCAGTTTTCTCGGCCTGTTAACCGGTGTATACGTTCTCCTTGAATGGCTGAACAACATCGAGCACATCCCGCTCACCATATTAACGGTACTTCTTATCGTGGTGGGTATCGAGATCTTCATGTTCGGGATGATCAGCGACATGCTGCTGGTCTTCCACCGGGAGATTATCCGGGAGATCCAGCTCCTCCAGCCAAAACAGCCAAAGTAAAAAAAAAATTACCGGAACCCTTTTTTGAAAGCCAGCACCCGGCAGGAGTGCTCGGCAAGAGACGTGAACAGATACGCTTCATCCAGGGTTTTTCCGGCAGCGAAGGTGCCATGGCCCTTTGCGATCACCAGGCAACCGGAGACCAGTGCACGGGCAACGTTATCCGCAACCTCCTGGGACCCGGGATCTCCTGACACAACCGGAATTTTTGGGCAGAACATCAGCCCTTCGCTGTCTTCCGGAAGGATCTCGTCCAAGACCAGCGATGCGGCAACAGCCATGGGGGGGTGGGCGTGCACAATTGCCAGGTACGGGGTTTTTTTGTAGACTTCGCGATGGACCCGGTACTCGCTGGACGCGTCCGGGGGGGCCGGGCCATCGAGCGGAACAAAGACCGGAACGGTGGCAACATCAAGGTACGCGCCGGTCCGCTTGATAAAGAACCCCTCATCTCCCTGCCGGACACTGATGTTGCCAAAATTTCCCCCGACCAGGTGTTCGGCAAAGAGTCGTTTTCCAATCCGCGCAAACTCCTCTGAAAGCATCTTTTGTTCACCCGATCATGCCACTAATAAAAACAAAAACGGAGTCAGGCCCCTGCCTGCCATATTTCTTCCAACCATACCGGACCTGAAATGGAGTTTTCCAGCAAACCGTCATGTATGATTACAGGAACTGCATCCCGACATCACGCATCTTGTTGTAGCGCGCGATATTCAGGAGAAGCGGCGTCAACGATTCGACCATGCTGGATGCCGCGAGCGGGCCTGCATCATATGCCTGGAGTTTCGAGACCGAATTGACAATGTCCATAACTACCTTCTTTGCCTCGGGATCGTCACCGCAGACCGGCACGGAATAGGTAAGGTCTTCTTCGAGCGCCTTCCATTTGTTGGCGGCGATGGTGTTGAATGCCGAGCAGATCCGGGCTTCTTTTGGGAGCAGGCCCCGGACCATCAGTGCTGCCGAGCCCTCTTTTGGGGGAACAAACATGAAATAGTCCCGTTTCTCCATCGGGTTGATGGGACTTATCACAATCTTGTCCTCAAAACCCGAGAGGCCTTCAAGGGTTACCTGCGCATTCTTGAAGGGAACGGCAAGGATAACGACATCCGAACAGGACACTGCATCCTGGTTTGTTGCTCCTTTGAGCACACACGAGGAATTCCCGCGGTTCTTCAGCTTATCGAGACTGCAAACGCAGCTTGCCTGCGCACGCACCTCATCCCGCGATCCCACAACGACTTCATATTTGGGTGCAAGGCGCATCGCGATACCTTCACCAATATCTCCGGTTCCACCAACAATGCCGATCTTCATCTTATTCCACCAGCGGTTTCAAGAGTTTTTCAAGGGTTGCTGCATCGGTGACGCCTTCCATCTGCTGGATGATCCGGCCATCTTTCTCGATGACGAGGGTCGGAACAACCCGGATACCGTACTTTTCTGCAAGATCCATGTTCTGGTCGACATCCACCTTGCGGATCTCAACGGCATCTCCCATCTTTTTTGCAAGATCCTCAAGGATTGGGGTCTGCATTCTGCAGGGCCCGCACCAGGTTGCAAAAAAATCAAACAAAACCGGTTTGCTCATTCGTTATACCCGGTAGTGATGTCGATGAAAAAAAAGATAAATCTATGGTATTGTTATTTCGAGAGGATCTGCATGATGATCCTGCCATAGGCCGGACGGGTGATGATAACACCGACCAGCACACCAAGGATGGTGATGATGGCAAAGCCCTTGAGTGACGAGAGATCCATAAGGGCGAGCGGTGCCATGGCAATGAAGACCGTGGCTGCGGCAACTACGATGATCCCCAGAGCCCGCGACAGGCGTTTTAAGTACAGATTCGGGGAAGGCACTTTTCCTTCATGCAGGATCTCATCGGTTATGATCACGAGCTGGTCAATACCGGTGCCGAGCACCGCGATGAGACCGGCAATGGTGGGCAGGTCAAGCTGGAACCGGATCAGGCTGATGAATCCCAGGAGGATGAGGATCTCGGATGCATTGACCAAGACCATCGGCAGCACAATTCCCGGTTCACGGTACCGGTAAAATACCACGAATGCAACGGTGAGGAGGGCAAAGAGCCCGGCAAGGATTGCCATGGATTTGTACCGTTCCCCGAGAGGTGCAGAGACGCCGCCCGAACCGGCAATGGTGACATCGACCGGCAGTGCCCCGGCACGCAGGTGGATCTCAAGGTTCTGGGCTGCCTGCGTACCGCTCTTCCCGACACCGGTCGATGCATACAGCTGCCGGGTCTTCTCGTGCTGGAGCTTGCCGGCAAGATCATCGGATAGGGGCGCGGAATAGACGGTGGCACCATCAAGGATCATGATGAGGTGGTGGTTGACCGGGTCACGGGTTGCCCCGGACTTGATTGCCGCTTCCTGGAATGCAGTTGCACCGGCATCGTTGAGCGTGAAGGCAACCCCCCACTGGTCACTGCCGGGCGGTTCCTGGCTTGGGCTCTGGACACTGGTGATGGCATCGCCAAAGAGGACATGCTCGGACTCATTCCCGACTGTCTGGACACGGATCTCGAACTTGCCCTGCGTACCGACAATGTCCTGTGCCTGGTTCATGTCGACACCGGCCAGTTCGACCCGGATATAGCGGGCAACATTGTTCATGCCGGTCAGGGTCTGGACTTTTGCATCCTTGGTGCCGAACGAGTTGATCTTGTTCTCCAGGATCAGTTTTGCCACTTCGGCGGTTGATTTCGAGACACCAGGACTGTAGGAGGAGATCTTTCCTTCGGCTGCGGTGAAGACCGGCTCGAGTTCTTCTTGCGAGAAAGGTTTTCTGATCTCGATGTGGTTGGCATCGACCAGTTCCACTTCCGCGTCAAGGCGGGTTCCGATATCGCTTGCAAATTCGCCGATATTTCGATCGGTCTCGAACCCGACAACTTCGGCACCGAACTCGAGCTGGATCCATGCTCCCTGCTGGAGGTCGAGCCCGTACTGGATATTGGTGACCAGGTGGCCCTCGCTGTCATAATGCGGCGCGATCGCGAAGATCGAGATTACGACAAGCACGATAAGGGTGGCAACGCGCCAGTCGGTTACCATTCCTTTCAGTTCCTTGGCGTTCATTGCCTGCTGCCTCCTTTCTGGACATACCATTTGAGGATCGCGACATTGGTAAGCCACGTATTCATGACATCGAACACGAGCCCTATCAGGAGCACGGCCGATATCTGCATGAGGATCTCAACCGATCCAATCCAGGAGACAATCAGCATTGCGGCTATCGCAGCAAGGGTGGTCGAGGTCATGCTGATACCCGTGTCAAACGCGCCTTTGAGCTTGTCGATGAGCTTGCCCTGGCGTTTCAGGACGCGGTTAGTCAAGAGGATGTCGCTGTCCACGGAATACCCGATGAGCATGAGAAGCGCAGCGGTTGTTCCGAGGGTGAGCGGGATACCGATCAAATTCATCATTGCTGCCGTCATGACAATATCAGCAAATGCGGATATCACGACAGCAGCGGCCGGTACAAGCGTCCTGAATGCGATGAAGATAACAACCGCCATGCCGATGAAGGAGAAGACCAGTGCAAGAAGGGCCTGCTGCTGGAGAGTCTTGCCGAATGACTCGCCGATCTGGTCGATCTTTGCATCCGGGTAGTGCTGGTTGACCAGGGTAGAGAGGGCGCGGAACTGGGCATCATCCATGGCGCCGAATTTGAGGAATTTCCCGTTGTTGACACCTTCGCTGATTTCCGTGAGCGGGTAACTGGCAAAGGTCGATCTCAGCTGGTCGGCGGACTCTGAGGTAGAAAGGGTCACTGCAGTTCCCCCGGAAAAATCGATACCCGGCCTGACCGGCATACCGGTTGCTGCCATATTCATGAAGATCAAGAGTAAGGACAGGATAAGGATCACGAGGGGGAGAATCACCAGTTGCCGCGGTGAATATTTCTCGATATTGTAATGGATACGTCCCATGTCATAATCATCTGTTTATCTACGATTAAATAGTTACCAGACGCGCGATACCGGCGAAGGAAAAGAATGGCGACCCGGGGTAAGACGGGACGGGGTATGATTTCGCAGAATATTCGTGGCGCTTTGAAAAACGGCCAGATTTTCAATCTGGGATTGTAAAACGCAGAAAATAGCAAAATATATATACCGCGGACTTTGACACTAGATCATGAGATCTCCTCAAGAGATCAAGAAGATCATTGAGGGCCGGCTCCGTGCTTATGTCTCCAAGGATAAGACCGGTATCCGCCGGGAAGTGCTCCGGCACTTCATCAGGACCAGAACCCTCACGATTGCCGAACTCGTACTCGAATTGCAGAAGCATTTCACCGTCACCTTTCACGCAGTCGCCTCCATGGTCGGTATCATCGCATCCCGGATCGGAATTCTCCGTTCAACACGGAATGCGGATGGAACAAACGCGTACGAGATCAAAGAGAAGTACGTCGATGTTGTGGTCAGGATTGTCGGGGCATAACGTCCCAAAATCCCGATCCATAACCGTTTTTAGCCCTGCCTGCTTATCGTAATAGCATCATGTATTCCAACCCTCACGACAGCGCCAGCCGTGGCGAGGTCACGATAGCACCGGAAGTAATTGAATACATCAACCAGAGGAACGGTGATTTTCGTATCTGCACTTCCTGTGGCGGACCGGTCCTCTTATCAACCCGGATCAAACCCCCGAAAAGTTCCGATATCCTCATGAAAGCGGGCAACCACACCATCTATATCTCGATCCACCAGGCACGGTTCCTGCACCGCATCAGTAGTGAGATGATCCCGTTTTTTGATACTGAAGAAGACCATATGTGCTATTGATGAGCTTTGTTGAATTATCCCACACCGCTGATGTGAAGATCCAGGTCCGGGCACCGACGCTTGCGCTCATTTTTTCCGATGCGTTTTGCGCCCTGATGCAAACCGCCTTTGGCACCGACCGAAGAGCAGGAATGACCCGGGAAATTCAGGTCACTGCAACGGATACCGAGACACTTCTCATGGACTTTTTATCTGAAGTCCTGTTTATCTGCGAAGTCGAGGGGCAGGTGTTTGCCCGGGCGTCTGTTCAGACCGACGGGAAATCTCTCACCGCAATTCTTGAAGGGGAGCCGTTTGACCGGTCGCGGCATGCCGGGGGAACGGAAGTAAAAGGGATCTCCTGGTCAGGACTTGCTATTGCCCGGAACGATAATGAATATGTGCTTGACATCATATTTGATGTATAACAACGAATGCCGGCGGGAACCGTATGATTGAGGGAGTGAAACGAACCGGGATAAATGAGTGGGAAATACCCCTTGGGTATATTCCCGGTATGCGCGTCCCGGGCAGGTTCTTCCTCTCCGACCCTCTTGCAGCCATGCTGGAGGAGGGCGCAGTACGGCAACTGGCGAACGTGGCAACGATGCCGGGCATCCTCCAAAACTCGCTTGGTATGCCGGATATTCACTGGGGGTACGGGTTTCCTATCGGCGGGGTTGCCGCGTTCTCCCTTGACGAGGGCGTCATCTCGCCCGGCGGGGTGGGGTTTGATATCAACTGCGGGGTCCGGCTCATCACGACCCCGCTCGAACTGCGGGATGTCGCCGGCAAAGGCGAGATCATTGACGAATTGTTCCAGGCAGTCCCCACCGGTGTCGGGGCAAAGAGTTCGCTTTTGAAAAACTCGGAAAAATCCCTTGACGGTATGATGCTCCAGGGCGCGCGCTGGGCGGTCGAAAACGGCTACGGCATGGAGCGCGACCTTGCACGCTGCGAGGATAATGGGTGCATGAACGAGGCAGACCGCAGGGAGGTATCCCGGAAAGCCCGGCAGCGCGGGATCCCCCAGGGAGGGACACTCGGGTCCGGCAACCATTTCCTCGAACTCCAGGTGGTGCAGGAGATTTATGATCCTGCTGCTGCACGGGCATTCGGCCTTGCAGAAGGGCAGGTATGCTGCATGATCCACTGCGGATCGCGGGGACTGGGCCACCAGGTCTGCACGGATCACCTCAAAGTGCTGGAGGCGGCAACGAGGAAATACCACGTATCCCTGCCGGACCGTCAGCTTGCATGTGCCCCCCTTGCCTCCCCGGAAGGGAAAGCCTATTTTGGCGCCATGGCTGCAGCGGCAAATTATGCATGGGCAAACCGCCAGATGATAACCCATACCGTCCGGCAGATATTTTCCCGCAGGTTCGGGATTGGGTACGATGAGATGCCCCTTGTCTATGATGTGGCGCACAATATCGCCAAATTCGAGGAGCACCTGGTTGATGCCCGTAAGACCCGTGTCTGCGTCCACCGGAAAGGGGCAACCCGGGCGTTTGGTCCGGGCACACCGGGCCTTCCTGCAGAACTGGCGGCAATCGGCCAGCCGGTCATCATCCCGGGGAGTATGGGTACCTCCTCGTACGTGCTGCGCGGCACTGCGGTTGCCATGGAGAAGACATTTGGCAGTACCTGCCATGGCGCAGGCAGGGTAATGAGCCGGTCGCAGGCCAAGAAGCGGTTGAGTGGAAAAGAGGTTGCAGCGGACCTTGCCCGCCAGGGGATCCTGGTGAGGGCTCCCCACGAGAATGCAATAGCAGACGAGGCACCGGACGTGTACAAACCCAGCGGGGAGGTCGTGGGCGTGGTCCACGATGTTGGCATATCCCGACGGGTTGCCCGCCTCTCTCCCATCGGGGTGATCAAAGGATGACTGCCCGGGCAGGTTTTGTCTGGGCAACACCGCAGCATTTCAACCGGTTCATCGAGGAGTCCGGGATCACCTGCGAACATATCACCCCGCACATGCTGGCAGCACCGTTTTTCCAGGCCACGCTGAACTGCCTTATCATTCCCACCGGCTTTGCCAACCCTGCCTATTCCAACCTCCTTCCGGCACTGCGGGCTTCATCCCGCCGGATAGCCCGGTTTGTGGAAAATGGCGGCAACCTGCTGGTATTTGGTGCTGCAACCGAGAACCCGGACGCGTACGACTGGCTCCCGTTTCCGGTCCGGTACCTGCACGATTTCCATCCCCGCGCAGTGTCGTGTTCTCCGGATTCTGACACCCGTATGCTCATCGAAGAGTACGATGCGTCCTGCATTGAATGCGATGGTGAATTTTCCCCGTTCGATGCCAGCTGTACTGGCAACGCCGGCGGGTCAGCGGTTATCCTGGAGCGAAAATTCGGCAACGGAACTGTGGTTATCACCAGCATCCATGAGTTCCCGTCCCGCACATTTCTCCAGGCATTTTGCGCTCAGGGCCGTGCTACCCGGTTCTGATCCCCGCGCGGGAGAGTTCCGGTGCCGGGAAAAATGCTCTGGAGAAACGCACAAGAACGGGCATTCACACCCAAGGCATGAAAAATAGAATTGCCGAATCCATTTCTGATACAAGGGTAAGTGCACTCAGCTATTTTTCGTGGGAAACCCTTGGAAATGATGATGGGGGCAAACTGCCTCCATACCCCCATTAAGATACTTGCCGCAGACCAAAAATGGCGCCTTTGCGGCAGCATCAATTTCTGGTTTGTGAAAACAATTTTTGTCGGAATTTCCTGTTCAGGTGATGCGGAGGCATCGCATGCGCCGTGAGCTCCCTTGGGGGCAGGGCTGGCGAGAAGGGGGGAGCAATTATCCGGAAGAAGGTTATCTGCAGAGCAGAAAAAATTCCCTTGTATTTTATACGCAATGTTGATGTAGATTGAGAATGACCAGAGTATGAGGTAATTTTACGATGAACCAGTATTCCCTGTCCTGCTCTTCCGGGGCTGATGATTTCGAACCTATTGTCCTGGCGGTCCATGATCTGATCCATCGTCTCCCGGTTACGGCAAAATCACGCGACCGGGATGGTATCCGCATCGAAGAAGGCAGGGTTATTGACCGGCAGTATAACGGCCCGGTCCTCATCGATGCAATCCGTGAAAACCAGATCATCAGGACCATCCCGAAGAGCGGCGCCTACCAGGGAATCCCGGTGGTCGTCACGCCAATCCGGGACCGCGAGGGTCTGGCAATCGGTGCAATCGGGGTTGTCGATATCACCGGTATCTTCGACCTTGCAACCCTCATGCAGCACCAGACCGCAATTGTACGGCAGGTCTGCGGAAAGGACCCCTGCCCCCTTCCCGGCGAACGTATTGATTCCAAGAGGTGATTACTATTCCCAATTCAGCATTCCGGATACTGGAGATCCTCGAACGAACGGGCACCGCCATTTCCGGTGAGGCCATCAGCAATGAACTGGGGATCACCCGGTCGGCAGTCTGGAAGAACATCAAAGAACTTCGGTTGATGGGATATGACATCCAGTCATCGCAGAAGGAAGGGTACCGGCTGGTGCACCCGAGCAGTAAACTCCTTCCCTACGAGATCCACAAGAAACTCCACACGAAAATCATCGGAAAACACCTGCGGTATTTTGATCACATCCCTTCCACGAACACGGTTGGCAAGCAGATCCTGATTGAAGGGGACCCGGAAAAGATCCACGGAACGGTGATCATTGCCGAAGAGCAGACCGGGGGAGTCGGCCGCCTGGGGCGCGCCTGGATCTCTCCTGCCGGGGGGATCTGGATAACCATCCTCCTAAAACCCAAGGTTCCGGTCGACCATGTCTTCATGATAACGATGGCAGGATCCATTGCCATAGCCCGCGCAATCCGCAAAGAGTTCGGCCTTGGCGCACTCATCAAGTGGCCCAATGATATCTATATCGGGAAGAAGAAGATCGGGGGGCTCCTTCTCGAACTTTCAGCGGAAGCCGATACGGTCCATTACTGCCTTCTGGGTATCGGGATCGATGTGAATAATCCGGTAACGGATTTTGCAGCAGATCTCCAGCGCGACATTTCGTCCATCAGTGCAGAAGTCGGCAATGAAGTAGACCGAGCAGTGTTGCTGGCACGGATTCTCCGGGAATTCGAAAACCGTCTCCTGCTCCTGGAGAGCGGCGAGTACGACGCGATCACCCAGGAATGGAAAAGTCTCTCTGCAACCCTTGAAAACCGTGTCCAGATCCATACCCTGAAGAACAGTTTCGAGGGAGAGGCAATCGATATCGATGAATTTGGCGCGCTCATTGTGAAAAAAGACAATGGCAAACTCGAACGGGTAATTGCCGGCGACTGCACCCACCAGTAAACCGGCACGTTTTTATCGTCAACCATCATTTTTTTTATTGGTTGACGATGTTCGGCGATTACCAGCGCTGCCGCCTTATTGCCTATTCAGCAGCGTTTATCGGGCTTATTGCCCTTGGGAGCTGGATCTCCATTCCGGTCGGGAACATCCCGTTTACCCTCCAGACCCTCTTTGTCCTCCTGGCGGGCATCATTATGCACCGGTACGGGGCAATCCCGGTGCTCTCCTATGTCATTCTTGGCGCCCTTGGCCTGCCACTGTTCCATAATGGCATGGCGGGGATCGGGGTGCTCCTCGGACCTACCGGCGGCTACCTTATCGGTTTTGTCTTTGCTGCACTGGTCGCTGGTCTCGCGTATGAGCATACCTCGCGGATTATCCGGGTTTTTGGGTTAATCGGGGCAACGTTGGTGATCTACCTGTTTGGCCTTGCCTGGCTGATGTATTCGCTCCAG
>DANA01000112.1 GCA_002508495.1 Methanoregula sp. UBA276
GGTTCAGGCCCGGAAGGGAGCAGACTTACCGCAGACATTCGGCGCCCATGGGGTAACGGGGCGGAGGATGGATGTTTAAGCAAGCGCAGGAACGTACCGTCGACCGATAACACGTCCCCACGTTTACGATTATCATGGCAAAAGTCACCATCATCGGAGCAACAGGCCATGTCGGGAGGTTCTCTGCCCATGCGATATCTGCAATCCCGCATGTTGACGAGATCCTTCTCTATGGCAGGGAAGGGCGCGATGCCCTCCTGCGGGGGATCGCCCAGGACCTCAGCGATTCGTTCGCCGCGCGGGGAACGGATATCCGGGTCAGCTGGACAACCCGTCTTGAAGACCTTGCTGGTTCGGCTATTGTCATTATTACTGTCGGCACACCGCGCGCCCCGGGGCAGGACCGGCTTGACCTTGCAATGAGCAATGCGCGGATTATTGCGGATCTTTCCCGCACTATCGGCGCAATTGCACCGGATACCATGATCCTTATGGTCACGAACCCGGTCGATGTGATGACCTGTATTGCCCTGAAATATTCCGGCCTGAAACCTACGCAGGTATTCGGCATCGGTACGCACCTTGATTCAATGCGGCTGAAATCACTGCTGGCATCGCATTTCCGGGTCCATGTCAGTGAGGTTCACACGCGTATCATCGGTGAACACGGGGAGAGTATGGTGCCGTTATGGTCGGCGACCACGATCGGTGGCATACGGATCTCGAACCTGCCGGACTTTTCGCACCTGCCAATCGACCAGATCATCGACAAGGTCAAGGCCAGCGGGAATTCTATCATCCAGGACAAAGGCGCCACCGTCTATGGGCCCGGTGAAGCCATCGCAACCCTTGTACGGACCGTCCTGTCGGATGAAAACCGTATCCTTACCGTCTCTGCCTTCATCAAAACTGAAGTGAACGGGGTTGGCGGCGATGTCTGTATCGGTGTACCGGCACGGATCAACCGCAGCGGTGTTTTCCCTATAGCCATCCGCATCGATGAGTCTGAAGTCCACGCGTTCCGGGAATCAGCAGAAAAGATCCGGGGATATACCCGTGCAGTTTTTGAAAAACTCAGTGAATCTTGAAAAAACGTTGAAAACGGGGTAACCTGAAAAAAATCAGGTTAACGTAACTTCAACAATCTCTGCCCGCTCGACACCAGGAATCGAGCCGATCGTCGTTTCCAGCATATCGGTCTCGCCACCGGCATCGTTCACGATTGCGGCAAACTTGATCGCCTTGAGCCCAAAGCCTATGGGCTCTTCCTTGACGTCCTGGATGCCCGGCATCTTCTCCTTGAGCGCTGCTTTGAGCTGTTCAAGGTTCACTTCGGGTGATTCGGGCATGACCCGCATGATGACTGCTACACTGCCCATGCTTCACGGTCCCCCAAATCCACATTTTGGGCAGACATACGGGAGACTCTGTTCCCTGCACCGGTAGCACCGGCTGATCTCCTGACCACACGCGGGGCAGGCAAACTTGGTTGCGCCCTCTTCTGCAAGCGGAGCGTTGCAGGATGTACATTTTGTATCTGACATTGATGCTCCTCCACGGATTCCTATTATATTTCTCTTGGTACCTTTAAAAGGTTGTACCGATCCGGGTGCAGGGGACCGCTTCGCCCCGCAAAAATGCTGCAACGCGATCCGGCAGCGTCCCGTTGATGACCGTGGCACGGATGCCGTGTTTCAGGATATAGGGAATAAAACACGGATCGACAACATCGGTTTCAACGTTCTGAACAATCGCCCGATCACTCCTGTCGTCAGCTGGAATGCCATCAACCGATTTGAGGACCAGCAGGTCGGTCATGAGCGTTCCCGCTACCCAGGCAGCAATGGTATCCGAAGTGACATCCCACGAGTGCGGGAGCGGGTCAAACTCCCGGCAGCAGCGGTACGGGAGCAGGATCGTGGGTTTTGACGGGATCGCGAGACGTTCTGTCGAAGGCAGCCCAAATGTTGCAAGCAGGGAGCCGAACCGGTCCATCGCACGGATTGCCGTCCAGTGGGCTTCGTCATCATTCAGTGCCTGGTTACGAACTGTATCGGCAAACCAGCCCCCGCCCGGGACGATAAGGAGCGGGCGGGACTGCTGCCGGAATACCGCTGCAAGGGTGGGCGCGTGCACCTCCAGGCTTCCGCCGAGTTTTACTACGAAAGGCTGCTCGCGGGGGGGTTGGTCTTCTGGCTGGATGGGCATGGGAACCAAATAATAAATTAAACTTTTATATATTCATTTGTCGAAAGGGTACTACAATGCGACGTATCTGTGGCCTGCTCCTCTTCCTTGTCGTGTGCATCGGCACCGCTTCACCGGTCATGATAACCGAGTTCTGTCCCGATCCTTACCTTCATGATGATATGGATGAGTATATTGTCCTTTCCGGCAGCGGGGTGCTTGACGGGTATTCGGTCTCCGATGGAAGGGGCGGGTTCCGGTTTCCCCCCGGTACGCAAATACCGGGCACGCTGACCGTGGCGCGCAGCGGTCCGGCGTTCTCCATGAGTCACGGGGTATGGCCGGATTTTGAATGGGTCGATCATTCTCCGGACGTGCCCGATGTCATTTCCGGTAACACCCTGCGCCTCGCAAACAGCCGGGACATGGTGCTGTTATACCATAATGGAGAGCTGGTCCAGAACGTCTCGTGGCCGGAGGATGTCAGGGCACGGGAAGGGCAGGTCCATTACCAAAAAGACGGTGCCTGGGACCCCCGCCCCCTCATGCTGGGGCAGTCCCGCTTTGGACCTGCCACATTTTCCGATGTCAACGTCACGACATTTGTTGCACCGGACTCGTCAGGAGAAGCACTTGCTGCTGCAATTGATGGTGCGCAGGAGGAGATCCTCCTCAATGGCTACGAATTATCAGGCCCGGAGATTACGCGTGCGCTTATTTCAGCAAAGGGCCGGGGTGTGGGTGTTGTGGTACTGGTTGAAGGAGGCCCGGTCGGGGGGATCAGTGCCGAAGAGAACGCAGCGCTCTGGAGCCTGAACCAGAGCGGGATTCCCGTGTATGCGATGGCCCCGGCAGGGAAAGAGCATGCACCATACCGGTACAACCATGCAAAATACCTGGTAATGGACCGGCAGGCAGTCCTCCTGACAAGCGAAAATTTCAAGTACAGTGGTTTTCCCCCGGAAGGAATGACCGGGAACCGGGGGTGGGGGGTGTATCTTGAGGATCCAAAACTTGCATCGTATTTTGTCATGGTCTATACTACGGATCTCATGAGTACATCGGTACAGCCGTATCCCGGTATCGCGGGAGATGGGGAAAAACCCCCGGCAAAGGAGCGAAGGAGTAATTTTTCATCCCGCCAGTTCACCGGTGCAACCGTCCGGCCGGTCCTTGCACCGGATACCAGCAGGATAATCGTTGACCTGATCGGTTCAGCAGAACACAGCATCGAAATCGAGCAGGCCTATATCACCAACGAGACCCCGCTTGCGCTCAACCCGTTCCTTGCGGCTGCCATCGATGCCGCCCGGCGCGGGGTCCGGGTCCGCGTCCTGCTCGATTCGTACTGGTACAACACCCGGGATGCTGCGGACAATGACGAGATGGTTGCCACAATCAATGCAATTGGTAAAAACGAACAGATCCCCCTTGAGGCACGGTGCGCGGATCTCTCCGCAACCGGGCTTGAAAAGATCCACAATAAGGGGGTCATCGTTGATGGCCGGAAAGTGCTGGTCAGCAGTATCAACTGGAACAGCAACTCCCCGAATTTCAACCGGGAAGCGGGGGTTATTATCGAGCATCCGGGCGTTGCCGGGTATTTTTCCGAGGTCTTTGACGATGACTGGAGCCATGCCGTACGATCCCCCGGAGGTGAGACGGACTACCTGAAAATCACGTTCATCATCATCGTAATTGCCCTTCTCGGTGTCCTGTACTACCGGCGCCATGTTCGGTGAAACGGCAGGACTGCCGCGTTACCCATGAGATCGCAAAGGATGGTAAAGAAAAGGAACAGATTTTTTAGATTTTCAGGGTTTTTTTCGTGCACATTGGCACACATCACAGAGGTTTACATCACTCACGCCGGTTACGACAGCGAGTGCCCAGCGATCGATGATCGCATCGAGTTCTGAGGATATCTCCACTTCTCCTGCACCGCGTTTTCGGCTCAGGTACTGGGATACTGCTGCCCGCGATACCCCCAGTTTCTTCGCCACATCGCTCTGGCTGAGCTCATGTTCAACGATAAGGCGGTTGACCATCTCTGCCCGCATCGCGGGGAGCAGGGTTCTCACGATGGTATCGCAGTGCATGAGGGTGCAGGTGTGTCTGGTCATACGGTAGCAGTCACGGGATTACTGGTTTCCACTGGTTTTTGCTGGTAGATGATCTGCCGCGCATCGCGGAAGTTGAACTTTTCAATGATGAGCTGGCGCTCTTTGAGTTTTTTCAATGCATACCGCACCGTTCGCGGTGCAAGGCGGGATTTTTCCACTAAATCTTTGTGGGTCATAGCCCCACCCGCATCCAGGATTGCCAGCACCGTCTTTGACGATGGTGGTAATGTTGTAGGATACATGGTAAATATGTTAACACTGTTAACATATGAACCTGTCGGTATTTATACGCCTGTTATTATACATTTATGTATGCTCGGTCGCCAGGAACGGACTGCCCTCTGTCTCCTGCTTGCCGTTGCTGTGGCAGTAACCGCGGGGCATGGAGTACTTACCCTTATCGGGAAGGAGCCGTTTGCCCGCCCGTTCACCAATACTTCTGCTGATGGCGAACTGGTGTTTTTTGAGGGGATAATCGATGAAGTCACGACAACCAGATCCGGCGGGCATGTCAATCTGCGAATCCAGGACACTCCCGTTTTCATTCCAGCACAGGTTGCCCGTGATATCCCCCTGAACCGGGGAGAAAAGGTATTCCTGTACGGGATCGTTGAGACGTACCGCGGAGAAAAAGAGATAGTCGTGAATTCTGCGGGCGATGTACGGATCGGCTGAATGAAC
Source organism: Methanoregula sp. UBA276 (assembly GCA_002508495.1). Classification (GTDB taxonomy): domain Archaea; phylum Halobacteriota; class Methanomicrobia; order Methanomicrobiales; family Methanospirillaceae; genus Methanoregula. Next base: position 4,992 of record DANA01000112.1, read on the forward strand.
AACGCACGGGCTCATCCCGCCTGTTCCTCGTCATGCCGGGCCTGAAGGTTGAATGTGGCTTTTTTTCCGGTATTCAATCGCTGCAAGTGCTTTTTTGGCAGCATCCCTGACCTCTCCGTCGGGGTCCTGCAATAATACAGTCAGCCCGAAAACAGCACGGTCATCCCCGATATTCCCGAGGGCCCATGCGGCATTCTTCCGGACGGTCTTTTTTGTATCTTTGAGCAATTCGATGAGGGGGAGGGTGGCACGGGGATCTTTAAGTTTCCCAAGGCCCCATGCGGCACCGACACGGAGCCATTTCTCCCGCGATTTTGTGGCTTGTATCAGGGGTTCCACGCAGCTGCTGTCCCCGATCCTCCCAAGGGACTTGGCCGCGAGCCACTGGACATCGAGATACGGGTCCTCCAGGGCTTCGAGCAGGGGTCCGATGGCCGTACTGTCCCCGACAAACCCCAGCGCCTCTGCTGCTTTCCAGCGGAACGTGAGGTTCGGATCCTTCAGCAGTAGGATGTAGTTTCGGATCCGCTCTTTTCTCTGCTCCTCGATCAGCCCGAGTTCCTCCGGTGTCGGTTCCCGGCCCGGTCCCCTTTCCTCATCCCCTTCCATTGTTACCTCTCAGGCCACCCATTCGTGATGAGGATTCATTAATGTTTCTTGTCTGCGTTGTCTGCCCAATCGCCGGTTGTCCGGTGAGCAGCAAAGCCTGGGAAAAAGGGGGATGCGGTGATATGCAAAAATTACGGGAGAGTAGTCTCAAGGGAGACAGAAAAATTGGTGACAGAATTGGTCAGGGAGCCCATGCTGATGATATCTGCACCGGTTGCTGCATAGCCGGCAAGGGTCCGTTCATCGATGCCGCCGGAAACTTCTATGGTGACGCAGTCCCGCAGTCCCGCATTTTTGAGCAACAGCAGGGTGTCCGTCACCTGTGCCGGGGTCATGTTGTCCAGCATGATGATGTCGGCACCTGCCCGGGCAGCCCGGACCGCGTCCCCGCCGCTCTCGACCTCGACCTCGATCTTTTTGTATGCAGAATAGGCCTGTGCCGTGCGGATCGCCTCTTCCAGCGGGACGATTGCTACGTGGTTGTCCTTGATCAGGAACCCATCGCTGAGGTTTGCGCGATGCGGATCGCCGCCCCCGATACGGACTGCCTTCTTATCAAGGGCGCCAAACCCCGGGCAGGTCTTCCGGGTTGCGGCAACCCTGCAGGCGGGATTGACCGTTGCAACACGATCGGAAAGGTCCCGTGTCCGGGTGGCGATCCCGCTCATCCTGCCGATGATATTGAGCGCCGTGCGTTCCACAAGGAGGATCTTTTTCGCGTTCCCGTCAAGGGAGAGGAGGATATCGCCCGGCCGGGCCGTGTCCCCATCCTTCATATCAGGATTGACCCTGACCGAGAAATGGGAGAAGAGTGCCCGGGCTTCAGTAAGCCCGGCAACAATCCCCGTGTCCTCTGCACGGATAACTGCATGGCATTCGACATCGGGAATGACGACCTCGGAGGTTATGTCGCCGTTGGGAGCATCTTCCTCGATGAACCGGAGCAGGCAGGCAATCGGGACCATGGCAGACTTCCCGTATCAGGTCCCCACGATGATGGGGTCGCTTAATTTTTCCAGCAGGCAGAGAATGGAGAGGGCAGCAAGGTAACTTGTTGCCGGGTTGTCGGGACTCGTAAAGTTGGTGACCTTGATGTATGCCTCGCCAAAATCCCCTTCAAAGAAGAGCTCGTGGACGTTCCGGTCAACCGCTGGGTCAACCCAGAGCTCCACATCGGTGTCCTGCCCTGCAGCAAGGCTCATGGCAACCGATACGTTGACGTTCTTGGGATACGCCTTGATGCATTCGTTGGCTTTTCCCGAGAAGATCATCTTCCGGCTTTCTGCCGCAATCCCAAGGGATGCCGGGCTCTTTGTTGTCCGGAGCAGGAGCCTGCTGATCCGCGAGATCCGCCCGATCTTGAGGTTGTCAAGGCCGAATATTGCCCCGCTGGGGAGGTAGACTTTCCGGTTGTATTCGACAGCCGCTTTCCGGACCCTGTCCCGGAACTCCTTGTCGGTCAGGGCACCGACACTCATGATAACAACATCCTTGCCGGCTGCAAGGATATCGAGCGCGTAACTCCTGGCTGCATTGACCGATGCTGCCTCGACAATGATATCGACATCAGCGTTGAGGAACGATGCAAAATCCTCGTACGACTGGGCACCGGCCAGTGCCGCGATCTCTTCAGCCCGTTCCGGTACCTTATCGTAAACGGCCGCAATCGTAAAACCACTGGCATGGACTGCAATGATATGGCCGATATTACCACAGCCCAGCAGCCCTATCTTCATCATGACTAACAGATTATGGTGCCAATCGGTTAATGATTGTGCTGGGTGCTGCTTGCGGCAACAAGGCAATTTACCGCAAACAGCGTACCTGATACAGGAAGATTCATGACCGCGCCATATCCCAAAAGCGATGGTGCCTGGCTTGATCTGGTATCCGGCCGGCGGGTGTATATCGAGACGTACGGGTGCCGGTATAACTTTGGGGATTCTGCAAAACTTATCGAGGTCCTGAAGCATGCCGGATCAATCATGGTATCATCCCCGGAAGAAGCGGATGCGGTTGTTATCAATACCTGCACGGTTGTCGGCCCCACGGAACGCAGGATGCTGCGCCGCCTTGCACGGTTCAGGGATTACACGCTCCTGGTAACCGGCTGCATGCCCGCGGTCCAGGCCGAATCCATCCGGAAGGTCTGCAATCCGGTCTTCTTCGATCCGGCTTCCATCCGCGAATATTACCGGCAGGTAAACACGGTAAGCGGAAACGAGCCGGGGATCGTCCAGGTGGCAGAGGGGTGCCTTGGCACCTGCACCTATTGCATAACCCGCTTTGCCCGGGGCAGGCTGAAGAGCGTTCCGGCTTTCGAGATCCATAGCCAAATCCGGGCATATGCCTGTTCCGGTTCCGCGGAGATCCAGCTGACCGCGCAGGATGTCAGCGCATGGGGCCGGGATGCCAGCACCCGGCTGCCGGATCTCCTGCGCGAGGCTGCAGGCTCACTCTCCCGCCCGTCAATGCTCCGGGTTGGCATGATGAACCCGGCAACGGTGCTTGATATCCTTGACGATCTGGTCGACGTGTTCACCATGGACCGGATCTTCCGGTTTATCCACCTGCCGGTACAATCGGGTTCCGATACCGTGCTTGCCCGGATGGAACGGCGCTATTCTGTTGCTGATTATGAAGAGATCGTCCGGGCATTCAGGAGGAGGATCCCCGACATCAACCTTATGACCGACATGATCGTGGGGTTCCCAAAGGAAACTGCCGATGATTTCAGTGAATCTCTCGCCCTCATCGACCGTATCCGCCCGGGCAAAGTCAACGTCACCCGGTATTCCCGCCGGCCCCTTACGCCCCTTACGCAGAAAAAAGACTTCCCGGACTCGGTAAAAAAAGACCGGTCCCGGCTGATGCAGGCGCATGCCGAACGGATCTATGCTGCCATCAACCGCCCGATGGTCGAAAAAACGCTTCCCTTTGTCGTGACCGAGGTCATCCGGCCGGGCTCCGTCATGGCGCGTTCCCCGAATTATCTTGGGATCGTGATCAACGAGGACCTTCCGGTTGGGACCGAAGGTACAGCACGGCTGAAAACGGATCGGCACTATTTCTTTCTTGGTGAGCGGATCACCTGCAATCTCCCATGAACCGGTGGCCAGGTAATAACTGGTCGTTTTATAGGCATATGGCAACAACATTATCCCATTGATCGTCGTAAATGGTGATTCTCGTGGACGAAATTGAGAAGGGATTAGCAACGATACAAAAGAAGATCGAATCGCTCGAAGAACTGGAAAGCAAGGGCAAGACCCTGGCAGAGAAGGTGCGTACCAGCGATGCTGACCTGCTGAAACGGATGGGAACTACTGCAAAACCCGTGGTGAAGAAGATCGGCCTGAACCTTCTCAAGAAGGGAAAGCAGGACACCAAGGGGGAACTGTACCACCCCCAGTATTATCCCGGGAAGATGATCATCCTCGGGAAGACCGATCCCGCCCCGTGCCGGCCCGACAACCCGGCAATGGAGGTTGTCGACCAGTTCTGCGTCCTTAATGAGGACGGGGAGTTCTTCGAACTCATGTACAGTTTCGACGGGTTCTTAACCGATTCCTATCTCAACCCGATCACGCCAAGGGAGGCAATAGACCGGTACGGCTATGATGTCATGTTCATGCTCTACCAGGCACTCCGGGATTACCTCAAGGGAGAAGAAGATCTCGTGAATGCACTCGAAAAAGCCATCGCGTTCGTTTTTGGTAACAAGAAATAATCCTGTGAACCCACAAAAAAAACTCTTTTATTTTTTCATTAACAGGTGCTGCAGCGGGGTTGTCGCAGGACTTGCCATGGCTGTCTGCGGACAAATCAAGAAAAACGAAACGTGGATGGGCCCGATGTGATTCGAACACATGACCTCCCGGTTATCAGCCGGGCGCACCACCGGGCTATGCTACGGGCCCAAAAGGTTGCCTGAATTTTACCCTAATAACTACTCCATCAGAGTTTTTATAGGTTGTGAATACCTCCTGCCTCTTTTTCGCATCAATCAGATAGGGATATGTGTAAAAAAACCCTGGTATATGTACGGAAGTGGGACTATTGGTAAGACGTTATCTTCTGGGAAACGAAGCGATTGCCCACGCCTGTCTTGAGGCAGGCGTTGATTTTGTCAGCGGGTACCCGGGCACCCCGTCATCGGAAGTGATCGATACGCTGCGGGTGCAGCCGGACCGGTCATATTACCTTGAATGGTCGGTGAACGAGAAGGTTGCGCTCGAAAACGCGCTGGCGGCTGCCTGGTGCGGGGTACGGGCCATCTGCACCATGAAACACGTGGGGCTCAACGTTGCTGCTGACCCGCTGATGACCAGTGCCTATACCGGGGTGACCGGGGGCCTTGTCATCATGAGTGCCGACGACCCGTTCGCCCACAGTTCCCAGAACGAGCAGGACAGCCGGTGCTATGCGCATTTTGCCCGGGTCCCCTGCCTTGACCCGTCGGGAGTCCAGGAAGCCCACGACCTGATCCCGGTTGCATTTGCACTCTCTGAAGAGTTCAGCATCCCCGTCATCCTCCGCCCGACAACCCGCATCTGTCATTCGAAAGGCGATGTGGAACTGGGCGAGGTAACAAAGAGCACGCGAAAAGGGGAGTTCAAGAAAGATCCCCGCCAGTATGTTGTCATACCGGCCCACACCCGCATCCTCCACAAGAAGCTCAACGAAAAGCAACCTGCGATAAAGAAGCGGATCGTTGAGCTTGGCCTGAACCGCGCAGAGGTGAGAGGAAAGACCGCAGTCATCGCGAGCGGGATCGGATCCTCCTATGTCGAGGAACTGCTCCCTGAAGGCGTCTCGTTCATGAAGATCGCGGCATACCCCATCGATGAGGAATGGCTGGGTGTATTTGTCCGGCAGCACGAGAAGGTGCTCGTGATCGAGGAACTGGCGCCGGAAGTCGAGGAGTGCGTCCGGCAGGTTGCCGGGACGGTTGCAGTCTTTGGCAAGAAGAGCGGCCATGCACCCTATGAAGGCGAACTCTCCCCAACCGCGGTTGCCGCTATCATGGAAAAGGCAGGGATCCCGCCGAAAATCCCGCTTGCCGCTGTCGAACCGGTGCCCGGGCTCCCCGCCCGCCCCCCGATTCTCTGCGCCGGATGTCTGCACCGCGGTGCCTTCTACGCCATAAAGAAGGTTTTCAAGGATGCTATCTACCCAAGCGACATCGGGTGTTATACCCTCGGGCTCCAGCTCGGGGCAGTGGATACCACCATCTGCATGGGTGCATCTATCACGACTGCCAGCGGAATCGCGCACTCTGGTGAACCACGGGATGTCATCTGCACCATCGGGGATTCGACGTTCCTCCACACGGGCATCCAGGGCTTGCTGAACGCAGTCTATAACCATGCGAACATGACTGTTGTCATCCTTGACAACCGGATTACGGCCATGACCGGCCACCAGCCCAACCCGAATTCCGGCGCTACTGCCTGTGGCGTGGAATCCCCGCCGGTCTCCCTTGATGCGATTTGCCGTGCCTGTGGGGCAACGTTTGTTGAGGCGGTTGACCCGTATGACGTAACGGGGATGGTCAGCGTTCTGCAGGAAGCAAAGAAGAAGAGCGGGGTGAAAGTCATCATCGCAAAGCAGATGTGCGTCATCATGGCACGGCGCGCTGGCGTGAAACGCGGGCGGTTCACCGTCAATACGGAAGCCTGCACCGGCTGCGGAACCTGCGTGCGGTTCGGCTGCCCTGCAATAGAATTTGCGGATGAGAAAGCCCGAATCAACGAGCTCTGTAATGGCTGCGGGGTCTGTGCTGACCTCTGTCCGTTCGGGGCTATCGTGAAGGAGGGGAAGAAATGAGCGGCAGTTTCGATATCCTGATCGTGGGTATCGGTGGGCAGGGGACGATCCTTGCCTCCAATATCCTGGGCGAGGCCTGTCTCATCGAGAACCAGCACGTGAGAGGAGCGGAGACTCAT
>DANA01000111.1:0-6706 GCA_002508495.1 Methanoregula sp. UBA276
AACTGATGGCCGAGAAGAACCTCACATTCTCCGATACTGCACGCGAAGTTTTGGCCGAGAACCTCGCTATGGTGACCGATGGTTTTGTCGGATCGGACCTTGAATCGCTGTGCCGGGAAGCAGGGATGCTCGCACTCCGTGAAGGTGCAACAGTCGTCTCGAAGCGTCATTTTGAGGAGGCGCAGAAGAAAGTGCACCCGACCATGAACGATAACCTCCGGCAGTACTACGATAAGATCCAGCAGCATTTCAAGGGCGGGCTGCCCAAGCAGGTTCAGCCACCGGAATACCAGTAACTCCTTTTTTCCCCCCAAACAACGGGGGGTTTGCTGCGCCAGCATGCTGGCCCGATGAAACGGTGTGCCCGCCTGCGAGTACAAATGACAGGATTAATGAATCCCTGCCCGTCATAGTATTTTCATGGTACGATGTCCACGGTGCGGGTTCATCATCCCTGAAGGAGACTCCGCATGTCCCGTCTGCCACAAGGACGTCTCCCGGGTGATGAACCGCCCGGTGCAGGGGAATGCCCGGAGCTACTTGCTTCATGAAGACACTGTGGAGCAGGGACGTGCTCAGCAGCACATCAGCTATGCCGGGTTCTGGAGACGGGCAGCTGCCGGATTTTTCGATGTGGTCATCGGCGCATTCCTGGTTTATGGGGTGAAAACGGCCGGTGAACTATTACACACCACCCCCATTTCAGCAGCGATGCTCATTACCGGCTTAGGGTATTTTCTTGTATTTATCCCCCTAATGACGAGTTCCGGCTACCGGGCATCCCCGGGAAAGATCCTGTGCGGGATTGTCATAACCGATACCAATGGCAGAACCGTATCTTTTCACCGTGCCCTTATGCGGGAACTAGGCAAATACATCTCCCTGCTGATAGCAGGAATCGGCATGTTCCTGATTGGCTTTACGGAAAAGAAGCAGGGACTGCACGATTTTCTCGCGCTCACGGTTGTCACTCCGCGGTCGGAAGCGCACCTTCTCATGAACCTCTCCCCTGCCAACACGATAACCGCAGAACGCACGCTGTTGTTCGGAAAGTGCATCATCGGCGGGGCACTCCTCTTTTCCCTGCTGATCCTGGGTTATTTCAGCTTCGTCCTCCATGAACCCGTCACCCCCAAGGGGATCGCAACCCAGAGCCTCGTACTGGCTGCGGACGCCGTTGCGGATACCTACTACCCTGCCTACGCGCTTTCCCTGTATGATACCGCGCTGGACATGGCACCGGAAAATTCCGCGATTCTCACACGAAAGGTGAACGTGCTCCGGAAAGAGGGGCGGGTGGATGAGGCAAAGGACTGTCTCGTTCTGGCGATGGAGGCAAATCCTGGTGATGCCGTTCTTGTTGTCACGGCCGGAGATCTCATGTATAATGATGCCCAGTACCAGTCCGCCATCCGCTATTACGAAAAGGCGCTGGGACTGAACCGGGAAGATGCAGATGTATGGATCCGGAAAGGGGATGCGTATCTTGCAATCTCTCTTGTAGAGATGCAGGGAATGCGGGAACAGTACAAGTCCCTCACCGCACGATCCACCGGCTCCGTGTCCGCTTCCGATCCATCCACGCTGGATGCATTCCGGTCAACGGAATCGTACCGGGAAGCAATAACGGCGTACAATGAAGCAATACGGATCGATCCCCTTACCAGTGTTGAGATCTCCGGGAGGATCCTGGCATCGACGCAGGTACTGGTCGGAACGTACCAGGGGATCCTCGATGATATCGGGATCGAAAATTCCACCTCCGTTGCGAATCCGAAAAACTGATGGGGCCCCTGCCGCCTGCCCGGCACCTCATCCGCCTACGAGCATAGCCACGCCAATAATGACCAGCAGCCCCGCAAAGAGGATCTTCAGGGTCCGGTCTGAGCAGGCATGAGCGAACCTCACACCCAAGCGGGCGAACGGGATGGTGGTGATGGCGAGAACTGCAAATGCCAGCAAGTCCACGTACCCGATCGAGTACAGGGGCAGCCCGGCAACCCCTATCCCGTTGATGACATACGCTACCATGGCACCTCCCGAGGAAAATATGAGGCAGGCGGACGATGTCCCGACTGCACGGTGGATGGGGTAGCCGAGAATGAGAACAAGGATGGGCACGAGCAGGGCCCCTCCCCCAAGCCCGGTCAACCCGGAAAGGGTGCCGATGACAAACCCGATAAGGATATACTGATCCCGTGTTCCGGCAGGTTCGCGCACTTCGCTGCCCTGGATCTGCCAGATCATCCGGACGGCTATGATGAGGATAAAGATGGCAAAGAACACGCGGAGCACGATGCCCGGCACGTGAGTTGCAAACGTTCCTCCGAGGATCCCGCCAAAGACTGCGGCGCATCCCATCGGCACGGCTGCCTTCCAGTCCACCACGCCGTGGCGGTGGTGGGCGAGTGCCCCGCTCACCATGGTCGGAATGATAACGGCAAGCGACGTCCCGAACGCAAGCCGGGTGGCAAGGGTGCTGTCCATCCCTCCTGCGGTATAGAGCCAGAACTGAACCGGGGTCATCAGGGATCCCCCGCCAACACCAAATGCTCCTGATTCGATGCCGGCCACGATGCCGGTTATGAAGAGGATGCATGACTGCAGGATAAGGTCCATGGAGTGCTCCACGCGATGTGCTGCAGGATTATTAGGTACCGGACATCAATAGTCTAACGGGGAATCATGATGGCAAGACCAGCTCTTCTGATCATCGATATGCAGAATGATTTTGTGCTCGAGGGAAAACCACTGAAAGTTGCCGGCGCGCCGGCAGTAATTCCCAGGATACAGGCAGTACTTGCAGAATTTCGGAAGCGATCCCTGCCGGTCGTCCATGTCCTCCGCGTGCACCGGGCTGACGGTTCTGATGTCGAGATCATCCGGCAGGAGCGGTTCCGTACCATGCCGTTTGCCGTTGCCGGCACGCATGGCGCTGCAGTTATCGATGCGCTGGCGCCCCGGTTCGGAGAATACATCCTTACCAAGACCCGGATGAGTGCCTTTATCGGTACGGAACTCGACCTGATCCTCCGCACCCTCGGCGTTACGACCCTTGTTGTCTGTGGTATCCAGACCCCGAACTGCATCCGCACCACGGTCTTTGATGCGATCGCGTACAACTACCCGGTTGTTCTGGTTGATGACGCAACCGGGGCTGCAACAGAAGAGGTGCACCGGTCCAATGTCCGGGACATGGCAAATATCGGCGTGAGAATTGTGAATGCTGCCGATATCCCCGGGCTGATGGAATAAAAAATCAGGGTCTCCGGATATAGTCCCGGAGGAGCCAGATTCCCACGACAATAATGATGATATAGTATACTGCCGAGACGACCGGCACGAACTGGTCGGAGATCCAGGTGCGGATAAGCTCCTGGATGACAAAATAGAGCTGGAATGCCGCAATCAGGATGAACAGCCCGATGATCATGTACACAACATTCATCCAGTCGCTGCCCGGGGCTTTCTTCTGAGGATTGATATCGCGGGTCATGGGGGACTCCTTCAGGGGGATATTACGTGAACTATCCGGTTCTTTTGGGGAATTTTCATCATCCGTCATGTGTGCCATCTCCTGAAAACGGCGAATCCGGCAAGCGACCCGAATGCGACAATCACGAGCGGTGCCGAGAAGCCGGGCGCCTGGGACGGGACAGGCGGATTCGCCATCATAGCGGACCCGGTGGCAGGAACGAACTTTGAAGTCTCGATCTCTTTTGTTACAAACTGGGTCTCCTTGTTCACCACGGTTCCGGGCCGAAGCCGGACATTCCCTTCGCCACGCTTGACAATCGTGTCGTTCTTCCAGACCAGAACTTCGACAACATAGTTGTACTGGTCGGGAACAGAAAGGACAACGGTCGAGACCCGTGTTGCATCCGGCAGGATCTGTTCAACCGAAACCCGCTGTTTGTCAGCGAGCAGCCGTGCATCCTCCTCTTTTGCCTTGACCTCGATCTCGAACGCCTCACTGGGGAGAGCCCCGTTGTTAGTGAAGTAGATACCGGTCCGGATCTCTACCCGGTCACCAGCTACTTTCTGGACAAGGAAATCAATGTCCGACAGGGAGATAGCGGTCTTTTGGCTGTCCGGAGTAAGCCGTTCCAGGTTGTAGACCGTGATCTCCCCCTGCCCTTTCCGTTTTCCGTTTTCAAAGGCCGTGCTGACAAGCTTGTAGGAGCCTTTCCTCGGGAGAACGATAGTCTGGGAGACCGAACCCGATCCCCTTATGCCAAGGAACCCTGCATCGTCAGTCACGTCTGCTACAACAAGACCGCTGCTGGTATCGTAGGCCTTGAGCTGCACGCTGGTGATTCCTGAAGAGACCCCGTGGTAATTCTGGAGATCCGTGGTCACGTTCAGGGTAACGTCTCCTCCCGTCACTTTCTCTGCCCCTACCGTAATACCAGTCACAGAAACAGAGCTGTCCTTGAGACAGCCGGCACCTGCAGCAAGCAGGGCAAGAACGATAAGAATGAGGGCCGGCCGCAAAGCCGATGAAGTCCGAGAGTTCATGAAGATCCGTCCCTAATTGTATGTTACTTTTTTTATTATTGTATAAATAACAGTACTGTTTGAAATCATTGTCCGTTATTGCTGGTCCCGCCCCCACGTTCATTGACAAAGGAGCCGGTTTTACGTCTTTACTTGGTTGGGTTTGACGGCAAACCGGCATTACGATCCCGTCGCTAAAACTGCAGGGCAGATCCCGTTTTTCAATCAATCAGGATTTTTTACGAGAAAGCCGATCGTGGTTTTCAATGCACGGTCAATGTCCGATTCCCGGATTTGATTTGCGATCCGGGTTTAACTTGATCCGGATCAATCATGATCCGATTCTCGTTGAAAACTGGTCCCGATCGTAAACGAAAAATCGTGCAGTACCGGGGCTGGTTATGCAATGGTGATACCAATCAGAAAAGAGAAGATGCCGGCCATGCCGGTTCATTCGCAGTACGGGTCGTTTTCCCACTCTTCGATGATCTTTTTTGGCGGCCTGCCGCCCCGGTGGTGATAATTCCGGGACGGTGCCTGGCGGGATGGCTCCTCCTCTCCCTCTTCGGTATCTGCATCGGGTTCGCTCCGCTGCGGTCGTGCCTGAACCTGGGGCTTCTGGGCTGGCTGCTGCTCGCGCCGGGGGCGGTCCCGCCGGCTCCCGTGGTGCCGGGGACGGTCACGGCGATCGGTGCGGCGTTGTTCCTGGCCCTGCCGGGACTGCGGGCCCTTCTCCCCTTCTGCGGTCTGCGGGGATTTTGCGGCTGGCTGACTCCCCGGTTCCGCCGGCTGCTGCTTCTCTTCTGCCATAATGTTCAGACTGATCATTCGGGGCGGAGGACAGAAATAAGTTGGCATGGGTACAGGCCATAGGGGGTCTGCCATGCTTCGCAGTCCCGAAAATGAACACTCATATACATCAACGTCCAAACCTGTAACATCCACTCAGAAGCTGGTGCTGTATGTCCAACGTCACGACCCTCCTTGATGCAAAAAGTGTCCCCGAAGCAAAAGCTGCCCTGATCTGCCCCACGCGGGGCGAGACGTACAGTTACAAGCGGCTCAGGGACGAGATGAACCGGGTCGGCTGCGGGCTGAAAAAACTCGGGGTGAAGCCCGGTGACCGGGTCTGCATCTATCTGGACAGTTCACCGGAATACCTCATCAGCTATTTTGCCATATGGCGGATTGGGGGTGTTGCCGTGCCGACGAATATTGTCTATCGCGGTGCCGAACTTCTCCATGTCATCAACGATGCTGGTGCCGGTGCGATTATCACCGACCAGCAGGGCATAGGAGTAATTGCCGGTATCCGGCAGCAAATACCCACGGTTTCCCACATTATCTGTGTCAGCGGGTCCTGCGCGGGATCGGTGGCATGGGACTCGTTTCCCCCCGCACCGCCATCCATGCGGGCAGAGAACTGCGCTGTCACGGACCTCTGCCATATCCAGTATACAGCAGGAACGACCGGAAAACCCAAAGGGGCCATGCTGACGCACGGCAACTGGATGACTGCCCTTGACACCGAGCGGGACGCCCTCCGTCTCCGGCCTGACGATGTGTACCTGGGCATCTATCCCATGGGGCACGTGGGGCTGTCGTGGGGGCTCTCGGTAATCCGGGCTGGCGGAACCTATGTCATGATGGAACGCTTCGACCTGGAACAGTACCTCGGCCTTGCCGGGCAGTACCAGGTCACGGTCCTTGCGGGGATGCCCCCGGTCATCCACTCCCTGAACCTAGCCCCCCCCGGCACAGAAGAGCAGCTCGCCAACGCACGGGTCATCATCTCGGGCGGAGGACAGCTCCTTCCCGTGGTCTGGGAGGCGTTCGACCAGCGTTATCACATCCCGGTTGCCAACTCCTACGGGCTCTCCGAGACGATTGTCATCGGTTCGGGCACAACAACGCTTCCCGGTTACCCGCACCTTACCAAGGGATTCCAGAGCGTAGGAGTTGCAGTCGGGTACACCGAGATGAAGATTGTTGATGCTGCCAATCCGAAGAAGGAGATGCCAATTGGAGAAGCCGGGGAGATTGCTCTCCGTGGCCCGGCAATCGCGAAAGGCTACTGGAATCTGCCGGATGCAACCCGCGTGGTCTTCCGCCCGGACGGCTGGTTCCTGACCGGTGACATCGGGTACCTTGACGCTGACGGGATACTCTGCATCACCGACCGGAAAAAGGACATGATCATCATGTCCGG
>DANA01000111.1:6834-31506 GCA_002508495.1 Methanoregula sp. UBA276
TTCCGCGGAAGATGATCGTGACCGATTCGCTGCCCCGGGTCCATGGCTGGAAACTGCTCAGGCGCGACCTGCGGGAAAAGTTCGGCGGATCGGCCCTGTAATCCAAATCGGGGGGATATTCTGCGACAAAATCGCGAAATCGCCCGGAAACCTTTTATCTGTCCGAAAATTAATATGGCAATGACACCAGCCCATGGCCGATGCACGCAGCTTTATCCAGGACATCCCGATAAGCGGGAAGGCGAAGAAGCGGTCTACCGGTATTGTCGGTCTCAACCTCCTGCTTGATGGCGGGTTCCCGCAGGGGACCCTTATCATGATTTACGGGACACCGGTATCGGGTGTGGATCTTGCCGCAAACCAGTTCTGGAAGGCAGACGGGGGCGAGGAAGGCACCTACTTCATCAATGACGGGGATGTGGACATTGGCATGGTGGATGCCCTTGACCTGCACCCCGGGATGTACCACCAGCAGATGGCCGGCAGCAGGATTGTGGTGGACTCTCTGTCTACGGTCATTATCCGATACGGGATAGAGGAAGCCTTGAAGTTCCTCCGGCAGGCCCGCGACGAGATGAAGAACCGCGGGGCAAACCTCATGTTCGTTGTTTATACGGGTATCCATTCTGAGATGGAGATGACGAGAATCATGCGGATGGCCGATGTGGTTATCGAGTTCAAGACCCATGTCCAGCAGGCTGAGATCGAGCGGACGCTTGCCGTCCAGAAGATCCGCAATGCTGCCGCACCCCAGCGTCTCCTGCCGTTCATCATTACCGAAAAAGGTATCGAGGCATCGACCACGTCACGGGTCGTGTAAACGCATCCCGGATCTCTCTCTTTTTCCAAACGCCCGTGAGAGCACTTCCTGTACAAAAAGTCCCCGCAGGTCAGGGCCTTTTGCAGATTTCCTGTCAAGTGGGTACCATTGCTGTATCCGGCTATCCGGCCCCGGGTATGTGACTGGTTAAGAATGGCGGTAAATACCCCGGTCACACAAGGATTATGCCCTGATTGTTCCCGCAACACCTGTTGCCGGGCGAAACACCGGGTTGTTGATTCTGTCTGACGAACGGAAATGAGCCAAAAAAAGTCGATAGGAAAAACGATTGGGGGGATTACAGTGCGATCCGGACTTCTTTTGCCGCATCGCACATGTTCTTGAGCTTCCAGTATGCCGACTCCCGGCTCCGCATCCGCATACCGCAATCCGGATCAATCAGGAGGATTTTTGGATCAAAATATTCCACACCTTTCTCTATCCGTTTTTTTATCTCCGGGACTGTCTCGACGGTCTCGGAACTCGAATCCACGCAACCATAGCCGAGCATCTTGCCGTCAAGGTCCCGGCGGGAGAGGATATCGAGGTTCTGGGGGTTTTTGGAAAATTCGAAGTCCAGCACGTTCACGTTGAACTTCAGGATCTCATCAAGCACGTTGCCGAGATTTCCGCAGACATGCATGCAGGTCGGAACCCGCACGGAGGATGCGATCTGCTCCACGGCCTGCTTTGCAACTCCAAGGTCGGCAATGCCGGTTGAGAGGATGGGCTCGTCGATCTGGAGGAGCGTGATACCGGTTGCCTCCAGTGCCCGCGCTTCGGTGACCAGTGCTGCTGCGAGGTCGAGCGCCACCTCCTCCTTGGAGCGGTACATCGGTGTGCTGATGTGCAGGCCATGGGCGAGCGTGGTCGGGCCGGTGATGATCCCTTTTACCTTGGGGAACTTCGATCTGGCATATTTCGTATCCGCTGCCGTGATAGCCGCGGCAGCCGGCTGGATCTTGCCGATGACCTCCTGTTCGCGGATGCCCGGGAGCTTGGAGGTGAATGCACCGATCATGTCCCCCCGGACCTGCCCGTCAGAGATGATGTCGATGCCGGCCCCAATCTGGTCGGTTACTGCAGTCTCGACAGCCCCAGCAAGCGGGTCAAAGAGGCTCTTTAATCCGCCTGTTTTCACCACCGGATAACTCCCGACAACAGTCGTTGCCAGCACTTTGTTGATGAAATACCCTTTTGACATACAACCGGGCCCTGTTTGGTACAGATCGTTGTCTTAAGAGCAAAAATAGTTCTTGGTCATTACCTGAAGAGAGCAGGGTGAGCGGAGTGAATAGTCAGAAAAATCTGGCCCGTGCGGCAGAAGACCCGGACAAAAGGGAAAATATTACGGGACCAGCCGGTGCAGGTCCCGCGGGAAGAGCACTGCTTCGCGCACGTTGGAAAGTTCAAGCATGGTCATCACGAGGCGGTCGGCGCCAAGTCCCCATCCTGCATGAGGCGGCATACCGAACCGGAACGGGCGGAGGTAGAACTCGAAGCTCTCGGGGTTAAGTCCTTTTGCAGCGATTTGCTGGACGAGGATGTCGTGGCGGTGTTCCCGCTGGGCACCACTAGAGAGCTCCATTCTCGGGTGCATCATGTCAAATGCCTTGCAGATGGACGGGTCGTCCTCGTACTGCATCGCGTAGTACGGCCGTATCGCCGAGGGCCAGTCCACGATGAAGTAATGACCTCCCATCTCGGCACCGATGGCGCGTTCGGCAGCGGGACTGATGTCATCGCCATACTTGATCGGGTCCTCGATCTTCTTTGCGGCAATCTCGATTGCCTCGGCGTACGGGAGCCGGGGGAACGGGGCTTTCGGGACAGAGAAGTCATCGACTTCGATGTTGGCGAGCTGGACACTGCAGGTCTTGTCCACGTACTCGTAGGTCTTGACGATGAGGTTTTCCAGGATGCGCATGACCTCGTGGTGGTCGGCAAACGAGACCTCGATATCGATGCTGGTCGCCTCATTGAGGTGCTTTGTCGTATTGTGCTCCTCGGCGCGGAAGATCGGGCCGATCTCGTACACCTTCTCGCAGCCGGCCGCCATCATCATCTGCTTGTAGAGCTGCGGGCTCTGGTTGAGGAACGCCTCCTTGTCGAAGTAGGCGATCGGGAACAGCTCGGTGCCTCCCTCGGTTGCGGCAGCAACGATCTTGGGGGTGGTGATGCTGGTAAATCCCTCGTTGTGGAGGTACTCGTTGATGGCATAGGTTGCAGCGCTCCGGATCTCGAAAACGGCGGCAACGCGGGGGCGCCGGACGTCGAGGAACCGGGCATCGAGACGGGTGTCGAGTTCTGCAGGGACCTTTTCAGAGACATCGAGCGGGAGGGGTGTGTCTGCAAGACTGATGATCTCGACCGATTCAGGAACGAGTTCGCGGCCACCCGGGGCCTTGTCGATAGCCTTGACCAGCCCGGTCACCCGTACAACCGATTCGCGGGAGACGGCTTTCACAGCAGCGAGAACTGCTTCTGATACTTTCTTTTTCGGGATGGTTACCTGGATGATACCGGTCCGGTCGCGGATGAGCAGGAATGCGAGACCGCCGAGGTCCCGGACCTCGTGGACCCAGCCGCAAACTTCCGCGGTTCCGGACTCAGGTGTGACGCTTGAAATGGGAATGCGCATAAAATCCTATAACCATGGGCTTCGGGAGATAATGAGATTTGGGGAGGGCTGGCTGCATGGAGCGTCCCTCCGCTGTGGCATTCGGGTGAGCGAAAGGGCAAAACCCGCCACATTTATATTTCGTCCCCTCATTTATACGATGGGAATTATCATGACAGAAGTTGCGAAGAAGGCTCCAGAGAATAACGAAATTCAGAAGAAAGCCGGCTGGGGTTTGGGCACCAAGATCATTGTTGGCATCATCGGTCTCATTATCGTAGTGGGACTTCTTGCAGCCCTCACTCTCACGGTTGCCGTGCTCGAATCGCCGGCCGGCACCTCGTTTCCCTACAGCACCACCTACCGGGTAAGCGTGCCGGATGGCGAGCCTATCATGATTGGGAGCACCAAGATCCTTGTCATGACGTACGAGGACGAGATTGTATCCGAGGTTGATGGCGTAAAAGAGAAGCTGTTTGTCGGCCAGGAACGGATCATCAACCCGCGTAACGCCCGGGTCACTGCACTGGGTATCCCGCTCATGGATACTGATTTCCAGATGACTCTCAGGTATCTTGGCCCCTCGGGGAACAATGCCCTATTTGACCTGACGGTAAAGACCTCAAAACAGGTCCCCGAACTGGTCATCACCAAGCTGATCCCGCCATCAATGAACGCCGTGCCGGCGTAAAATTTTTTTATTCCATACCCCGTACCGGGGGATACAGCACGTCCTCCCGCCCGTTGAACGTTATCGTTGCCACGATTGTATCGATCTCGTCAAGCGGGTTTGCAAGGATCTTTGCTGTCGAGAGCGTGTAGAGCGTGTCCCCGATGTAGAGCGAGCGTTTCACCTCGTTCTTCGAATTCCCGTACCAGTAGTAACTCTCGCCCTGCGTCCCGTGCTCAACCGTGCCTTTCAGGATGAAGCCGCTTGAAGGGTCGACCCCAAAGACATATGCCCCGTACCAGACCTGGGGCGGGGTGCTGCCAATCTTCTCCATGCTCGTCGTGTCCTGCCGGACAACCCGGGCCGGAATAACGAGAAGGTTCTTTTCCCTGTCGAAGAGGAACGCCTTGTGGTCCGAGAGGACTGCGGAGTCCGAGCCGGCATCGCCGATCTCGACCTTTCCCACCTGCCGGGGGTTCTCTACATCCCTCACGTCAAAGAGGGCGAGCTTGATGCCCTGCGTTGAGACCCCGCCCCATTCGTTCGTCCCCGTCTCCTTGCCAACCCCGATGATATAGTCCTTGTCGTACGGGTGGAGGTAATCGGAGTAGCCCGGGATCTTGAGTTTCCCGAGGATCTTCGGGTTATTGGGTGTCGAGAGATCGATGACAAAGAACGGGTCGATCCGCTTGAAGGTTACCATGTAGAGCCGGTCGCCCATGAACCGGGTCGAGTAGATCGTCTCCTGCTCCGCGATGTGGGTCAGTTCTCCGATGGTCTTCATGCCCGAATCGAGGACAAAGACATTGTTATACTCGTACGAACCCCGGGTTGTATAGACGTTCGAAGTGGTTGCCACGCGGAGGTTGTTGTTGTACTCGTCCATTGCAAACTGGTTTTTCAGGTATCCCGGCACCTCGCCCCGTGCCAGGTAGGTGATGGCGCCATTTTTGATCGCGATCTTGTGGATCGCCGTGGTGCTCTGGTCGATCTCCTTCTTTGCGATCTTCTCCTCTTCCTGTGCTTTCATGTCAGCGAGAACGCGCTGCTTCTCCGCATCGCTCATCCGGTTGAAGTCCTCCCAGAGTACGGATGAGGTGACGCCCGAAGACGAACTCATGGGAGCCCGGTCGTCAACAGCGATTGCCGGCTCAACCATGCCCCTGCGCCAGATGTTGTGGTACTTCTGGTAGCTGATGTACATCGCGTCTTCCGATACGTACATGATGTTGCCGTTCCCGACAAGGTACGTCTTTGCATCCTTCTCGTTTGCGCTGGTTGTATCAAACGAGGTGACGGTGGTGAACGCGTAACTCCGCTCGGGGTTGTCGAAGTAGTAGACATCCGGCGTGACAATGCATTTTGCATTCTCCCTCACGCATGGGACGCGGATCTCCTCGTTTCGGTAGCTGTACACCTGCTCGCGGGTGACAAGGTAGAGGTTGCTGCCGATAAGCCGGGCATCGATGTAATCACCATCGATCTCGTAGTCCTTGACAACCTTTACGTTCTTCCGGTCGCTGATGTCGTAGAAGACGGCATGGGTTGCGGGCGAGTACCCGCCATAATAGGGCATGGACTTCATCAGCGAAGCAGAAACAGGTTCATCCCCGCTGTCCCGGGAAGGGGATCCGGTCGTGAAGAGGACGAGCCGGTTGCCCGAGACGAAGATATCCTTTGGTGAATCGTCGATCGTGGTCTTCGAGACGATCGCGGCACCGGAGGCCGGGTAGGCATCGACGATGGTCAGGGTGTCGCCTGAGATGACGTAGATATATTTCCCGTCGTTCTTGACAAAGTCCGGTTCATCGACGCCGGCTACCTGCACGTTCGTAGTCGAGTAATCCGCCGACCCGGGCGAGGGCGGCGATACGGACAGACCTTTTGCCGATTCAGCAGCAGCTGCCTGCGGGACTGCAACATCCCGTGCCAGTCCCACGCCGTTGGTATAATAATCGCCCTCCGCCTCAGCGGCAAGCTTCGTGTTCTCCTCGATATACTGGCGGATCTCATCCGCTGAACTGAACTTCTTTATCTCTTCTGATGCCGGTGTCACCGTGGAACCGGTGCAGCCGGCGGCAATGATTGCGGCTATCACCAGCAGGGTGAGTGCAAGGGAAGAATGGATCCTGCGTGACATAATCGATCAGAACTCTTTGTACGATAAGAGATGATGAATCTGGCGTTGACTTCCAAAAAACTGGCAGTTATCGCGGATTTTTTCTCACCCCTGACGCGTTAAAATCCTGGCATGGCAGGTTTTCGGCATCCGAACCCTGCGGGACCCGGACCGGCCCATATCTTCATGCAACCCGGTACCGAATATTACTGGAGAATTCATGAGCACGACCCCCGACAAAGCCTCGCTCGATCAGCTCAAAGAGAAGACTGCACGTCTCTCGGTCATCTCCAACACCGGGCTTGTCATCCTGAAATTCATCATCGGTTTTTCCATCGGTTCGGTCAGTATCATATCCGAGGCCATCCACTCATCGATGGACCTTGTCGCTTCAGTCATCGCGTTCTTCTCGGTCCGGAAATCAGCCGAGCCCCCCGATGCCGGCCACGCATTCGGGCACGGGAAGTTCGAGGACATCTCCGGTCTTATCGAGGCCCTGCTCATCTTTGTTGCTGCAATCCTGATTATCGTCGAGGCGGGACGCAAGCTTGCTGGCGAGCCTGCGGAACATTTCACCCCGGATCTGCTGTATCTCGGTATTGCGGTTATGGGTTTATCGGCGCTCGTGAACTGGTATGTATCAGGCCGGCTCATGACGGTTGCAAAACAGACGGAGTCCATTGCGCTCGAGAGCGATGCCTGGCACCTCAGGACGGACGTGTACACTTCTGCCGGGGTCCTGGCAGGGCTCGTGCTGATCCGGCTGACCGGCCTAACCATCCTCGATTCGCTTGTCGCTCTCGGTGTCGCGGTCGTGATCCTGCGGGCAGCATATGATCTCAGCGTCCGATCGCTCTCGGATCTGATCGATCACCGCATCCCCGAAACCGACGAGAACCGGATCCGGGAGATCATCTGCGATCACGCAAGCGAGTATGCAGGGTTCCACGACCTGAAGACCCGCCGGTCCGGCCCTGAGATCTTCGTGGAGTTCCATCTCGTGATGCCCGGGCAGATCACGGTTCTCCAGTCTCACGATTTAGCCGATCACCTGGAAGCCGATCTCCGGCTCGAATACCCCCGGTCGCATGTCACGATCCATATCGAACCCTGCAACGAGGGGTGCACCCGGTGCGGATCGTTCTGCACGTATTACCAGAAGAAGGCTCAGGAACGCGGGGGATCCCCATGAACGATAACCAACCCGTTGATCGTGCGATGACCGGAAGGATGCAAATCGCTCTTGAAACCATTGAGAACTGTCAGGAGTTCGCCGTACTCATCCCCGAGGTGCGGACCAACATGGTGTACGCAAGGCCCGGCGCACAAACTCCCGCGGAAGTCCTGGCCATTGACGGGCGGATCACGGTCGTATCGGGCATGCCACGGGCTGCCGGCCAACCCCGGTTCGGTGCATCGAATCACTTGGCCCGGCTCATCACCGGGATCATGGATTCATGGCCGGACATACGGGCGGCCATCAATTTCTCAAACACTCCCAATCTTGCCCGGTTGCTGGAAGAATACTGTAAGGAGATGGGCTGGGCATTTGCAAAAATCGACCGGCAGGCCGAACCCGAAGCGTCCCGGGATACGGAGGGTTCCACGATGGCATGGAAGGCAGGGGAAGCGGTCCGGGCGGCAGGTCCGCATGCTCCGAAGATCTTCTGTGATGCGGGAGCGTTCGGCAAAGAGCCAATCAGCATTATTGTTGGCGAAGATCCGGTAAGCGTTGCCGGGGAACTCTGCGACATTGCCCGGCAGTATGCCGGGGAGCGGCGCTGAGTTCCGCACCCGCCCCCCGAAATTTTAAAATCCGTTGATTATTGCACATCTTTTTTTACCCGCTCCTCCAACGTTGTTCCACACATTTTCCGGAGACGATCGCGTATGGAACTCGACGAAATCACCATCAGCAGGGCAATTCTTGCCACCCAGATGAACGTGCTCATTGATTACATGGAACTCGACGTTGCGGTGGTAGGTGCCGGGCCGGCGGGACTTGCGTGTGCCGCCATCATCGCCGCCGAGGGGAAGAAAGTCGGGGTCATAGAAAAGAAGCTCTCCGTTGGCGGCGGGATGTGGGGTGGCGGGATGATGCTCCCCCGGATCGTGGTGCAGGAAGAGGCACGCCGGCTGCTTGACTTCTTCAGCATCCGGTACGAGCCGTACGGGAACGGGTATTATGTTGCCCGGTCGGTGGAAGCCGTATCCAAGCTCACGGCCGCAGCCTGCGATGCGGGTGCAGAGTTCTTCAACCTCACCTCGGTCGAGGATGTCATGATCAAGGCCGACAGGCGGGTCAGCGGGCTGGTCATCAACTGGACGGCAGTCGAGATGGGAAAACTGCATGTCGATCCGCTCGTGATGGCCTGTAAATGCACGGTGGATTCGACCGGTCATGACGCCGTTGTTGCCCGGCTTGTCGAGAAGAAAGGCGGAGATCTCAAAGTCAAAGGCGAGAGTTTCATGTGGGCTGACCGGGCCGAGACCAATATCCTGCAGCACACAAAGGAAGTCTTCCCGGGGCTCTTTGTTGCCGGGATGGCGGCAAACGCGGTTGCGGGCGAGAGCCGGATGGGCCCGGTCTTTGGCGGGATGCTCCTCTCCGGTGAAAGGGCGGCAAAGCTGGTATTAAAGAGCCTTGAAAAGCGATAACCGTCATGCAGGCGTGGTTGGCAGGCTTATTCCGGAATGGCCCGGTACTCCGGTGTCCCCGGTGCCCGGGTATTCCCCGGGCAGTTTTTTTTGTTGTTGGTGACAACACCCATCGCTACAACGGGAAAAACGCCCGTTCATGCCCCCAAAAGGAGTGCTGCCGCCGAGCAAAAAGGGTGCCAGTGCGCTGGAACTGTTGATACACATAATCTTCTGCCAGTTTCCCTGGTTTTGGTGAACCAGATCGGTTCATGTGCGATTTTCCAGAACAACATTACGTCTTTGCAACCGGATCCCGATTTACAGACTGCAATCGTGATCAGGATCGCGAAAAAAATGTTCCGGAAAAATCGCGATCCGATTTTGATCCGGAAATCGATGAGCGAATTTGCTTTTCAAATCGATCCGCGATGTCCATTTCCTGCTCTGTAAAAAACCTGCGATGGGTAATATTAGATTGTGATGGGGCCACGGGCGCTCGGGGTCTGTCGACCCTCGCCCCGTGGAGCAAGCCGTTCGTGGGTACCTGAAGATGCATGATTGAAATCGGGGGTCAAGGGGGCTTGCCCCCTTGGGGTGCTTCCCCCTCTGGGGGAGAGAGGGGGTCACTCTCGCAATTCCACAAAAAGACGCTTTAGGAATGATTTCTACAGAGCACCATTTCCCAAACGATGAGCGAAAAAAAACCCGTTTCAAGCTCCCAGGTACCGACGGAACGAAAAATCGCGCACCGATTTCTGTACAAAAATCGATGAGCGATTTCGATCTCACAATCGATCAGCGGTTTTAATAATGCAATCGTGATCACGATCGCGATCCAAAAACCAATCCGGATCATCGCGATCCGATGTTGATCGCAGAACCGGACCCTCCGGTAAAATCGATCCATGGAGGATGGTACAAGTGTTTTTTACTGGCAGGCAGTCGCCACGTACGGCCATCCCCCGCTGCCTCCGGTTCCGGATCTCCCCGACCCATGGAATAAATGCTATCTGCCGGGAAATCCCATGATATCGTAACGGTGAAGGTATGAAAAAAGCCCGTGAACCAACCTACTCCTTTGTCATTCTCACGCTCGTACTGATCGTGGTAAATACCGTGCTCGCCTACGCCAGCACCACGTATATCCCGTCGAACACCAGCGGGATTGCCTACCTCTTCCCGGCGGTGGCGTTCATGATTCTCTTTACGCTGTGGTACGGCCTCTACGGTGCAATCGCCGCATACGTTAGCACGCTGGTCGGCTCCGGCCTGCTTGCAACAGAAGTCCTTGCCCAGAACCCCCCGATTGCCGTACTCTGGGCGATTGCCGGGCTCATCCAGGTGCTCATCCCGCTCGTTGCCGTCCGGAAGTTCGGAATCGACCTTGCTCTTGAGACCCGGCGGGACCTCTCGCTCATCATCCTCTTTGCAGTGGTCATCAACAACCTTGTCGGGGCTGCCTGGGGCGCGTTTTCCCTCTCGCTCGTGCTCGACACTCCCGGGGCAATGGGAAGTGTCTTCTCCGCGTGGCTGATCGGGAACGTCATCGTCACGCTGCTGATCGTACCGCTTGCGCTCAGATTCATTACGCCTAGGATCGGGAAGTCCCGGCTCTTTGTCAAAGCTTACTGGGATTGAGAAAAACTGCTCTGTAGAAATCCTGAGCACGCTTTCTGGATTATATTGCGATGGGGCCACGGGCGCTCGGGGTCTCATCGACCCTCGCCCCGTGGAGCATGAAAGAGGTTGAGGAATTTTTGAGTGAAAATTGCTAAAATGGGGGGTCAAGGGGGATCTCCCCCTTGGGCAGCCTCCCCCTCTGGGGGAGAGAGGGGGTCACCTTCACAAATTCCACTGCGCGTTTCTGAAAGGATTTCTACAGAGCAAGAAAAACCGCTCCCTTTTTTTCCCGATAATTTTCCCCCATGGTACGCGGTTTTCCGGCCAGCCGATGCATGACTAAAAAAAAGCAGGAAAGAACATCCGGGTTTCACAGGATCGAGTGCTCAGCCTCAGATTCCAGCACGTTCATCAGGAACGGCACACCAACGGCAACAATGAAGAGGAAGAGGCTCACCCAGAGGTGGACGCCAAGATAACTGAGGAATGCCGCCCAGAGGAGTGCAACGAGGATGATGAGGTAGAAGAAGAAGAGGGTCCGGGTCTTCTTTTTGTCTTTCATCTCCACAAAGGCGACCACCGGGTTGATGGCGGCAAGGGATGCGAACATGAAGGCGAACTGGAGCATCTCCCCCCGCTGCAGCAAAAATATCGCCCAGAGTGCTGCAACAGCAAGGATCAAAAAGAATGTGATCCGCGTCCTCTCCCGGGGGGTCTCGGCAAGGAACTCCATAGTGGATGGATAGTATTTCCCCTATTAAAAACAATCGCCAGCCGGAAACTTTGTTGCTAAAAGGAGCGGTATCAGGCAAGCCTCTCGTCATCAGCCTGCCATTTCGGGGCAACGATGGCAAGGAAGACGAGGTTGCCCGGGCCGGTATTCCGGATATACTGGCGGGCACCGGGAGGGATGAGGACGATCTGCCCCTCGCGTACGGGGGCCTCTTCGTCATCGATGTGCATCTCCCCGCTGCCCTGCAGGAGGTAATAGAGTTCCGTTGATGTTTCCAAAACATGGGGAAGTGACTCCTCGCCTGCCGGAACGATTGCATGGGCAATGCTGCACCCGAGGTTCTCTGCTCCGGCCACCTTGTCCGGGTGCAGGAGTTCAGCGAGAATTGTCCGGTCGACAACGCGTTCGTGGGGGCAGTCGGTAATATCGCGGATGAGCATGGGAAATCTCCTGCCGGGCGGCAGTTGTACAATACCTTTCTGTCCGGAATGCGAAAAAGGGTTATTGTCCGGTCTCGCAGAAGAGGAACGAGAAGATTCCGGCCCCCTGCATCATGAAGATAGGAGCTTGTGTGTACGGCAGTCAGAACGATTCGGGTATGCGGGATGTCATCGCTGCACCGTTCAGGCCGCCTGTCCGAACCGGGTCATGCACACTTTTATCCTTCCCCTCGCATACCACTCCATGGTGAAACCCGGAATGAAGATCCTTGGTATCAATGCAAGCCCGAAGGGCGACAAAAGCCAGACCCACCGGCTCGTGATGGGAGTTTTAGAAGGGGCACGGCAGGCAGGGGCGGACGTGACGTTCATCGACATCTGCGCTCTCGATATCCACTACTGCACTGCATGCGGAACCTGTTACGCAAAGGGCGAGTGCGTCTTTGACGACGACTACCCGATGCTCCTTGCAAAGATGCTGGACGCGGACGGGATCGTGCTGGGCTCCCCCAACTACATCAACGCGGTGACTGCCCAGCTCAAGACGATGCTCGACCGGATGGCGGACGTTGTCCACTGCCAGTCGTTTGCCGGCAAGTACGGCTGTTCGGTCTGTACCGCGGGCGGTTCGTATGCGGACGAGGTCGCGGACTACCTGAACATGGCGCTCCTGAACTTCGGGGCTACCACGGTGGGAAAGGCCGCGGTGCTCGTGGGTGCCAATCCGGATGCTATCGTCGGTGGAGAGAAGCAGGCAAAGGAGCTCGGCCGGAGACTGGCCGATGCGATCAGGACGAAGTGGGTGGATCCGGCGCAGGAGGAGCATCACACCGAGAGGAAGGAGTACTTCAAACGGATGGTGTCGTTCAACAAGGATCTCTGGACGCACGAGTACGAGTACTGGAAGGGGAGAGGGGAATTCTGAAGATTTTTTCCCGGCCTCCTCCGTTATGTGAGACCCGCCCCGGCATTTCTGTTAAAAAAAAGGTGATTCCTTCCCCTACCCCATGCCCGTGATCATCCCGACAATCTGCTGAGCGGTCACCGGATCCACGACCCGGGCCAGGAACAACCCAGCCATTGAGAAGAACAGGGTCCAGAACACTTTCTTCACCTGCTCGTTCTTCCCGAACGCCTCGATCGCGGCATCGGTGTCCGCCTTCATCGCCTGGCGGAAAAGCATCGGTATGCCTGCGGTATTGCCTGAAAAGGAAAGGCTGATCGGTATTCATGACATTATTTTCAGCAGAACTGATTCGGATGGCGGATTTTTGTCCCCTCCGGAACATTAATGATAAATTCGTTGTCAGAAATTCCCGTGTTGATGGTGAAATTCTGTATTTCATAAGTAGTTTTCAGGTTTCCTGTTGAATCGAAGACCTGAATCTTAGTAACGATCCAGAATTCCCTGTCAATCCAGAGCCGGATTTTACCCTCTTTTCCCTCGCCGAAATAGTCCGTGTATCCTGCATTGACAGCATCGATCACATATGCATCTCTCCCGTTCACGGAATCCAGGCCTTGTTTTGTAAGGTTAAATTCCCCGGAAAATAACACCGGAAATACAAGACGGTTGGGATCAGCAATCGGGGGAAAACACATTTCCGGATTATTAATTGCCAGAAGATCCGCGGCATGCGATTCCGGCCAGAACTCAGTGAAGGTGAGATTATAGATCGATTGAACCCATGTTTTTCCAGCAGGATCGTACCGGTGTTTAAGGGAATACTGGTAAGGCCGTTTATAGAGAACATCGATTGTGTGTAAACCCCCAGGCATTGTCTGAATAACTGTCATTGAGTAATCATCAACCGAGCTGATATGGGATTTGTAATCCGCAACGATTCCGGCGACCGTATCAGGATTATCAGTACAACCGGTACATACGATGACGGCTACAAGGAGTATGAATAACACCACAGGAGAAAAAAATAGGGAGTGGTTTATGGATTTCATGCGGGAATGTTCACCACGGGGAATACGTTCCAGGCCCTGTTATCCCAGCTATAACCGGTCCAGACATAAGGAGGCCAGTTAATGCCATCGGGTGATCTGAAATCAAATGTACCGACGGAATTGAATACTTCATCCGGGTGCTTCCAGATACCGTTAATCATACACCAGTCATTCCGCACTTGCGAGCGTGCGTAGAGGGTGATCGCTCCCAGCGGTATCGTACCAAGTTCAGAGGAACTTTCACTGGTACTTATCTGCGTTGCTGGATTAACGGTATCGTGGTAGTCATAATAATACCACTGGTTGTTCCTGACATCCTTCATCCAAATCTGGTAAAATCCAAGGTTCGAGCCGGTATTCACAAGAACATACCACTCATAGCTCTGGGAGACTACACCCACTGTAGCAGGAATGTAGGTTCCGGTCCCTCCCAGGTGTTCAGGATTCCCGGTACTTACCCACGGGTATACGGGATTTGCATTCTCGCCATTATACACTACGGGAAAAACCTTGATTGGGGAACCGGAGAAATCACTGCTGTCATATTCTGAAATGACTTCAATGGTCACACCATTATCGTAATAGTTTTCCAGTTCCTGGAATGCCTGGTATCTCTGGCCGGAATACGTGTAAGTCAACGGGGTAATTGATCCTGTCATATAGTTAATTCCGGATTGGGTTGGTGTGAATGAAACCCTCCATGCGCAGGTTTCCGGCGTGCACCGCGTTACCGGGTTTGCCAGCAGAGAAGCGGGCAGAAGAACAGCGTTCTCGATTGTACCAGCGGAGTGCTGTTCCGTCAGGTCTGTACCGGTGTTCCGGTCAGATGTTGTGAACGTAAACTGCCTGGCAGGAAAAGATAATTTCACAATTTCAGGATCCGGGTTCAATGCCGAATACATTGTTTTTGGAATCCTGAGGGTTACTGTTTTTTCCCCAGTTTTAAGCAGTCTGCTTATGAATTGTCCGTTGTTATCCTGAACAAACGCTGAGTCAAATTCCTTTTTGAGACGGAAATGTCGATAAGTTCCGGATCCTTACTGTTATTTTTTTCTTTCAGCCATGATTCGGGGATGGAAACTATGTACATTTCCGATTCGGGCAATGGTTTTGCAGGTTGCAGGTCTTTTGGTTTCTCTACCGGGAAATCAATATGCTGGTTATGGGTCGTTTTCACAATGTTTGAATTATCAGGGGTAATTATCCGGGTGTCTGCACTGACAGGTACAAACACTGCGCCCATCAGCATGAGTGCGATGAGCAGGGAAATCCCCCTTATTCCTGATTCTCTTTTCATTCTTCGTTTCCTCCATTGTTTTTGATATAACAGAGGCATGATCCCAAACCTTCATTATCCCTGAAGATAATTGTCTCATGCCTACGGGCAGGCGAGGTTCATCTGACTTTCCAAGGCAAGGTGAACCCCGTCCTACAACTTCTTGATTATTCTTAAGATCATATATAATAGTAAGATGCCGGTTGTTCGAAAACGATCTCTCTTACACAACGTCGAATGAAAATTTTAACGCCATTATGAAATTATAACAGCATTAAAATTCTCAACGGTGTTGTAACAATCTTCAAGAAATTCTTAACAAAAAAATCGAAGGGGTAAGTTATCCACTCACACCCCCATGCCCGTGATCATCCCGACAATCTGCTGAGCGGTCACCGGGTCAGCAACCTGCGCGAGCACGAGTCCGGCAATGATCGCAAACAGCGACCAGAACACCTTCTTCACCTGCCCGTTCTTCCCGAACGCCTCGATTACAGCGTCCGAATCCGCCGTCATTGCCCGCCTTATAAGTTTTGGCAGGAAGACAAAGAGCGGCAGGAACAGGACCGCAGCGCCGATGAACGCAAGCGTAATCTCCGCCCGGCCCGCAAGGAAGATCCCAAGCGGCACCGCGAAGATGCCGGCAAGAACTGCCGCCAGCCCAACCTCGCCAAACCAGAAGTAATGCCGCTTTTCTGCATAGTTCAAGCGTTCTGCATCGGTCAGCGCCGTGATATCGAAGATGCCGAGCGTTGAGAGCATCCCGTACCAGATCGCGTGGGTCTCGACCGGATCGGCAACGATGCCGATGAAAAGGATCGCGATTGGTACGATGAGCAGGAGCAGGGGGAGGTGGGCGAGGAGAAAAATAATCGCGAGCAGGATCCCGGAGCCGCAGATGGCAGCCCGGGTTTGCAGTACGTTTGCGAACATCATCGCTCTCCAGAGGATCGGTCGGAGAACTTCATCCATCTCCTGTCCCGGGGTTGATAACTCCCGGTACTCTCAAACATCGGCTCCCCCGCTAATGATCGCGAACTCAAACACCGGGCTCGTGGACCCGCCATTTTTCGGGCTGAAGTCCCTGACCCTTCCCATCAGCTCGCGTCTTCTCCTTGCAGTCCGGATCCGTACCGTGTGGATACCCGGCGCCCGCGGGTATACCCTGCGGCCATCGGGGTCTCTCATCTCCCGGTAGGTCGGGACATCGAACCAGTCCGGCCAGAAACGGACCCCCCGCAGAATATTCCCCCATTTTCCGGAGTTATTCCTTCCAGACTCCAAAAAACGACCAAACGAAGCCCCCCGAGGGCCCGGATTCCCCCATCCCAAACCGTCACCTTACCGGGCTGCCCGGTTCGTTCGCCCCCTCCCGCACCTATCCGGAGTGCGGCTACGAATGAGCGTAGCGGCGGCGGGCTGGCAATGCAGGCGGGAAGTGATCCCGGGAATTTCAGAAAAATAATTTATGGGGGGTTGGGAGCTCCGTATGAATGGAACCTGGGCAAGCTTGTTCCCTGCCCGGAATGATTAAACCCCGGCACGTGGCGGATCAGCAAGCACCGGCACAGGGTCCGGTACAGCAACCCGGAGGTTCTTTCAGGCACGCAATCGTTTGTGCCAGGCAGTTATTGTTCTGGGGAACTGTCAGCATCGCTTCCTCCTGCTGCGGGAGATCCACGGCCACATAATGTATCCCGCCAACGATAGTCCCGGCGATCGCTAAACAGACTATGAAGAGTATGAGCCGGGCAATCGGCGATAGGGTAGATGGTGATTCATTCATTCCGGAAAATCAACCCGAGAAATAATGTAATGATTTTTTATTTGACGAGATAGCATATAAAAAATCCGTATCGGAATAAAATCTTTTTAAAAAAGAAACGTTCCGGCATGAAAAGGCCGGATCAGTTATCCCGTTTCTTCTGCCATTTGTTTTTCATACCTCCGATATCGTTGCAAACGAAATCTCTGATTCCTATTCTGACAAATCTCTGACGCAATCAGGACTCGAACTCATGACTCTCGATGATTCAGAAGTCCTTGAAACATTTACCCTGAAACAGGAGCACATCGAACTCTGCGTAGAAGATGTCTCGCTTTATTTTCTGAGTCGGAAACATACTACGATAATTCTTTCCAATGACCGTCCGTTAAGGGAATTAGCTTACAGCTCCTGAATTCTCCGACGTAAAACCCTCACACCCCCTATTACAGTCATGGCGCTACCCCGGCCCCAGGCTCACCCCTGCCCTGACCAGAAACACGTTCCTCTCAATTATCCGCCAACCGGATGTTGCCAGGTATTACCTCCCCGCACTGGCGTAAAACCCGGCATCTGCCGGAAGAATCCCACAACTGCTCCGGGCAAACCTGCGGCATCCGGGGAATTGTACCATGATACAAATCCCGTCATCGCTCTCCCCACCGGAAATCCTGAAGCCCGAGAGGGCAAAGAGCAGGACCAGCTGGAGCATGATGATGGTGGCCAGGCACTCCGCTTCATACAGGGACCAGCCCGGCGCCATAAGTTTCATCGCGAGTGATATGCAGAGGTCGTGAAGCATTGTGATTATGTAATGAAAGCAGAGCCGGATTATATAGTCTCATTGCAATTCAAATGTGTTTTATAAAACAACACTGCAAACGCGGCCGAACGACAGTGAATGCGCAGAAAATTCCTCTTCATCGCATGCCCGGCGCCCACTCTTTGAAAAAAATTCAATGGAAAAAAATCGGAGGACCCGTACCGTGGATGTCGTCATGTCCGATGAGAAGGCCCGGCGGGTTACCCCTGAAATGCTGTGCCATATCGCCCGGCAGGCAGCCGACCGCTTCTGCACAGGAAACTACGGGAGATTTTTTGTCAGGTTCACCCATGTCCCGTGTCTGTTCGTGGATCTTTGCCACAACCCCCGGACTCTTTTACCGCCTCTCCTGATAAGCATTATATTTTATCTTTATTTATCGCATATATTTTATCCACGTGATCATCATGGTTAAAAAATATATATCTCTCTGGTTTACGGTTCTCCCCATGCAGAAACATCAGGAAACCTTGCGGTTATCGTGGTCAGCATGACGTTTCTCTCAAAAATGAAAGACCTGCTCTTCCACCCGGATGCGTTCTTCACCCGGCTTGAAAATGAGGAAATTAACCTTGTGCCCCCGGTGCTGATTGTCCTGCTTACCGGCATCGGGCTGGCGGTCACCTTTGCGATCCAGGTATATTCTACGGGTCCGGTTGCCGGGCGATCCGAAGACGAGGTGCTTATGCTGCTGCTGACCTCGTATCCGGTCATATCCGCGTTCATTATCCCGGTTCTCATGTGGGTTGTGGCTTCTGTTGCCATCTGCCTTGTCGCAAGGATTGTATCCGGTACCGGCTCCCTCGTGATGACGTTCCAGAATATCGGGTACGGTTTGTTCCCATCGGCCCTTTACAATGCCGTTAACCCGTTACTGGTTTTTGCGCTGATCCCGGTAACCATGGGAAGCTCTCTTTCAGGTTTTGCAATGGTTCCCATGCTGTTCCTGGCCCTCGTCTCCATGATCGTGACTGTCTGGACCTTCTGTCTCTGGGTCTTTGGCGCCATGCATGCACAGAGGATCCCGATGGGAAAAGCGATCCTTGCGGTGGCAGCAGCGTTTCTCTTCCAGTGGCTCGTGATGCTTCTTATTTTCGCATTTCCGGTGGTGTGGGGGGAGCTCGGACCACGGTTATTTGCATAATGGATCCAAAAAAAAGGCAATAATCCCTTTTCAGCCCAGCTTCACTTCATAGCCCGCATCCGCCACCGCTTTCTTGATTGCCTGGATATGGTCCCGGCCCCGGGTCTCCAGTTCAAGGTGCACCCGTGCCATCTGTACCGGCACATTGCTCTCGCCGAGCGTATGGTGGATGTGGAGGATGTTGCCCCGCTTCTCCGCAATGATCCCGAGCAGCCGGGCAAGCGTACCGGGCTGGTCATCGAGGAGCACCGAGAACCGGAGGATCCGCCCCTGCCGGGCCATGGACTGCCGGACGATCCGGAAGAGCATGGCG
The DNA here is from genome assembly GCA_002508495.1 of Methanoregula sp. UBA276. Taxonomy (GTDB): domain Archaea; phylum Halobacteriota; class Methanomicrobia; order Methanomicrobiales; family Methanospirillaceae; genus Methanoregula. The sequence continues at coordinate 25,774 of DANA01000111.1, forward strand.
CTGTCAACATTTCCCCCGCTGATGACCAGCACCACCGTGCTTCCGGGCGAGATTTCGATGGAGCCGTTCATGAGGGCGGCAAGGGGAGCTGCGCCTGCTCCTTCCGCAACGATATGCTTGCGTTCGAGCAGGAGCAGCATCGCATCGGCAATCTCGTCCTCGCTTGCGACCACGATGGACTCCACAAGGTCGCGGATGGCAGGGAAGGTGAGGGTGCCGGTTTCGGCAACACGGATACCGTCCGCGATCGTCCGGCCGGCGCGGACCGGCGCCGGGCGGCCCTGCCGGAGGCTCTCCTCTGCCGACGGACAGGCTGCGGCCTGCACCCCGACAATGGAGATTCCGGGCCGCAGGGTCTTTGCTGCGGTGGCGATCCCGGCGATGAGCCCGCCGCCCCCGACCGGTACCACGATGAGGTCGGTCTCCGGCAGGTCGGCGAGGATCTCAAGGCCGATCGTTCCCTGCCCGGCAATGACCTCCCCGTCATCAAAGGGATGGATGAAGAGCCGGCCCTCCGCCGCGAGGCTCTCTGCCCTCGCAATGCTCTCCTCAAGGGTCTTTCCATGCAGGATAACTTCGGCACCGTAGCCACGGGCAGCCTCCAGCTTGGAGATCGCTACCCACTCGGGCATGATGATAACGGCCGGCACCCCTGCAACATGAGCGGCAACGGCAACGCCCTGTGCGTGGTTGCCTGCCGATGCTGCGACCACACCTTTGCTTTTTACCGTATCCCCTGCTGCAAGGATCCGGTTTGCCGCCCCCCGGACCTTGAATGAGCCGGCCTTCTGGAGTGTTTCGAGCTTGAACCAGACCTGCGCGCCGGTCATTGCAGAGACGGTGGGGGACCAAATTACCGGTGTTCTGATGATATGGCCGGCGATCCGCGCCCCGGCCTTTTCGATATCGGCCAGCACTACCATAGACAGGAGATGTATGCAGGAGATGATGATAATTCCGAAAAGAGATCTCTCAATCAACCCCGATATCTTCGTTCCAGAGCAACGGGTTCTTCTGGATGAAATCCGCCATCATCGCGACACATGCCGGAAGGTCAAGGTCGGTAACAACAATTCCGTGCTCCTCCATAAACGCACGCGCACCGGAAAAATTCCGTGACTCCCCGACAACGACCCTTGGGATACCGAACTGGACGGCAGCACCGGCACAGAGATAGCAGGGCATGAGGGTCGAGTACAGCACCGTATTTTTGTATGATCCGATCCGCCCGGCATTCCGCAGGCAGTCGATCTCCGCGTGGATGATGGGATCTTTTTTCTGCACGCGGCGGTTGTGCCCCCTCCCGATGATAGTCTTCTCCCGCACAAGGACTGACCCGATCGGGATTCCCCCTTCGGCAAGCCCCCGTCGGGCTTCTGCAATTGCCTCCTGCATAAACGGGTCATTGTCGGAAAATGCGTCGGCCATGATCTCCCTCACCACCGGTCGGGTATTCCCCCGATGAAGGGTGAGCCGAATACGTACAGGGGCAGGAAGAGTGCTGATATGATCTGGTTGTACCATGGCAGTTCAGTTACCGGAACTACCCCGAACGCGAAGATCCATGCAAGGAACCCGGCGGTCGAGATGACGAGCTGGACGAGGTCCGTGACCCCTTCGACCTTCCAGAGCCAGAAGATGGTGACGGCAATGCCAAAAAGGAGGATCCATCGTGCGATAAGGGAAAAGTATGGCTGCATGCCGATGAGAGCATAGGTGCTGCCGTACACGGCAACAAAGAGGACAAGGGCCTCGGCCGGGATATACTTGAGCAGCCGTTCGCGGTATGAATCGGTTCTCAGGGGCTCTCCTGCCCTGCCTGCCGTATATACGGCATCAGAATTCCATTGCGTTACTACAAGCCGCATCGCTCACCTACCGGCTCTTATGCACGATTGACGGGAAAAAGATTGCGCCGGATGAGATCCCGCAGGCGAAAATCACCCCGCAGGGCAGCAGCGCAGGTAAACCCTGCCATGACCCAAGGACAAACAGTCAAAAAAAGGGTCGGAAAAACCGGGGGGAGTTATGCCGCGTTCTGTCTCTTGATATTCTCGAGGGCTTCGAATGCCTCCCGGCGCACGGTAACGTTCTCGTCCGTAAGAAGACCGGTGAGGTGGTCGGCTGCTTTCTGGTCGCCAATCTCACCGAGGAGGAGTGCGGCCCGTTTCCTGACATCGCTCTGGTCATCCTTGAGGACCATGATCAGGGGGGTTGTTGCCGGCTGGCCGATCATCCAGAGCGCTTCCATCGCCGCGGTGCGGGTCCTCCCGTCACCCTGCCGGAAGACCTGCATGAGGGGTGCAATGGCGGGCACACCCAGTGCTGCAAGGGCTTTTACGACCTCTATCCGGACAATGCGCTCAGGGTCATCCAGCAGCGCAATCACGGGTGAGATGGCCCGGGTACTGCCGATCTGCCCCAGTATCTCGACCGCACCGCGACGGATGCCCGGCGTGGTGTCGTTCAGGGCACCGATGAGGGGTTCGATGGCAGATTCCCCGAGGGTTATCAGGGCCAGCATGCTCCTGCGGCAGACATCCTCGTTGGGGTCGACCAGGGCCCGGATAAGGGGTTCGATGGCAGGTTCCCCCAGAGAAACAAGGGTTGCCATTGCAGCGGTACGGACATGTTCCCGGGTATCGTTCAGGGCACCGATGAGGGGGCCGACTGCCTGTGCGTCCCCGATCCGCCCGAACGCCACAGCGCATTCGTAGCGCACCCCGGCATCACCATCTTTTAAGCATTCGATCAGGGTTCCTATTGCCCGTTCCTCGCCCATGATGCCCAGTGCCTGGACTGCTCCTCTCCGGACGAGCGGGAAGGTGTTTTTGGCAGCATGGAGGAGTGGTTCCACGGCAGGTTCGCCGATGAGCTGGAGGGCATGGATGATCTCCTGCCGCACATCGTCCCGCGGCTCATCGAGTGCATTGATAAGGGGATCGATCGCGGGCCTGCCGATCTTTCCGAGCGTGTCTGCCGATCCGCGACGGATGATCCAGTAATCGTCCTTGAGGCCACCGATGAGCGGCTCGATGAACGGTTCCCCGAGGTCTCCCACGGACCTGACGGCATTCCACCGGGTATCGAGATCCCCCCCGGTGAGTGCTTTGAGGAAGTGATCGGAGCGCTCTTTCTGTGCCCGGAGGCGCGCCTCCTCATTCTCGCCCTCCTTGCCGGATTTGAACATGTTCAAAAACTTCTTGGTGATGCCCATACGTGTACTCCGAACGATTGTTTGGATAAATTCCCTCAAATAGGTATCGGATACCCTTTTTTCCGTTATCTGGCCGTTCCGTCTTTATTTCGAGCCGGAATCAAAAACGGGCGGATTATGGGGTCTCATCCCATCAGCCCCGCGAAACTCCGGGGCTGCCCGGAAAATGCCCGGTATGCCCGTTTTTGGGAAAAAGAGCAGATACCGAGGATTACCCGGAAAAAATGATGTGATCTCAGGACGTGTATCCGACCGTAAACTGGTTGGATGCCGAGGTTGTCTTCGGGACATCGCTCACGTAGATCGTGTACGTCCCGGTTGGCAGGCCGCTCTCGACCTTATACTGGTAACTCCACCGATTATCCGCGGTAACCGAGATCGTGCCAAGTTCCAGGCCGGAGGCGAGACGGTCGGGTCCCAGCAGGACAAGCCGTACACTCCCTGCCCCCGAGGTGCACTGTCCCGAGAATGTGACGGTGTCTCCCGTTGCCACCGCATACCTGCTCGGTATCACGGTCACGATACCGTTCCCTATCGCTTTGAATTCTTTCCGTGCCGTTGCCGCCCCTGCCGAATCCTTTGCCGTAATGGTATAGGTGCCGGACTGGGGTTTGGTCCCCGGATTCCAGGTATAACTCCATGCATTGTAGGCTCCGGTCTGGAGCGTGGTGAGCACGACGCCGTCCCTGTAGGTTCCCGGCCCATACAGGGTCAGGATGATGGACCTGCACCCGTTGCAGGTACCGGAAAAGATTATGGAATCGCCAATGATCATGACATCCCTGCTGACATCCAGGGTCAGCATCGAGGGCATCACCGATACCTCGATTGGTGTGACCGTACCAACGGGTGTCGGGGAGACGGTAACCGGTTCCAGTGCGGCAAAATAATTCGATGTTCCCGCTGGAACGGTAACAACCGAAGACCAGCTGGTATAGCCCTTCATGCGGTATTCCAGCGTATGGGATCCGGGCTCAACGTCCGCAATAGTACTGGGTGTGGTGCCCCGGTACTGGTTGTCCAGGTAGATCTCTGCTCCCGTGGGGGACGAGGTCAGTTCGAGCGTGCTTTTCTCACCGGGAATGGCTGCAATACACCCGGCCAGCAGGATAGCGGCAGCAAGGATACCGAATACGATTTTTTTAAGCATCTGTTGTCCCGAACCTCTTACGATAATCGTTATTCCGGAGCCTGATATAGATTTGCAATTCCCGTTCCGGCCCGGCACCCCGGGACCTTTTCTTAGGGGAGAAAACGGGCCGGAAGCGCTCCTGGTCACCGGGTGCCGGCCAGCCGCAGCACTTCCTGGGCAAGGGCGATACTCCTCTCCTCGTCAACCATCAGCGTATCGAACCGCGTGGCATCGCTCACCTCGACGGTATCCCGGATGTCCTGGATGAAGACGTCCGTCAGCCCCCCGTAGCAGTTGAATGTCCCGATGGAGCTGGGCTCGAACCCGGCAGCTTTCATCAGGGCCGCGGCCGGCCCGCTGACCGGCGCATTCCCGATGAACGGGCTTACCGCAATGACCCGCTTGTCCCGCAATGCCTGCGTAATGCCGTCACAGGAAAGGATGGGCAGGATACTGGTCACCGGGTTGGACGGACCGATCACGACCGCATCGCTTGCTTCGATAGCGGCGAGTGCCTCCTCCGTTGCAACCGGGGGCTGGTCGTAACTCCGGACCACCTCCTGGATCTCGATCTGCCCTTTTGCCCGGATCCAGTACTCCTGGAAATGGATCAGGCCGAGATCGGTCCTCACCTGCGTGGTGACCTCAGTATCGGCCATGGGGAGCACGATCTCCCGGACGCCATAGCGCTCGCAGAGGATTTTTGTGATGTTGGTCAGGCGCATCCCGTTCCGGAGCATGTCCGCCCGTGCCATGTGCACGGCCCGGTCACGGTCGCCTACCGCAATGTACTCGTCAAAGCCGAGACGGACGAACTCGTCGTGGGAAATGAACGTATCATTCCGAACCCCCCACCACGTGTCGGTGTTGAGGATGCCGGCAAAGAGGTACATGACGGTGTCGACATCAGGAGAGATGTGGTTGCCCGAGATCCAGATATCTTCCGCGGTGTTGACGATGACGGCAATCTCGTGCCGGTCCATTATCTTCTGCATGCCCCGTAACAGTTTCGGGGTTCCGGTGCCCCCGGACAGGAACGTGATCATTACTAGAATACTTTTATGCGATATATATGAAGATTCTTAAGTATACTTGTGAAGATCATCAAGGACCCGGTCCACGGCTATGTTGAGGTTGAGGATTTCGCGCTTGCCCTGCTCGACTCCCCTCCCCTGCAGCGCCTCCGTTATGTCAGGCAGCTCGGCTTTTCGTACCTCGTGTACCCAGGTGCGAACCACACGCGCTTCGAGCACTCGCTCGGTACGATGTTCCTTGCCGATATCGCGTGCCGCAGGTTCGGCCTTTCCGACAACGAACGCATGCTGGTTGTCGCAGCCGGCCTCCTCCATGATGTCGGCCATGGCCCCTTCTCGCATGCAAGCGA
>DANA01000121.1:0-10276 GCA_002508495.1 Methanoregula sp. UBA276
ATGCTGTACAGGAAGTTCCCGCGTTGCCCGCACGACCTCTCAATCCTTGGTTTCGGGTGCATGCGGCTGCCGCCCGAACCGGGCCAGCCGGCCGGGGGAAAGATCAATGTACCGGAGGCGGCCCGGATGATCCGGACCGCCATTGACGCCGGGGTCAATTACATTGACACGGCCTACCCGTACCATGATGGGGAGAACGAGGTTGTTGTCGGGAAGGCGCTGGAGGGCGGTTACCGCGACCGGGTCTTTGTCGCCACCAAGCTGCCGAGCTGGCTTGTTGCAACCTGTGAAGATATGGACCGGTTCCTGGACGATCAACTCAAAAAGCTCGGCATGGATCATATCGATTTCTATCTCCTCCACGGGCTCGGCGCCGAGACATGGGAGAACCTGAAAAAACTGGGCGTGCTCGAATTCCTCGACAGCGCCCGGGCGGATGGCCGCATCCGGTACCCCGCGTTCTCCTTCCACGACCAGTTTTCGGTCTTTAAGGAAATCGTTGATGCCTACGAATGAACCTTTGCCCAGATCCAGTATAATTACATTGACGAACAGAACCAGGCCGGTACGCAGGGCCTGAAATACGCAGCGGCAAAGGGCCTGGGCATCGTTGTCATGGAACCGCTTCGGGGCGGTCTCCTCTCCGGGGAGGTGCCCGCAATCCACCAGCATCTCCTTGATGCCCCGGCCCGGCGCACGCCGTAGGAATGGGGACTCCGCTGGGTCTGGAACCATCCCGAAGTCACGGTCGTGCTCTCCGGGATGTCGGCGATGGAACAGGTCACCGAGAACCTTGCCATTGCAGAGCAGGGCGTGGCAAACTCTCTCCCGCTGCCAGAGCTTGCCGTTGTTGAGAAGATGCGGGACTCGTTTGCCTCCCGAGTGAAGGTCCCCTGCACCGGCTGCCGCTACTGCATGCCATGCCCGAACGGCGTGGACATCCCGTCGTGCTTCATGTACTACAACCAGGCATACGCCTACGAGGCAAAGGAGAAGGCGGGAGGCGTATACTCCTGGGCCCTTAATGGTACGTTCACCGGGGGAATACCGGGATATGCCTCCTGCTGTGTCGAGTGCGGGGAATGCGAGGAGAAATGCCCGCAGCACCTTCCCATCCGGGAACATCTGCAGGGCATTGCTGTATATTTCGGGAAATGAGAACAGTGAGGTAGTATAATGCCAGTCATTACCATTGACCTCTGGGCGGTAAGCCCGGAAACGAAATCTGAACTTATCGACAAACTGACCAAAACCGCGTCGGAGATTACGAAACTTCCGCCCTCCGCATTCTTTGTGTATGTCCGGGAGTACCCGCGTGACGCCATCGGCGTTGGCGGGGTCCCGCTTGCGCAGATCGTGCCGGGTCCGGGGACACCACCAAAACAGGATTCCTGATCCCGCTACTGGCTGGGCATCTGCTGCCACCCACCCCGCACCCCATTTTTCCGTTCCGGGCCAAACCCCCCGGGGCATAGGGGCGGGGTTATGATGGGGGCGTCAGGAAAGTGAGAACTCAGACTGCATCCCGAAGAAACCCCCGAACAATTTCCTGATGTTCTCAAGGATCGCGCCCAGTATTCCGGGGGTATGTACTGCGTTGTCCTGATTGCTGTTGGCTGCGGCCGTTGCATTGTATTCCGTGGCGGGGATTTCCGGCAACGGGGAGATACCGGATTCTGATGATGGATCCGGCACCTGCGCAGGACATCCTGACGTTATCGCGGGATTTACCGGTACTTCAAGAGCCGTCGATACGGAGGGGGATACCGGTATCGGTTTTGTCGTTTCCGGCTGCAAGGCCGATATCGATGCTGTGCGGGTTCCCACGGGAGTTTCTGCGGGGGTTGCAGGCATGGCCCGGTACATGCCGATCTTCCATGACGTGGCGGACTGCAGGAGGACATACATCATGCCGGACCGGTCCACAGCAACATCGTACGCATTCCCGCCGGCCTCGCAGGATGATAAGAACTCCCCGGTCGGGTTAAACTTCTGGACCCGGGGGGTATGATCGGTAACATAGATATTACTGTAGGAATCGGTGGCGAGACCACCGAGACGGGAGAACTGCCCGGTCCCGGTTCCCCCGCTGCCCCATTTTGCCAGGAACGTACCGTCAGGACTGAACTTTTGTATCCGGTTGTTACCCGTATCAGCAACGTACACGTGGCCACTCGCATCAACTGCAATGCCCTCCGGTGCATTGAACGCCCCGTCGGCGACCCCGTACGACCCCCAGGCAATCAGGAACTGGCCGGTGGAGTGGATCTTTTGTATCCGGTTATTGCCGGTATCGGCAACATAGATATTCCCGGACCGGTCCACGGCAATGCCGGTGGGATGAGAGAACTGCCCGGTCCCGGTCCCGCTGCTGCCCCACACCTTCGGGAAAAAAAAGCCTAATTCCAGTTTATAGATCGTGTTGTTCTCGATGTCCGTGAGGTACACGGCAGAAGGCGCGTCAACCGCTATCCCGTACGGGATGCCCGACTGCATGGCATCGGCATCCCTTAAGAGCCATGTCGTGGAAATCGAATGGTCGTACGCGTATCGTACTACCCGGTTGTCATTCGGGTCGGTGATGTAGACATTTTCAGAGGCGTCGGTATCGATGCCGTTGGGCGGAAGCCCGGACCAGCCGGTGTCAGGCCCCCATGTCGTGACGAGCGTGCAGCCCTCATCAGCAACAACTCCCGGGACGAGTGTGAGGAGGAGGATACCAAGGAGGATCCGGCCTGCGTTCCTGACAACCGCCCCGGTAACCGTTCCTGCACGCCTGGACCTAATAGTCATAGACATGGATATTTATCTATTAAATATATTTATGCAAATCGATTTATCCCGCTGGCAAATCCCGGGGATTTGCAAGATGAAAACCGGAAACGGCGGATGAGGGGGCCGGAGGATGTCTATGCACAGTTTTCTCCGGAACAAAAACAACTGGTACAGGAGATGCTCGATGTGATGCACCCGATGACCCCGCGCTATAGGGGGACCATTAACGATGCAGAGATGCTCCTCCGCGAGGAAATACCTGCGGGGAATATCACCTGCCCGGTACTGATCCTGCATGCCAGGGATGATGCGCTGGTGAATTATACCCATGCACTCAATGCTCATGAAAAAATCCCCGCACTCACGGCTGGTATTGTTTGATTCCGGCGGACATGCAATGTTGTCGCAGATAGGCCCGGTCAGGGAGAATGTGACGCAGGTTCTCGATGCATTACACTAGGGACTGCGTTTGTCTGGTCAACAGCGGTTCGCAGGACCGGCCCGCGCAACGCGTCTTCACTCGGGGGAATTGGACGTTCATCCTTTCCCAGAAAAACAGGATGGGTCGGTTCCCTGCCGGGATGGAGACAGGTAGAACCCGTGATGGTGAAGATCCTGCCGGCAACAGGGTCTCCCGCCGGGTCAATAATGATGGAGATGCACGCTGCCGACAACAGGGTAGTATCCGCCCAAATTCCTATCGCAGATGGTTTATGATAAACAGGCTTAATGAGAATAATGCGAAGGACTCCGCTGTCAACAGGAATCATTTATGGTACCCTGTTCAGTGTTATTGCCGGCATGGGGTACATTTTCCTGCTCCATGAACCGGGCCCGTTGTTTTACCCGTTTGCTGCCATGGTTTTCTTCGGGGGTCCGCTTATTGGCGGAACGACCGGCGCCCACCTCTCTTTCGCAAACAAATACCGGGCCTTTCTCTTTTCAGCTTGTGCGGTATTCGTTGCAGCGCTCGTTTTGTTTTTCATCACCTATGCAATCCTGCCTCATTTCGATCGCACGAGCGTACATCTGCCGGAGTCCTGTAATGGTTTCTCCGGCACCATGCATCCAAATTCCGCGCTTGCCTACGATCTTTCGGGCATTGGGACTGGCGTGATGGTTGCTGGTAGTGAACAGACCGCTGTGATCGCAATGATCGATTACTCCAAAGCGCCATATCCAAGCACCGTCCATATCGTGAACAAAAGTGACAACCAGTCCCTCCGGCACATGGATTTTGCGGACAATACCATCATTGCGACAATCGACGGTGGCATCGTGTACCTCTACAATGACAAACTGGGGTACTTCCTCAATGCCCGGACCGGAGAACGGGAACAAAGATTCCTGCTCATCGATAACTACGGCGGGTTGAGCGCCAGCGAAAACCCGGTTCTTCCCGGCTCCCCTGATGGGCGCAGGTTCCTTGAGACCTCGGCCGTGATCTCATCGTGGAGTACTGACGGGACGGTCCGCTCCCGTCCCCGGCTCACGATGAACGCTGTCGCGTACAATTGTTTTGTCAACGGGACAACCGGGGAGATTGTGGAGATCTGATCTTCTTCTTTTTGCGGCAGGAGCGGGCGGTTGTTTCGATCGCGATCCGGTTTTTGGAAAAAAATCGCGAGGCGTTTTTTCCGGAAATATCACGGATCGATTTGTAGATGAAAAAAGGTGAGCGTTTTTTTGTGAGGGTTTTTGATGGCGGGCGGGATGCTGTTGTGCGGGGCCGGACGGGATGAGGGAAATAGAGTTGAAGGGGAACACCATGAGGCTGACGCTGATAGACCCATGCGTTATTAGCATTGCGGGGTGTGGCGCTTCAGTGACGTTCATGTATACTTTGCCATGGTTCACCGGGTTTTCTGTTTTTTTTTAGAGGGGTCAGAAGGTGTATATAATCAGAATTCCAAATCATCCTTCTATGACCGGACAGGAATGCGCCACCAAAAGGATTCCGGTATGCCCGAGTACCTGGGAGACCGTCCAGCAGCTCCGCAAACCCGGGCAAACCTATGACGAAGTAATCCGCGATCTCATCCGGAAAGGTTCAGAGAATCTTCTCATCAGTGAGACAAAACGAATCCGGAAGAGAAACAGCTACGGTTCTCTTTCGGAGATTCACGCGTGAAGTATCTGGTCCGCATCGATACCGGTGCGATCGATTTTATCAACAGCCAGACGGCCAAGAGCCGGCGGATTATTGCTAAACATCTCAAAGCTCTTGAGGACGATCCCTACCCGGGATCTTCCGGGGACAAGGAACTCCTGAACCTCCGGCCGGGCATACACATCTATCGTCTCCATATCGGTCGATCGTTTACTGCGTTCTACGAGATTGAGGAAAGAACGGTCTTCGTGAACGAACTCATGACGATCGGGCAAGCCCACAAGAAGTACAAGGGACTGTGAGGAATTTTTCCTGGAACCACTCCTACCCTCTGCCCCCATCACCTGGTTTCGCCGAGAGCAGGGATTCACCGCCGGAGTGATACCCTCAACAAGGGGTGAGGGTATCAGAGGTCATTTCTGCCTCCGTTGGCCTGATCCGGTACACCTTTTCGGCCGATATCGCAAAAGATTCGGTCGCATGTTTTGGGCGGAGGCTGTTTTGGCCCCTGTCTGGCCTGATACCCCGATTTCTGCGTCAAAAATCGGCCGATACAGGCCCTTTACAAGGGCAAAAGTAAGGTTTGATCGGGCTGCAGGTCAGTCCGGGATTGGGGGGTGGCCGGTTCGCAGGGGGATGTCGGGGCGTGGCCGGCGAATGAAGCGACCACGTTTATGGGGAATAATCAATCTTTTTTTCCTAAAGAACGAACCGGATGCACGGGATGATGGGTCGTTATAACGGAGGGATATTACAATGAAACTGGCACCGATACTGATTATTATTATCGCAGGACTGGTTTTTTCCGGCGGTTGCTTCTCGCCATCGGCCCCGGACGAAACAACCAGAAACACGAGCATCGTGAGCGTCAATGCAACCGGGGGGAACCATTACTGCCTCGTCAGTGACGAGGGGTTAGTATATTATCCGCTCAATCCGGAGGTCATTGTCTTCCCGCAGGGAACACGTGTTTACTGGGAAGGCATCCCTGGGGGTTCACCGGATTATTCGCGGGGAATCCCCATACAAATAGAGGTGATTGCAAAATATGTTCCTCCATATCAAACATTGAAGATCACTCTTGTCCCGAGCGACAAATAACGAATTTTTTCCGGGAGCGGGGTGGGCGGTGCGGTGATGGGCGGCGGTTTCGATCGCGATCCAATTTTTGTAAAAAAAAACGCTGATCGTTTTTTCCGGAAATATCGCTGATCGATTGCGAGAGGAAAAACGGTGAGCGATTTTTTTGGAAGGGTTTTTGATCGCGAGTGTGGTTGCGATTTGTGGTGAAAAATCACGGTGTAGGAGTTTTACGGCTGAGGCATGGGGGGGGTCCCCACTAACCCCCCCTCCCCCCTTTGCGCCCGGGGGACCCCCATACTCAATCGTGATAAGCCCGCGGATTCTGCCGTTCACACCGGAAGTTCCACGCGAAATGCCGGGCAGGCGGCTCGTGAAAACGGGGCGTTACTCAACAATGAGGTGGGGGGGTGGGGGGTGACCCCCCCCTTTTCGCCTCCCGGGGACCCCCCCTCGTCTCATAGCAGCCCGCAATTTTCCGCGATTACGCCGGAAGTTCCCTGCGGGTTGCCGGGCATGCGGTTGGCGGATGCAGGTGCGGGGCCGGCAAACAAGGCGAAGTGGACCGCAGGGGACTTATTTGGGGATGCAATCCGGCCGGAGATCGGGGATTAATCCCCGATCACCTTTACCATAATCCATTCAAAGCTATACCGGCCCTTTATGCGATCCCACCAGCCGGTCACGATGGTGAACCCGGCAAGGAACAGGATGCCGAGGGTAAGAGCGAAAAGAGGGGACCACGCCTCCATAAACGATGTGGATCCCGGGTACAGGAACTCCTGGATTTCCAGTGGGACTTCGAGAATGAGCAGGTGGATGATATAGAGCGAGAGCGAGTACCGGCTGAGCCGCTCCGGGATCCGCTCCCAGGGTGCCAGGGTATGTTCGTGGTCGAACAGCGCTCTGAGCAGTTCGAGAACGCACAGGCAGAGCCCGAACTGCAAAAGGATCATCGCGACCGTTGCCGGATAAAAAGAGAAGGGAGCGATGATCGCACCGGTTACCGCAGGCTGCGGGCTGAGAGAGCCCAGGTACCCGACGGCAAGACCGAGCAGGGTGCAGAATATCCCGGGCACCAGCGGGAATCTCCATGCAGGGTTGAGGGGAAGGCGGTTCGTAAACAGGATCTTCCCGGTGATGAACCCGAGGAGGGGGAAGATGATCCAGGGAAATACGGGGAAATACCCCCCGACAAGGAACCCGATCACCGCGTCCATCCCAAAGCCGGGAGCATAACAGCTGACCGGGTCAAAGAGGATATTTGGCATAACAGATCCGATGACCGGATCTGCCGTGATTCCCCCTCCCCAGCGGGTGAGGAACCCGGCCGCCTGCTGGAGGTACGGTGTGACCAGGACAATGACAACACAGCCGGATGCGATCCAGCCCGGCCGCACGTCCCGGATGAGCTGGAGCAGGATGAGCGCTGTGCCGATGAGCGTGAGGATATCCCAGTCGAATACTGATGCAGGCCCGGATATGCAGATTGCCAGGAGAAGGCCGACAAAAAAGACAAACAGCCCGCGTTTGATGCCCCGCAGCCGGTTCTCTTTCTTATCCTCACCTTTATCTTCGCGTCGTGCGATCGATATCGCGAGGCTTACGCCGACAAGGAACGTGAAGAATGACGCGGGCCAGTCGCCGAGCAGGTGGTTGCCAAAGAAGTAGACAACTGGGTTCTGGCCCGGTAGTGACCATGTTATGACAAAATGGCACAGCACCATGCCCGCTATGGCAAGGGCACGCATCATGTCAATGGAGATGAAACGCCGGGAACTCATGTAGTTCCGTGTTAGCAGCGAATTCCATTTATTTATTCTGGAATTTCCTGCACCGTTCCGGATGGTAACGGGCGGGGGATGTACGGGGAAAAAGATTACACCCGCTTGCGGCAAACCCCGGCCCTGGATGCAGCGGAGTACCCGATTGCATGATCCAGGCCGGAAGTCTCCGGCGAAATGACGGGCGGCTGGCGGATGCGGGGCCGCTACCGAAGGATAATCCGGAAACCGTGGCGATATGCGATGAATGGCCGCTGTACTCTTTTGGAAATCTTTTGCACCGGGTTCGCTGCATGAAAAAAAACAGTGCGATTCCAAACTAAAAATCGATCCCATTCATTCCAGAAATTTTTTCGATCGCGATAATCATCGTGATCTGTAAATGAAAATCGCTATCCGATCGTGAAAAGTTAACCACTTGTGCACATGTGCCCCGGCACACCGCACGACGGCAGCCGCACCCGCGGGCGGCATTTTCTATCACGATCCGTTTTTTGTAAAAAAATCGCGGAGCGTTTTTTCCGGAAATATCGCTGATCGATTTTAAAATGAAAAACGGTGATCGATTTTTCCGGAACGGTTTTTTATCGCGGGTGTTGTTGTGATTTGGGAATGAAAAACACGTGGCGGTTGTGATGGATGGGCCGGGGCGTGGGCTGGGCATCGCCCGACTTGGGCGGGGGGCTTTGTGCTGCCGGGGATGGAGGGGGAGTGGTTGTCGGGGCACCCTCCCGGGAGGGATACCCGCAACAGGGGCGATTTTCGCCTCCGTTTGCCACGAGTGCAGGTTCTTTTGTGTCATATTCGCAAAAACGTGTGTCCCGATTTTCAGCCAAAGGCCAAAACAACCCCGGATGACACAATCCTCCCGAAAACCGCCCCTAAAACCTGCCCTAATAAGCCTCTTTGGACAGCCGATCCCATGCCCCGACGGGTTGGAGCATTGGGTGGTAACTGGTGGTGGCCGGGGGGAGGGGGAGATGGAAGTGCGAGAATGAGTGGGGGCAGTGGTGGGAGCGTCGGGAAGGGGTATGGGAAAGGATTTTTCCATGAGGAGAAAATGCAGGAGAAAAAGAGATTTTCCGATCAAAAAAATCAGGGCTGTTTTTTTGCTTTCCGTTTTTTCTGAAATTCCAGAAGATCCTCTTTGATATCTTCAAGTTTTTCCGGCAACCACTGGTGGCGCTCTTTGGTGTAATCGCCATGACCGGGCCCGAAGCTCTTAATGAACCGTTCCATATCGCGGGGTCCGAGTGTTTTTTCCAGGGCTTCGAAACCTTCCTTGCGCACTTCATTGATGGTTTTCATGAACTGACACCTCCCTCAGCCAGTGAACCGGGTTTCTTACCGGTATCGAAAAGTCCGGAAGAGTCCCTGCGATAGTGATTATCTTAGTATCGGTTGTGAGGAAAATAGTTTTTCCGGTCTCGGCACACGCGAGATGGAGTGCATCGAAGAGCCTGAGTCCGGCATCCTGGAACTGAATCGTCCGGTAAAAGATCGTTTCATCAAGGTCAATATACTCTGCAACGATCTGGAGTTTCTGCTCAACGTCCTGTCTCCTTTTATCGTCGGCGATCCGGGAAATTTCCAGATCGATCACATCACTTCCGACAAGAATCCAGTCTTTCCTGCACCGCTTCAGGATAGCGAGGACGGCCTCAGCCTCGATCCGAATCTTTCTGTCCCGCTGATCATCGAACGGTCGGCACAAGCAGCAGACATCCATGTAGATCTTCATCGCAGATTCCCTGGTTTTTCCTGTAAATGCTATAAAAAACAAGGGGCAGCTGCGGATGATAAACCCTGAACCGTGCAGGGTGAAGGTGGGCGGTTGTGAAGCAAGGTGGAGTGGACTGGGCATCGCCCTACCCGGACGGTGGGTGGGCTTTGGCTGCCGGGAATGGAGAGGGATGGTTGTCGGGACACCCCTCGGGAGGGATCCCCGCAAAAGAGGCGATTTTCGCCTCCGTTTGCCACGGGTACAGGTTCTTTTGTGCCGTATTCGCAAAAACGTGTGTCCCGATTTTCAGCCAAAGGCCAAAACAACCCCGGATGGCATAATCCGCCAGAAAACCGCCCCCAAAACCTGCCCTTATAGGCCTCTTTGGATGGACGATCCCATGTTCCGGCAGGCTGGAGCATTGGGTGTTAAGTGGGGGTGGATGGATGAAGATACTCAAAGTACGGTAGCGGCACCGGTCCTTTTTTTTGAGCCGGTTACCTGCGGCACTGGCTGATGAAAAATTATCGCGGATATCTTATCCGGAATTTTTTCCTGCGGGAATATCCGTGGCCGGTATCACCACCCCCGGGAGGTTCGCCCCCGGCAACTCTGACCACAAAGGGCTTATTCGGCTCCTGCATACCTGTGGAGAAAGGAGTTTTTTATCTTGGATATTCCGCGTATTTTTACTATATCAGAAAGTGCTCACCGAATCCATAACCCGTTCACACCGGAAAAGTATGCCACCCTCGGCGCTGCATTGCGCCTGGAACCGGGGACCCGGGTGCTCGACCTCGGCAG
>DANA01000121.1:10447-10902 GCA_002508495.1 Methanoregula sp. UBA276
GGCACCGTCGGGCTTCTCGCGAAGAGTCTCCGGCCCGGAGGGATCATCCTCATCGGTGAGCCCTACTGGCTGAAGATGCCGGAGACCGAAGAGATTGTAAAGGGATGCCTTGCTCATTCTGCTTCCGACTTTCTCCTGCTTCCGGATCTTCTCGCATCATTCGGCGACCTCAATTACGATGTTGTCGAGATGGTCCTGGCTGACCAGGACGGCTGGGACCGGTACGAGGCAGCCAAGTGGCTCACGATGCGCCGGTGGCTCGATGCAAATCCCGGTGACGAACTCGCAGGTGAAGTCAGGTCCCAGCTGGCGCTGGAACCGAAACGGTATGCTGCATACACGCGTGAGCATGTCGGATGGGGTGTGTTCGCGCTGATGGCGCGATGATCGTTGCTGACATTTTTGTCACTGTTCCCTTTATCGTCCCGCGAAGTCTTCGTTTATCCGGAGAACGG
>DANA01000110.1 GCA_002508495.1 Methanoregula sp. UBA276
ACCGCATATATAGGGGGCCTCTCGTACGGGGGATCGCACGGGCTCATGTCCACGCAGTCAACATATCCCCCATTCCTCTGGGTGCATGTAAAGAACATTGCAGACGGGGCAGTCATCCAGACAACGGATTTTTCCAAAGAGTCGCTCCTCCATGCGGACCCCGATTTCATCTTCATCGATGCCGGGACACTGGGCGTGACGGATGAGATCGGCGGGTTTGAGGATATCACGAGCCCGGTATTTGCTGACATGAGAGCGGTGAAGAAAGGGGATGTGTACGCTACCCTCCCCTACAACTACCGCAGCTCGAACCTTGACACAATTCTCGCGGACTCATATTTCGTGGGCAAGACCGTGTATCCCCAAAGGTTTGCTGACATCGATCCGAAAGCAAAGGCTGACGAGATCTATACGATGTTCGTCGGGGTGCCGGTGTTTGATATGATAAACGCCAACTGCAACAACCACGGGTTTGAAAGGCTCGACCTTTCCGGAGCGCGATACCGTGGATGACCGGAAAACATCTTCGGATGCATGGCACCATGGACAGGGAGCAGGGCGACTGACCGAATCCTGCGGGGGTCCGTTGGCTCATGGGAAAAAAGAATATACCGTGTGCACAGCTGCATCCGGAGCCTGCATATGACAACGCAGACCATTGCAGAACCCACGGTTACCGGCATGAAGGCCATGGTGTCGGATTGGGTGAACAGCGCAATTTCTGGTACCAAACGGATCCTGCTGCTCTTCGATTACTACAGCCAGGGTTACCGGGGCTATCTTGTCACCCTCCTTCTTCTCAGTGTGATTTCCGGGATACTGGAGACATTCCAGATCGTGCTCCTGTACCCCATCATGAACGCCACCATCGATTTCCAGGGCCCGGAGATTGCCATCTTTGAACCATTCTATAATTATGTGAGGAGTTGTTCCAGCATGCCGGACATCGTGCTCTTCTCCCTCCTGTTCATCCTGCTGGTCTTTCTGACCTTTGCCATATCGCTCGTATACCGGTATCTTTCGCTGTATCTTACAAAAAGTGTAATTACCCGGACCAAACGGGTGATCTTCGAGAAACTGGTGAGGAATGATTACCAGTACTATGTTGAGAACAAGCGCGGGGACATCCTGTACAATGTCGTGACGGCCCCGGCCGAGGTCCGGCACTTCCTGGAGATATCGATGTCGATGTTTTCCGAGAGTATCATTATCGTGACCATCATTGTAACCCTTTGTTTTGTGTCCACTACGGCCGTTGCGATCCTTGTTGGCGGGGGCCTCCTCTTCATCCTGGTTGTCAGGTACATAGGAAAGAAATTCTCGTTCCGGCTCGGTCGGCTCCATATGAAATCCATGCGTTCCGAGAACGAGGTGCTGAGCGGCTATGTTGCAGGGCTGCGGCAGATACGGTCGGTGTGCGGTGACGGGTACTGGAAGGACAAGTACAATGTTGCGCTTGACGAATACTGGGAAAAATACATCCGTCTCAGCTTCTTCCGGCAGCTGCCCGGTGCAATCCTCCAGTTCCTCTTCTTTGTCGCAATAGCTGTCCTTGTCATCTCCCTGTATTACCTGTACCAGGAACAGTTCCTTTTCATCATCCCCCTGATGGGCACGTTCGTCTTCTCGGCACTCAAGGTCATCCCCCGCCTCTCGGGCCTGAGTCACCAGTACATGGGCCTCATGGACCTCTGGCCCAACCTGGATACCATTTACCAGTTCCTGAACGACTCCCGGTATCACACGATCACGAACGGCAACCGGAATTTCCGAAAACTCACGTCCGATATCACCTTTGAGAAGGTCAGGTTCTCCTATTTTCCCCGGCAAAAACTGATCGAAGGATTCAACCTTAAAATCGGGCAGAAGAAGGTGACGGCCCTTGTCGGACATTCCGGGTCGGGCAAATCCACGGTCGTCTCGCTGCTCCTGCGGTATTACGATGTAATGGACGGCCGGATCATGATCAACGGGCATGACCTGCGGGAATATGACAAAGACACGTTCCTGCGAAAAGTCGGGTACGTAAGCCAGGACACCTTCATCTTCAACACGACAATCCGGGAGAACATCACCTTTGGCGGGGATTATTCCGATGAAGAGATGATCGACGCGGCAAAGAAAGCGAACATCCACGCGTTCGTGGCGGGCCTCCCCAGGGGGTACGACAGCATCGTGGGCGACCAGGGCATCAAGCTCTCAGGTGGCGAGAAGCAGCGGGTCGCCATTGCCCGGGCCCTTGTACGGAAACCGGAATTCCTCGTGCTTGACGAAGCAACGAGCAACCTTGACAACGAGTCCGAAGCCATCGTACAGGACTCCATCAACCGCATATCGAAGAACATCACCACGTTCATCATCGCCCACCGGCTCTCGACAATCCGGAAGGCGGACAGGATCTATGTGATGAGCAAGGGCGGGATCGTGGAGAGCGGCAACCATGACGAGCTGATGGAGAAGAAGGGGATGTATTACGAGCTGTACGAATCGGATGGATGAGAGGAACATGGGTAATCCCATGAAAAAGAAAGCCGGGTTTTTCCGTTGTCATCCCGTAAAAACTCCGGGTGCAAATCGCTACACTTATCTGAAGCAAATTAAAAAAAAGTACACTTGGTGTTACAAAAACTATAAAAATTTCACACCAAACGAAGGAGTTACACTCAATGAAACTGGTAGTCTGCGGAAAAGGCGGGTGCGGAAAGAGCACGATCGTTGCGCTGCTCGCACAACAGTATGCACAATCAGGAAAACGGGTACTGGTTGTTGACACGGATGAATCGAACGCTGGGCTCCACCGGCTCCTCGGAACGGAAGCCCCAAAGGACCTGATGGATTTTGTTGGCGGGAAGAAAAATATGATGGCAGCATTCCGGGAGGTGCGGGAGAACAACACGCCATCACCCATTGAAAACGCAAAAACCATCGACAGCATCCCCGCTGAGTTCATCTCAGGAAATGACGGTATCCGGCTGGTGGCAATCGGCAAGATTCACCAGGCAGGAGAGGGATGTGCATGCCCTATGGGTGCTCTTGCCAAGCAGTTCCTTGCCGGGCTTGAGCTTTCGGCAAACGACATGGTCATCATCGATACGGAAGCGGGTATCGAGCATTTCGGCCGGGGCATCGACAAGGTCTGCAACGCGATTCTCATGGTCATCGACCCGTCGTATGAATCCCTTAACCTGGCGAAGATGGTTGCCGATATGGCAGCAACCATCGGCGTCCCGCTCTATTATGTGCTGAACAAGACGGATTCAATGACGGGACAAACGCTGCGGAATACCATCCAGGATAAAAGCCGAATCATCGGGGAATTCTCGCAGGACTCCACCATCCTTGCAGCCGGGCTCGAAGGGCGACAGATGCCCGCGGATTACCCGGCAGTCACCGAAGTAATGAAAACGCTCTCGATGCTGGGATAGAATCTTCCTGATGATGGGTATGATAACGAGAGTGAAGATATAACCCCTCTTCGCGTTATCGGAGCACCGGATCACATATCGATAACAACATAACTTGACGGCATCAGATAATTTTTTGCTGCCGAAAAAATCCCCATGATATGATGGATCTTCTGCCCCCAGACCCGATCTACAGAGTAAATAATCGTACCAGGATAATTTTGGCAGAGCTGGATAGAGGTTCTGCCACTCATTGCATATTTCATAAAACCAAACCGTGAGAGAAAATCGATCTATGAATGCAATCGTTGTCAATGAACTAACAAAAAAATTCGGCGATCTCATTGCTGTCGACAATGTCTCGTTCTCGGTGAAGGAAGGCGAGCTCTTCGGGTTGCTCGGGCCAAACGGTGCCGGCAAGACCACCATCATCAACATGCTCACCACCCTGCTCGTCCCGACATCAGGAAGCGCCCTCATCGCAGGCTTTGATATCAGAAACGATCCCGACAACGTGCGCAGCAATATTGGCATCATCTTCCAGGACCCCTCGCTCGATATCGGCCTGACCGGCAGGGAGAACCTCGAGTTCCATGCAATGATGTATAACATCGGGGCTGAAGAGCGCAGGACGCGGATTGCTGAAGTCCTCTCTGTGGTGCACCTTGAGAATAAGGCTGATACGCTTGTCGAGTACTATTCCGGGGGAATGAAACGCCGGCTCGAGATTGCCCGCGGGCTCATCCACTACCCGCGCGTCCTCTTCCTTGACGAGCCAACGCTCGGCCTCGATGCCCAGACCCGGCGGAGCATCTGGGACTACATCAGGAACCTCAACCGGGAATATAAGACAACCGTCATCCTGACCACGCATTATATGGAGGAGGCAGATTACCTCTGCGAACGCATCGCCATCATCGACAACGGGAAGATCATCGCCCTTGATACGCCACAGAGACTCAAAGACGAATACAAGAGTGACAGCGTCTCGCTTACCATCGAAGGCCCATCTGATCCCCTCCTTTCCGGGCTCAAAGGAAAGGAATGGGTGCGGGAGATTGCAGCCGACAACGGAAATGTCCTCCTCAAGGTCATCAATGGCGAAGACAACATCCCCCACCTCTTCCAAATCGCCCACGCAACCGGGGTTGTCATCAGTTCCGTGAGCCTGCACAAGCCCAGCCTTGAAGACGTATTCATCCATCTTACCGGAGCATCCATACGGGAGGAGGACGGGAGCAAGCGTGCGGGAATGCGGGAGAAGCACCGCCGGAGGATGATGCGATGATCCAGTTCACTGCTATCTATGTCCTCTGGTTGCGGGAGATGATCAAGTACGTCCGGGCAAAGTCGCGGATCGTCGGGGCTGTGGCAATGCCGATCTTCATGCTCGTATTCCTCGGCCTCGGGTTCCGGCAGGTAGAAGTTCCTGGAATACCCGGTGAGATCGGGTATATCCAGTACCTGGTCCCGGGGATCCTTGGCATGACCATCCTCTTCTCATCGGCATATACGGGAATGGGAGTCATCATGGACCGGCAGTACGGGTTCTTAAAAGAGGTCTTGGTGACTCCGGCAAGCCGGGTCTCAATCGTCATCGGCATGATGGCCGGCGGGGCAACGATCTCCTTAATCCAGGCAACGATGATGATGGTGCTGTCGGTCCTGATCGGGTTCCGGCTCCCTTCCCTGCCACAGATTGCCATAGCGATCGTCATCATGCTTCTGATATCGGTCATCTTCATTAATATCGGCCTGACCCTCTCATCGGTACTCAAGGATTTCCACGGGTTCAACATGATCATCAACTTCATCGTCTTCCCGCTCTTTTTACTCTCCGGTGCCCTCTTCCCGGTTGCAAACCTTCCCGGGGTTATCCGGGTATTCTCGTATATCGATCCCCTCACCTACGGCGTGGATGCGCTCCGGGGCATCATGATTGGGTATTCCGAGTTCTCCCTTGCCATGGACATAGCGATCCTTGCCGCACTCGGCGCGGTTACCGTATTCATGAGCGGTTACTTCTTCCAGAAAGGAGAAGCGCTCTGATTGATACCTTTTCTCTGATGAGTCCGGGCGGGGAGCGGTGGCCATCCCGGTTGCAGAGAGTATGGACCGTATCATGGCGGGGGATGCAGTCGCACATTTTTCGTCGTATTACAACCGCAGGATCTTATTATTTTAGAGAAGCCAACATTTTTTAAAAAATCATACGAAAATGAAAAAGTATTATACCATTGCAACTAACACAAAGATGGTGATGTATGGGGAAAAGTCATCACCAGAACAGAAGCCTCATCATGAATCCTCTATAAACGCATGTCCACTAAGAGCAAGCACCAATTCCTTTCCATATTCCCTCTTATCGTTGGTGCTGGTTTAAAAATTTCAAATTTTCGTAACTATTCACACAATTTAAAAAATATTTAATACTCCTGCTTCCTTACATGTAATTGGGGCGACAGGGCACTTGTCCAATGTCCCATGCATGGGGCGTTCTGGAAAGGCAGCATTGATGCCCTCGTCATTACCCCCGGTGAAAACCGCGATGTTTAAAATATGGAGTTGAGCACCAGATGGTTGCAGCGAAAAAGACCCAGGAAGGAAAGAAAACGGTGCCTGAAAAGGCACAGCCAAAGAAAGCAGCAGCAAAGAAATCCACACCTGCAAAAACAGCAGTAAAAAAACCAGTTTCAAAAACCAGAAAATAACTTTTTTTCTCAGACAGGCAACCGGGTGCGGACTGAAGGGGGAATGACCATCCGGAAAATGCAAGAGACGCGGGGGGTCATGAGGGGTAATCTTCCCCTTGTGGAACTGGTTGCGCGGCCGGGGGAATAACCTGTCGGTGTTACCACTCTTCCTCTACAGGCACATAATACGTAACCGGCACGCGCGTGGTTACAACCGGAGCTGAACCAGTGGTAATTTTTATCTTAATGTCAATGAATTGTCCCGAGAGGGTTACGATAAACGATCCATCTTTGTAAACCTTCATCGTCTTTCCTTTATCTGAACTGTAGGTACAACCATATCCTTCTTTTGCAACAGTTGCATTTGTTACGATATCGATTACCGTGACCTCTCCATACGGGTAAACAAAGGATGCCGGGCCGGTTCGTAACCCGGTTCCCCCCCCAGACGCGCCTCCGCTATCCTCTTCCTCTTCATCATCCGCATCCTCACTCGGATAACTGCTTCCGGTGTCCGCAGTTTGATCCGGTTTATCGAACAATGGACTGAACGTCAGATCCAGCACAAGTGGTCCCTCGGCGACATCCACCCGGATTGCAGTTGTATTGGAACGCAGGATGAATTCCTTTGAGTATTCCGGAATTCTTGGAATTCGTGCAATGTCAACCGTTGACCAGGTCCCGTGATCCCGGTACGGGAGACGGTAGGGATCAGACGTAACATAGGGATCGGGACTAACTTCTTTGACAACAAGGGTACGGGCAGGCGAAGGGGTTGCAGTCACCGGTACCCGGTCCAATGCACCGCTGCCTGACGGATCTGCGGGAAGATCCATCCCGGGAAAATTCTCGTAACCAGAAGGAGAACCCATGCCAGCATCAGCTTCCTTTTCACTGAGCACCGTCTGCACAGAGTTGATGCAACCGGTTGAAAAGACAAACAGAACCAGAAGCAGGATTATTCCAAACCCGAAGGATATGTCAGTATTACGAATTCTCATTATCGTAGTAATACGTTCAGTAGCAGGATTAAAAAGCATATCGAAATGACCGGGCAGGAAACAGACTGGACACCCCCAAATCCTTTTTAAAAGAAAGCGCACTACATCATCCACAAGTGACCGGTTCATGGTATTTGCCCTCTTTACCGATATCCTGATCGTCTTTGCCATCGCACTCATCGTCGGCCTCATCTTCAACCGGATCAAGGTCCCGCCGCTCGTGGCATTCATCCTGACCGGCATCATCGTCGGCCCGTACGGTTTCTCCCTCATCCAGAGCGAGGAGCAGGTCACGGTGTTAGCCGAGATCGGCATCATCCTTTTGCTCTTCACCATCGGCCTAGAATTTTCCTTTAAAGACCTCTGGAAGATCCGGCTCATCGCTCTTGTGGGGGGTGCGCTGCAGGTCGGCCTCTCGTTTATATTCTTCTGTGGCCTCGCCCTCCTTTTCGGCTGGCCACCGGGTCAGGCAATCCTGATGGGCTTTCTGCTTTCCCTCTCCAGCACCGCCATCGTGCTCAAAATCCTCCACGAGCGCGGCGAGATCGATTCCCCGCATGGCAGCATCGCTCTTGGCATCCTCATCTTCCAGGATCTTGCCGCGATCCCGATGATCATGGCAATCCCGTTCCTTGCCAGCACCACCCTTTTCAACATCGAGCCCCTCCTCTCGGGAACCGATCTCGTCTGGCTGGTCTTCCAGGACATCGCCATCATGATCACGCTGATCGTCAGCGCAAAATGGATCATCCCCCGCCTGCTCTACGAGATCGCAAAGACCAAGAACCAGGAGATGTTCCTCCTCTTTGTCGTCCTCATCTGCTTCGGGGTTGCATGGCTTGTCTCTTTTACCGGGGCATCCCTTGCCATCGGGGCGCTTCTTGCTGGCCTCATCATCTCGGGATCGGAATACAGCCACCAGGCAGTCAGCATTATCCTGCCGTTCCGCGACATCTTCACCAGTTTCTTCTTCATCTCTATCGGCATGCTCCTCAATATTCATTTTGTGATGGCGAATATCGGGCTGGTCATCGTCCTCATCATCATCGTACTCTGTGCAAAAGCCCTGCTTGCAACGGCAGCCCCCCTTGCACTTGGCTACCCGTTACGCACCGCGGCGCTGACCGGTCTTGCTCTCGCACAGGTCGGCGAGTTCTCGTTCATCATCGCCCAGAGCGGCATGACGGCCGGTATCCTCCCCACAGACACCTACCAGATGTTTCTTGCAATCGCCCTTGTGACCATGGCAGCCACACCGTTTGTCCTTGACCTTGGCCACCCGTTCACGAGCCGCATCTGCCGGATCCCGGCCCTCTCCCGCATTGCACAGGGAACCTGCGGTGTCGATGACGGAGAACCCCACCCGGAGCGCAAAGACCACCTCATAATCATCGGTTTTGGCATAACCGGCCGGAACCTTGCCCGGGCTGCAAAAAACGGCCACATCCCCTACACGATCGTGGAACTGAACCCCGATCTCGTCACCGCGGCGCGACTCGAAGGAGAGCCGGTCATCTTTGGCGATGCCACGAGCGAGGGGGTGCTGAGTCATGCCGGTGTCCGCTTGGCACGGATTGCGGTCGTAGCAATCAATGACCCGATAGCGATCCGCAAGATAACGGCGCAGGTCCGCCGCCTGAACTCAGGGATCACCATCATTGTCCGGACCCGTTATATCAGCGAGATGGAAGCGCTCTACCTCATCGGGGCCGATGAGGTGATTGCCGAAGAGTTCGAGACCTCGGTCGAGATCTTCACGGTCGTTCTGAACAAGTACTTCATCCCCCGTGACCAGATCGATGCATTCATCAGCGAGGTCCGGGCCGGTGGCTACCAGATGCTCCGCAAGAAGAGCGAGCCGCAGGCGGGTCTTCCGGACCTCATCAAGAACATCCCCAATATCACCATCACGGCATTAACCATTGAAGAGGGATCGCTGCTTGCCGGAAAGACGCTGGGCGGGTTCAACCTGCGCAAGCGGCATAACATCACCATCCTTGCGCTCCAGCGCAATGGCGAGACCCACACGGGGCTAGGCGGGGAGACGCTCCTTTTAGCTGGCGACGTGGCAATCGTGTACGGGACGCCGTCGTATATCGCACTTGCCGCAGGGTTATTCCGCCGCGAAAAGTCCTGATTGAAGACCCGTCCGGTCTTATTTTTTTCCTTCCCTGTAGCCATTAACAAAACTTTTTTGCTGTTTCAGGTTACATTTCCGTTCATAACACAAGAGGTGAGAGAGAATGGCCGCACAGTTCGACAAGACCCTCATCGGGGAAGCACTGGTAGGAGAAGGTCCCGAGATCGCCCACATCGATCTCGTCATCGGGGCAAAAGGCAGCCCGGTTGAGGCAGCGTTCGTCAACTCGATCGCCATGCCCCGGCAGGGGCACACGCCATTGCTTGCCGTGGTCACCCCGAACCTGCCCGCGAAGCCGTCAACGCTGATGATCAACAAGGTGACCATCAAGAACGCCAGCCAGGCAATCCTGATGTTCGGGCCGGCCCAGAATGCCGTTGCTCTGGCGGTCATGGATTCGGTTGCCGAGGGGATCATCCCAAAAGCTGAAGCGGAGAACCTGCTCCTCATCGTCTCGGTCTTCATCGAATGGGACGCAAAGGACAAGGAGAAGGTCCGCACGTTCAACTACGAGGCGACAAAACTTGCAATAAAACGGGCGATGCGATCCGAACCCTCCGCAGACGAGGTCCTTGCGAAGAAGTGCACGGCAAAACACCCGTTCTGCGAGTGAGCATCCACCTTTTTTTGGCTTTGGTACAGCCCACGTTCCCCAAACGACCATCTCTTCTCTGCGCTGCCGGATCCCCGCACGGGGGGCGGGGGAACGCGTGGCGCAAAGAGGGGGACATTGTCCGGAATAACGAGTATCTCTTTGGTACCAGGGTTTACCATCGCTTCAAGAACCTTTACATTGGTGTTGCGTTTCCTGCCGCCACCCCGTGGCGCCCC
>DANA01000035.1 GCA_002508495.1 Methanoregula sp. UBA276
TTACCGGATCTTCGAGCCGGGCTCAACGGGTTTTAACGGCACGAGAAGTGACGCGGAATCACCGGCTGCTAGGATCATGCCGTTGCTTTCGACCCCGAAGATCTTTGCCGGGGCAAGGTTTGTAACAACCACAACATCCGTTCCTACCAGCTCTTCCGGCCGGTAGAACTGCTGCATGCCGGCAACGATCTGCCGCGTCTCGCTCCCGATGTCCACCATCAGTTTCAGCAGTTTATTCGATTTTGGTACAGGTTCCGCGGAAAGGACTTTTCCGGTCCGGATGTCGAGTTTCTGGAATTCTTCGAAGGTAACCACGGGGATCTTCTCCGTTTTTTTGTTTGCTTCTGCAACGCGTTTCTGGAGCAGGGCATCGAGTTCTTTGACCTTGTCATCGTCCATCTTGGAAAAGAGCGGGACGGGGGGCGCAAGCGTCGCCTCCATGACCATGGTGGTGGCTTCGCTGATCGCATGGTCCGCGATCCGGTCTGAATACCCGAGCTGCACCCAGCATTGCTGGGCAGCTTCCGGCATCACCGGCTCCAAAAGCAGCGCAACGGCCTTTGCGAGCTGGACGCAGTTCTTTATGACATGGGCAGCTGCCTCGCGATCGGTCTTGACCAGTTTCCACGGGGCATTGGTCTGGATGTAGGTGTTGCCAAACGCTGCAAGGGCCATGATGGCGTCAACCGCTCCCTTGAACTCGTAGTCCCGCATCAGCGCGTCAACGGTGGCGAGGCTCTTTTCGATCTCTGCCATGATCGAGGCATCAACTGAACCCGGCGGGATTCCCCCAAACTCCTTCTGGGCAAAGTAGAGCGTGCGGTACACGAAGTTGCCAAAGATGTTGACCACCTCGTTGTTGATCCGCTCGGCAAAGAGGGACCAGGAGAAGTTCAGCTCCTTGGTGTGGCTCGTGTAGGCGAGCAGGTAATACCGGAGGTAGTCGGCCGGAAGACCCCGGTCCAGGTAATCGTCGTTGGTCCAGACAACGTAGCCCCGGGACTTCGAGAACTTGTGATCGTCCACCTTGAGCATGCCGCTGGCAACAACCGCGTGCGGGACCCCGTACCCCGCGCCTTTCAGGAGTGCCGGCCAGAAGATGGTGTGGTGGTAGATGATGTCGCCGCCGATGAAATGAGTGACCCGGTTCTCGCCGCACCAGTACCGCTTCCAGTCCTTCCCATGGGCTTTTGCCCACTCCTCGGTAAAGGAGATATACCCGATGGGGGCATCAACCCAGACATAGACCACAAGGTCGTCACGGCCCGGGAACTTCACGCCCCATTCGAGCGTGCGGGTGATGCACCAGTCATGGAGCTCGTCCCGGATCCAGCCAATCGCGTAGTTCCTGGCATTGCTCGTCCCCCGGACGGTATCGAGATACGGGAGGAGGAAGTCTTTGAATGCAGAGAGCCGGAAGAAATAGTGCTCCTGGTCGCGGAACTCTGCTTTCGTGCTACAAACCTTGCAGACCGGGTCCTTGATCTCGCCCGGCTCAAGGTGCTTGCCACAACCCTGGTCGCACTCGTCCCCCCGGGCCGGTTTGCCACAGTGGGGGCAGACCCCTTCCACGTACCGGTCAGGAAGGAATCGTTTGCACTTCGTGCAGTATGCCTGGTGGACGATCTGCCGGTAGATGTACCCATTCTTTTCGAGTTCTTTAACAATGGACTGCGCCCGGTGGTGATTGGTCGGGTCATCGGTCATACCAAACCGGTCAAAGATCACCCCCATGCGTTTGAAGGTCTCGTCGAAATGTTTATGGTACTGTTCCGAGAGCGCACGGGGAGTGGTGCCGGCCTCCTCGGCCGAGACCACGATTGGTGTCCCGTGGTTGTCCGACCCGCAGACGAAGAGAACCTCCTCGCCTGCCCGCCGCATGTAGCGGACATACGCATCGGCAGGCACGTATGTTCGCAGGTGTCCGAGATGGCAGGGGCCGTTTGTGTACGGCAGCCCGCAGGTGACGAGCAGCGGTGGCGGATTCATCAGTACGTTTTAGATGTTTATGCGTAATAATATCTGCAGATGGCAAAACGGTTCAGGCTGAACACACGGGGATTTGGCGGAGAACCGGCCGTCCCGGACGTTAAGACGCTAGCTGCATGGGTTGGCCGGCACAAGGGCAGGACGGCAGACCTCCTCACGTACCGCCTTGACCAGTCCCTTGCCCCGCAGATCGATGCAGGGATAATGAAACCCTGTTCAGGGGGGATGTTCTATGCAGAACGCATCCTCGCATCGCTCGCCGGGGTTGCAAACGGCCGTGCAACCGGGGAAATTCATGCGGAGACCTGCGCAATGATCGAGGATGCTGCCGGGATCGTGGTGCAGAAGAAAGGAGCATGGTGTGCGGTGCCCGCCCCCCACGCGCTGGAGATTCAGGATGACTATTACGATGACGAGATGGAGTGGAATGCCGCCATTTGCGGGGCATACCGCACGGTATTCCGGGACATGCGGGACACCGGGGTTGACGGGCACATTATCATCTGCGACCGGATCGTGGAAGCTGAACTTGTCGGGCTCAACCATGTCAAGGTCTTCTTCTTCGAACCAGAACCGGACACGGAGAGTCTCGCCCGCCTCCTGGAGCGCCAGCGCCAGGTTGCAGTCCCAAAAGATTCCCTCAGGACACTCCTCGACCTTACCGATGAATATACGGTCCAGAAACTCTTCATCATCGACCCGGATCCGCAGGCAATCGCCCTTGCCCGGACCAATCTCGACCCGGACCAGATCGTTGCCGGGGGGTACTGCACGGATGGTTCCGAAGACTACTGGAAGAAGATTGTTGCCGCTGCAGAAATCACGCTCTGAACAGAATACGTTCGTGTGATGGGAAAATGAAGAACGAATCCATCTGCTGAACGGATCTGCTCTGCTCCACCTGCTGAAGCGAAAGGAAAAAAACCGGTTAATAGAATACCGGCCGGGATATCGGGGGCAGGGACAGGACGTTATCGAAGGTAGCAGAGAACCCGTCCGGGAATATGACCGTGGTTATCTCCGGGGAGAAGTCGGGGCTGACGATCGGGGCAAACCAGTAGTTGTTTATAACTGCCTGTGCCTTCTCGAAGGATACCGGAGGGGTTACAATAGTATGCTTACCATTCCCTTCGTGGATTGTTGCAAAAGCCGGTACAATCACCGTTGCCGAGGAACTGGTTGCCCGGGTCACGGTAACCGGTCTATGGGAATTGGACTCAAAGGCTGATTTGAGTTCGTCGGCCGGGTCCGCGATACGCAGGAAGACCGCAGTCTGTTCCACGAACGTGAGTTCGTACTGCATATCGATCTGCGCGTCGCCGTTCTCTTCCAGGGTGATTGTCAGCGACTTTGCCACAAATGCCTGTGCCGGCATCACTGCCAGGAGGCAGAGTGCACAGCACAGCAGGACTAGAGACGTCTGCTTCATGAGTGATTAGATGACCGTTGGTGATCAACTATTAAATATTAACTGGATGATGCTGGTTCAACCCAATCCGTCATCACAAGAATATTTCACGGGTTTTTGGAGATTTTTTCGGCAACGTCTTCCAGTTCCGCAAAATGCCGGCTCTTCTTGAAAAGCCACCACGTGAACCGCTCGATGACCGTGAAGTTGAATGACCCGCCGGCAGCATTCGGGTGGCCCCCGCCACCGAACTCCCGGGCGATAAGATGGCTGATGGGCGGGACGGAGCGGATCGAGAACTTCCCGTCTTTTCCAATGATGACCTCGATCTCGGTCCCTTTCTGGTCGCGGATGAAGTGGGCAGTCTCGCTCGGGTAGCCGTACATCGGGGCAAAGGCAATACGGTACCTGGTGCCGGTGAATGTGGCATGGGCAAGGCTCCGCTGCATCATCGCCGTCATCTCCGCTTTTATCTCCGCGTACTCCCGTTCGATAGCGTCATCCGTAAAGACCCCGCGTACCAGGCAGTCCCTCACATGATCGCGGTTCTTTTTGCGCTGGAGCACCTGGCCAAGAACGGCAGAACGGGGGTCGGCATGTTTCCAGAGATCGTAATCGCAGACCACCCGGGCAACCTCCGCGGCAACCGCGTTGTCGGGTGCAAGATCGCGGGCAACGATGCCGGTGCCACAGGTTCCGGTATCGATCTGCAGGAGATCCGCCTCCATTCCTATCCGTGCCTTCTCCTCATCGCGCCAGCGGTGGTGGTCCCGCCATTCAACCCGCCATCCATTCTTCTTTGCCCGCTTGAGAGAGGATTCGGCATCGCGGTGATACCCGAGATCCGAGATGGAGAGGAGATCGCCGTTCCCATCACAGGCTGCAACGAGGGCAAGGAGGGCCGGAAATTTTCCCACGGAACTCCAGATGGTGAAGACCCCTTCAGTACCGTACCGCATCCGGTGGATGGCATCGGCGCCAACGGCATCCAGGTCATTGTGGGTCAGGTGGACAACCTTCGCGGTCCGGCTTTTTATCGCCCCACTCAGCCCGGTATCGCCATTGTTTGTGTTCGAGGGCGGCATTGGTTAATACTGTCACCGCGGGGTATAAAAAAGGACGGGAAGACGGGTTGTTCCGGGGGGGGAACAGATCATTTATTAGTTACCTGCAACAAATATTGTAGTCCTGCCCTAGTAGCTCAGCTTGGGAGAGCGCCAGACTGAAGATCTGGTTGTCGCCTGTTCAAATCAGGCCTGGGGCACTTTTCCTTTTATGGTTACAACCAGTATTCCGGTTCTGTTTTTCCCGTCGGTCAAAACATTCATGGTGGATCGCATTCTATCCATTTTACCCCCATCTCCATGAACTGCAGCCCCGGTAGCCCGGACCGATCCCATAATCGCCTTGAAGCGCTCTCACCTCGATCCTTGTGGAGGTCTGCATAATGGACATCATGCTTGCCCTTGCCGGTATTGCAGTAATATCCATCCTTTTCCTCTCCATCGGGCAGGTATTCCGGCTCCCGAGTATCGTTGCGTTCCTGGTGATTGGGATGCTCGCCGGCCCCTACGGGTTTGGCATCATCACCGACCAGGAATCGATCGAGACGTTTGGTGAGATTGGCATCATGCTCCTGCTCTTCACCATCGGGCTGGAGTTCTCGTTTGACCAGATCCTGAAAACGTGGCGGACCGTTGTTGTCGGGGGGCTCATCCAGCTCTGCACCACCATTGTTGCCATAACGTTTGTTGCCGAAGCCCTTGGTGTTCCGTTCAGGGAATCCATAGTCTTTGGGTTCATCATCTCGCTCTCCAGCACGGCAATCATCATGAAAATTCTTCAGGAGCGTCATGAAGTCGACACATTCCAGGGAAGGACGCTTCTTGGCATCCTGATCTTTCAGGACCTTGCGATCATCCCGATGATGCTCATTACCCCGTTCTTCATGGGAGAGGGGGGACCGGATCTCGCCAGTCTCCCCCTGGGGATGGGAAAAACTGCCGTGATCCTTCTTTTGATTATCGTCCTTGCCCGCTGGGTCATCCCCCGGATATTATACTATGTTGCACTCCAGAAGAGCCGCGAGCTCTTCTTCATCACGGTAGCCGGAATCTGTATCATTGTCGCGTGGCTCACCAACCAGGCCGGCCTCACGTACACGCTTGGTGCGTTCATAGCCGGTCTTATCATTGGCGAGTCGGATTACAATATCGATGCGCTGGGCCACATCATCCCATTCCGTGACGTCTTTGCCGGTGTTTTTTTTATCTCCATCGGCATGCTGCTCAACACGCGCAGCATTATGAACGATTCGGGTTTTGTCATGCTTATTGCGGTTGTCGTGATCTTCATCATCGCCATCAAGATCCTGACCGGAGCATTCGCTTCAGCGGCCATCGGTATGCCACTGCGCGTGTCTATCATCACCGGGTTTGCTCTCTGCCAGGTGGGAGAGTTCTCGTTTGTTCTTGCCAAGACCGGGCTTGATTCCGGTTTCATCCCCGAGATGGTATACCAGATATTCCTCGCATCCGCGATCATTACGATGGCACTCACCCCCCTGTTCATGAATATCGCACCACGCGCCGTTGAGGCTCTCTACCGGGTAACGCCACGCCATGCTGAACAGGACCGCCTCTTCCGGCCCGAGTGCCAGGAGAAGAAAGAGACGTTCTCCGATCACATCGTTATCGCGGGCTATGGCATTACCGGAAAAAGCGTTGCCCGTGCAGCAGAGATCACCGGCATCCCGTACACGGTCATAGAACTGAAACCGGATATCATCCGGCGGGAAAAAGCTGCCCGTCACCCGTTCTTTATCTTTGGTGACGCGGTGCAGGAAGAGGTGCTCGAACATGCCGGGATCTGCACTGCCCGGGCACTTGTGGTGGTTGTGTCCTCGCAGGAAGCGGTTCCCCGAATTGTCCGTGCTGCCCGGAGGATGGCCCCCAAAATCTATATCATCGCCCGTACCCAGCACATCCGCAATGCGCAGTACCTGCTGGATCTGGGTGCGGATGAGGTTGTATCGGAGGAGTTTGAGGCGGCAAAGGAGATCTTCACCCGTGCACTCAGGAAATACGAGTTACCATCGCCGGAAATTGACAAAATTGTCTCCCGGCTCCAGAAGTGGGGATATACCAAATTCACCCGGAACAAGGACGCTCATCCGGCAGTTTCCGGCATCGATACCATGCTCCTCTCGCTCCGGATCCACCACCTGAACGTTCAGCCGGGTTCCTATGCAGAAGGAAAGACCATTGGTGATCTTGCGCTGGAAGACCGGTACGGTATTTCTGATTTTGGCCTTCGCAGGAACAATAGTATGATAACCAGCCCGGACCGTGCAGTACAGCTGGCTGCCGGCGACATCCTCCTTATCTTCTCCACCGATGAGAAGGCGCAGGAACTTGCTGCGCTCTTTTCCGCTCCATAAAAAACCGTGAATCCTTTTTTTCGGCTCTGGAGAAACGCACATGAACGGGCGTTCACACCCAATACATGAAAACAACCGGAACGTCATTCGTTTAAGAAAGATGTGAACCACATTCAGTTATATTTCATGGGAAATCCTCATTCCGGGAAAATGGTACCTCCCTTCTCGCCAACCCTGCCCCCAAGGGGGCTCAACAGCGCATGCGATGCCTCCGCACTACCTGTACGGGACACTCCCGATAAAAATTGTTTGCCTCTTCGTCATTTCAAGTGG
>DANA01000057.1:0-5122 GCA_002508495.1 Methanoregula sp. UBA276
GAGACTTCGCCTGCCTTGACCTTGGTAGGAATGTCCGTTGTGGCCTTCCCGAGGTCGTGCTCGCGGAAGGAAAAGATGCGGGCCACCTTGCAGAGATCGCACTCTCGTACGCTGTTGCGGCGGGGCGATGCGTCATCACCCGGATACGTCCCGAACAGGCAGACGAGGTCCGCAAGCTGGCTGCACACGCGGGGATTGCAGTCGAACATCGCATTGCCGGCCGGGTCCTTATCGTTGGTAATGGCCCTGCACCGGATTCCACCGGTGGAATCGTTGCCATCATAACTGCCGGCACGTCGGATATCCGGGTTGCAGAAGAGGCAAAAGTGATTGCCGAAGAGATGGGATGTGAAGTGCGGACCGCGTATGATGTTGGTGCAGCCGGCATCCACCGTCTCTTTCCTGCCTTAAAACCCCTGCTTGCCGCCCACGCGTTCATCGTCTGCGCCGGGCGGGAAGGGACGCTTCCCTCCGTAGTCGCCGGTCTTGTGGACAAGCCGGTCATCGGGGTGCCGGTCAGCGTCGGCTACGGGTACATGGGAGAGGGACGGGCTGCCCTTGCCAGCATGCTCCAGTCCTGCTCGGTTATTTCCGTCGTGAACATCGACGCCGGGTTCACGGCCGGCGCTTTTGCAGCGCGGGTAGCAAACATCGGGGGTAAAAAATGAACAGGAAACGCGGGTTCTATATCGGGAGATTCCAGCCCTACCACAACGGGCACCAGTCCGTGCTTGAGCATATCGCAAAGGATGTTGACGAGATCATCATCGGTATCGGGAGCGCCCAGCTCTCCCACCAGATTGATAACCCGTTTACCGCGGGCGAACGTGTCCTCATGATCACCCGGTCGCTTGAATCCCTCGGGTGCCCGTTCTACGTCATTCCCATTGAGGACATCCAGCGCAATTCCCTCTGGGTGGCCCATGTCCGTTCCATGGCACCCCCGTTTGATACGATCTATTCCTCGAACCCGCTGGTTGTGCGGCTCTTTGGGGAGGCCGGCTTTGATGTCCAGTCGCCTGCCATGTACGAGCGCGAGACCTTAAGTGGCACCGAAATCCGCAGGAGGATCCTTGAGGCAAGGCCCTGGAAAGACCTTATTCCGCCGGCTGTCGTGCAGGTGATTGAAGAGATAGACGGCACGGGGCGCCTTGTGCAGATTGCACAGGACGATTAAGCGGGGGCGCGGGATGCGGGATTTTTTTTTAAAAATTTTTGGTAAGAAAGAGCCCGAAACGCTCATCATCGCCTATGCATCCGTGCCTGCGCTGCTGGATGAACGGGAGCAGTCCGCGCGTTCTGCCTTAAAAGACCAGACCAGCCAGCCGGTCCAGGAGATCCAGAACGGCATTGCACGGCTCCAGCTCATCGTTTCCACGATTGCCGGGGCCGAACATGAGCCAGAAATCCACCCAAAACTCAAAAGCATTGCAAAGAACACCCTCCCCCAATTCATCCGGGCGATGAACACGGCCCTTTCCCGTGAACTTCCGGCGGATGATGTCGAGGCATTCTACCCGGCAATCGTGGAGTGCGTCAAAAACTGCCTCAACAGCATCAATGGCCCGGGCCGGTACCTGAGGATCGTCTTTCCCGATGAGATGAAAGCTTCCCGTGCCGGCGTGGATGCAATTGGCCACGAGATCAATACCATCACCGCTGCACTGGCATCCTACCGGAAAGAGATAACCGGCGTTTCTCATGCACGGGAGCTCTTCGGCACGATACAGGGCAATACGCAAACCATTGGAGGTGCGAGGGAGAAGGAGATCCGTTCCCGCCAGCGGATAGCGGAGATGACCGGTCGGCTTGACGAAATTGCTAAAGAACTGGCAGGACTTCCCCACGATCCCGGGATGGCAGATGCAGAGAAGAAGAAAGACCATCTCCACACCCTGCAAACCCGGCACGCGGAACTCATCCGCATCTATACCGCGCGAACGATGACGACGGCGCATGTCCTGCGAAAGGCAGAGAAGATTGCGACACGAAAGAAGGACGGACCGGAGATCGTAGTCCTGAAAGAGGCCATGTCGCTGTTGTCGGATCACGAATTTCCAGAGAGTAGCAGGCTTGATTCTGCCCTTGCTGCCGCGTTCCCCGTCGCCGTACGGATGATTGAGGCAGGAGAGATTGCCCTGAAAAACAAGGAGGAACGGGCGATATTTTCCGACAATGAAGCGTTCCGTTCGGAGATCCGCCGTATCTGCAGTGAATTGCGTGCGCAGGAGGAGGACTGCCGGCTTGCACAGCAGGTCATCAACGCCCACCCGCTGCTGGTCAGGATCGCTTCCCTTGAACGGGAAAAAGCCCAGCTCGAAGTGATGCTGGACAAAGAGCACCGGGCGCACCAGGAACTCCTTGCGTGGCAGCAGAAGACCACGGAAGATATCCCGGCTCTGCGCGAATCGTTAAAAAAAGAGTTGGGGGCGATTATCGGGAGGACGGTGCAATTTTCTGATGAATCGCCTCCGCCAGCATGAGGGTTGTGCTGAGAGCAGGCTTTTCACCGTTGGTTTCATTCGGTTTGAGTTGTCCTGGACCGGGGAACCGGCCGGTTCATCCCCTTGGGTGAACGCGTCCCGGGTGACACTTTTTTTAGGCCCAGGAAAGATTACGACTTCGTTTCGATGAACTCCTCCAGTCCTTTCTGGCCGGTAGCATATTCATCTGACCAGCCATAGCAGTCATGGAGCATCTGTGCAATTACATCGGAGAACGTCATGTTCCCGCGCTTGAGTGCAACAAGCGCCTCGTACACCTCAGGATCGATACGGACGGAGCGTCCTTCTCCTGCCCGAGGCATAGATACCACTTTGTGGTAACGAAATAAAAAGATTTCGCAGGAATTGGCGAAAGACGCGTCTGACTTTATATATAAGGCCCAAATAGCATCCAAAACAGCGATATCTGGAATCTCGTCATACTCCCTTCAGAATACCCGGAAAATATTCTGTGGGGGATTATCCCCACGGTGCTACGCGGATGAACCAGAAGGTGGAAAAATCAGTGTACGCAAATTCCGGTGCCGGGCCAAAACAACCGCCAACGCGGAAGATGGTGGGCAGGTCAAGCGGTATTCGGGCTGCCTCCAGCCGGATGCCATCCCCACCGGCAGCAGGACTGGCCGGATGAAACTCCACATCCACCTGGACAACTCCCTCCGAAGTCTTCCGGCAGCAGGCATGCTCATGCTGGTGGCCGCAGACCATGTGCGCAATCCCGCGCTTCTCAAGAGCCTCGAATGCCATGGCTGCCGTATAATGATACCCGGTGAACGACTCCCCGCTCTCGTGCGAGAGGCGCTGCCAGCACTTGAGGTCAAGGATCTGGGTGCCAAGGTCAAGGGGCCCGCCATGGACAAAGAGCATGTTGTGGTCCACCCATTCCATGGGCATGCCATCGAAGAGGGAGAGGAGCGGTGAACCGCGGAGCTGTTCATGACGGTAGGCACTGGCAGCATCGCTGCCGCTGACCGGGATCCCGTTCAGGTAGGCATGATCGTGGTTGCCCAGAACCGAGATTACCCGGTAAGTCCGGGAAAGGGATTGGACCTTTTCCAGCGTCTCTTTTGGGCGACTTCCCCGGTGGACGAGATCGCCGAGGTTCACTATCACGTCAACCGGGCCAAACGCGTCATAAAATGCCGTATCCCGTATGCAGGACACCAAGGTTTCAAGCGCGGCAGCATCTGCATGCACATCGGAAAAAATGACTGCACCCATACCGTAAGCGAAACTATTGGCTCTACCTTTTGATAAAAAGCATGGATAGATCTGGTTCAACCATTCCGGCCAAAGAACCAGCAAAAGGGTGACGGCAACCAGCAGTAAAAGTAATTAAACCCGATAGCCGAAAGTTTACCGGACAAACTCCGGGTAACAGAATCCTGGGCAGACAGAGCAAATTTGAGGATGGAAACCATGGAAAAATACTTAGAATCCTACATTGAGCGGATGAGAACCACCTACCGGGACACTCCCCCCGCACTTGCACACACCCTGGCATCTGCATTTATCCAGTATAAATTCGGCGTATATGAAAATGCTGTCCGCGAATGCACGGACGCAATCTCACACCTGTCGGACAGCGCACACCACACCGCCCTCAAAAAGGCACTGGTGATTATTCAAAAGGATGCCGAGAACCGGGTAAACTCCCGGATTGTTGCTGACATGCCGCTGGATTTTGTGGGAAGCGAACGCGAATTCGTCCCCATTCCGCTCCTTCCGGAAAATGTCGAGCACCCGGCATCCCTTGCCCTTGATAATGCCCTCATTTTCATCTATGTTGTCGCTCTTGTTACCTCAATTGACGATGAAGAAGCCCTTGAAGAGCACCGCCGCTTCATCATCCGGCTGCTCGGCGATTACAAAAAAGCACTGGGCTTCGCGTAACCCCGCGGCCAGCGTATCTTTTTTTAAAACCTTTTGAAACGTTCATGAACCAGCGTTCACACCCGCTGCAGGAAAGACTCTGGAGAACATACGAGCGGGACGGGTATATCCAAAAGCACCCTCTTTTGGTGCAGGATGGTTGAATTACCCCGTAAATGGTACCAAAACCATGCGTGAAGCAGCCACGGGGGCGCCTTTTTTGGGGTGGCGGCAGGCCGGCGCAATTACCTTGCAAAAGTTCCGTAAATGTGGCTCTCCGAAATTTCATGTGGGTAAGATAAACGATGAATTCATCTGCCATAGTATTACATGAGCCGCCGCGGGGGCGTACCTTCGGGGGCGGCGGCGGTCATCGTAATGGGGGTTTGGGGGCGGCGAGCCCCCATCAACCTGGTTACCGGGATCCAGGTTACCCACCCTGATCAGCGAAGGGCAGAAAATGGTTTGGCCGGTTACGGTTTTCCTACGAAATCGACATTAACCACCCGCAGCGGACCGGAAATGAACTGGCAGATGAATTGATGATTTATCTCCGCTGCATGAAATAATGAGAGCCCAAAAAAAGTGATGGGTTACAGGCTGTCCATGCTGATGCCGGCAAAGTCCTGCGCAACCTCGCGGATATCCTTTACGCCAAACGCGGTCTGGACCTGCGAAAGTTCGATCTGGTTGGCTGCATCGCACATATAGTCAAGGATGTCCACGGACAGTTCCTTGTGGACTTT
>DANA01000057.1:5251-12625 GCA_002508495.1 Methanoregula sp. UBA276
TTTTCTTCTTCGGTAAATCCATTGTTCACAAGTTTTAATTTATAAACTTTCTCCAAAAACGGACATCTTTCGCAGAATAACTTCCTAAAAAAGGAGGAATTTCATAAAAGTGCGGCGGGATTGTCAGACATTTGGAC
Source organism: Methanoregula sp. UBA276 (assembly GCA_002508495.1). Classification (GTDB taxonomy): domain Archaea; phylum Halobacteriota; class Methanomicrobia; order Methanomicrobiales; family Methanospirillaceae; genus Methanoregula. Next base: position 5,389 of record DANA01000057.1, read on the forward strand.
GACATTTGGCATACTGTGGTGTATCCCCGCCGCAACCCCGTTTCTTTTCCGACACCCGTATGGTGCCGGGACAATTATTCCCCTGGTTCTTTTCCGGGTAACAGGGCATCCGTTCCCTCATTGGCGTACTGCGGTCTATTAAAGGGAGAATTCCCGTGCAGGGTTGAGATTTGGTGAACTACGAACAGATTACCTTGCAGTTCTGCCCGCCAAAGGATGATGCGTGACAGATTTCCCTGCAGTTCAATCCCCGGTTCTCCGGAGGATTATCTGCTGGTATTGGTGATGATTCCAGGCAATACCCCCCGATACCAAGGATCGTTCCCGCGATTGCCAGGACCACAATACAGATGACAAGATTTCGGAGTGCATCCGGTTGGCCGGTATGTGTCATACTGCACTCTGTTTAAATAAATCCCTGATAACGGTTTCCCTTTTCGTGCAATCCGCACGGAACGGGGTCTTCTCCAAAAAAAGATACGAAAAACCGCTCACTTTGCAGCAGAGACGATCTTGATGATGTCCCCGTTCTTGAGGACATGATTCTCCTTGATCCGCATTTTTGTACGGGCATCGACCGCATACAAAAACCCCTTACCGATATCCGTGTGAACCTGGAAAGCAAGATCGTGCGGAGTGGAACCGTTCCGCATCAGGAACGCATCGGGCAGAACATCCCCCTGCTTGTTGCAGTAGTGGTTCTCATCCTCCACCGGGTACACGATAATCATATCAAGCAACTCGAAGACCGCGCGGTTGATTGCCTGCTGGACACCGGTGCCCTTGCACTGCTTCATGACTTCTGCAATCTTTGCAAGTCCGGCCTTCTGCGCCGGGGAGAGGGATCCTTCGTTTGCAATCGTAAATGTTTCATCACCCGGCAGGTATTGCACAACATTTGCCGCAGCAGCGTTGCGGAGGGCGAGTTCGGACGCGGCACTTGCAAACGCGACGTTCTGTTCTGCAAGCTTCTGCCGGAGTGCTTCCGGCGCCTCGTCGAACTTGTTCCCGACAACAAGCATCGGTTTTGAGATCTTCACAATCGTTGCACAGAACGCAACAAGATCCTCCATCTTTGCGTGCACCAGGTCCAGTTTCAGCGCAAGCTCGGCATCCCGGACATCCTCCGGGGTGATCCCAAGACCGGTGAAGGTGTCAGCGATCGCCTGGTAGATCGAGAAACCCTTGACCTGCGCCTGCCGGTTCAGCCGGGCCCAGTGTTTGTCAAGGATCCCGTACACCCACATGGTCATCTCGAACCCGAGGAATTCCACATCCTTTGCCGGGTCGTGGCTGCCCACGCCAACCGGGTTGCCCTCGCTGTCCGTGCTGCCGCTTGCATCGATGACATGCAGGATCGCATTTGCCTGCCGGAGATGGTCGAGGAACTGGTTACCCAGCCCCTTTCCCTTATGCGCGTCGGGGACAAGCCCGGCTACATCGATGAGATTCACCGGAATGAACCGGTTGCCGTTCACGCAGTGTTTGCATTTGACCGGCAGGTCGGCACAGGCACATTTCTGCCGCACGTACGCGACGCCGAAGTTCGGGTTTATGGTCGTGAACGGGTAGTTGGCTATCTCGGCATTCGCCATGGTCGCAGCTTTAAAGAATGTCGATTTCCCGCAATTGGGCTTTCCGGCAAGGGCAAGAGTCATCATGATGTGTTCCTCATAGGATGGAAAATAACCTGCCCGGCTTATTTGCCGGGCGAAAACCTGACAAAGTTTTTCCATTCCCGCTTATTAAAGAGTACGTATGACGTTTACGGCAAAGAAGACCTATTATTTTGATACCCCGGGAAAGGCAAACTCTGCCGATGCTGCGCGTTTTTCTGTCGAGCGGGCAAAAGAGAACGGGATCACTACCATTGTCGTGGCAAGCAGTTCCGGATCAACCGCGGAAATCTTTGCTGCTGCGGTGAACGGTACCGGGATCCAGCTCGTTGTCGTTACCCATGTTATGGGATTCTCAAAGCCCGGCGAATGGGAGTTTGATATGGCGGTTGCGGAAAAGCTTCGCGGCGAGGGCGTGAAGATCATCACCGGTACCCACGCCCTCTCCGGCCTTGAACGTGCCATCTCCCGTTCACCCAAACTGGGCGGCAGTTCCCGCACTGAAGTCGTTGCCGAGACCCTCCGGAGGACGGTTGCCATCGGCCTCAAGGTTGCCGTGGAATGCGTCCTTATTGCTGCAGACCAGGGAGCAGTCGGCATCGACCGGGAAGTGGTTGCAGCCGGGGGAACGGCAACCGGGGCTGACACGGTCTGTGTTATCCGCCCGGCGCATACGGCAAACTTCTTTGACCTGCAGGTACGGGAAATCGTTGCCATGCCCAGGAACCGGTGAACATGGTCTTTGAATCATTCCGGGAAGCGGTCCGGCTCCTCCGCCAGATGACAGTCCTCTGGATACCGGGAGGTGTCGGGGGACTCCTCCTTGCACTCATCTGGCTCCTCTACCATTTCACCGGTGCGTTCTTTACCGGCCGCCTCATCATCCTCTTCGGGCTCCTTCTCCTGGTATTCATCGTCGGGATGCTTGTTGTCCTGCGGGAGCGGCAGGGCGACCTCCGTGCACTCATCAGCGGGGGGATCAGGTATTACTTCAGGGTCCTGCTGCCCTTTCTCGTCATCATCTTCACCATAGCAGTTGCCTTCATGCTGCTCATCGTAACTTTAGGGTTTGCCGGCATAACCCCGGACCCCCAGACGCTCAGCATCATCTTCCTCTGCGTCATTATTCCCGTCCTGATGCTGACATATTTCTTTGATTTGGCAGCGGTTGTTGAAGACCAGAAGGTCTTTGCGGCAGTCCAGCGGAGTGCCAGCTTGGTCTCTGCAAACGTGATGGAAGTCGTTGGGTTCTTTATCATGACCGCCCTTGCTGGTTTTGCCGTCATCTTCGGGCTCATGATGGTATGGGAGATCGCTCTCATCAACCAGCTCGAACCCCTGATGAACTATACCGAAACCCAGATGGCAGCCCTGACACCTGGTGACCTGCTGGCACTGATCGGGCCGGAAGGGATCTGGGTAACGGCAGCCGTCCTCTTTGTCGGCGGGTTAATCCTCATTCCCCTGCTCTTCACCTACAAAGCGTGCTATTACCAAAAACTCGCCGGCCACACGTCACCGGAACAGAAGATAACCGGCGAATATGACAGCAAAGGCCGCTGGTACAAATACTAATTTTTTCCCGGTTCCCAATAAACCTGCACGGAACATCTGACCCGGCATTTCGGACAACATAAAACCGGGTCTGCTTCCGCATAACGCCGGCACCGGGTCCACTATCTGATTTGCACCACTCACCCGATATCGGGCATAATCAGGCTCACACGCTCAGGGCTGAGAATACCAGCACGGCAAAGATACCCCCGCCAAGCGTGGCGAGCAGATTGGTCCCGGCATTTCCCAAAAAGCCCCGGTTCTCCAGCGTGGCCCCGACAAGACTGTCAAGATTGGTACCGACAAAGCCGGCAAGGGCGCAGATGACAGCCATCTCCGGAGTTATCATGCCAAGAAGGACGGCGACAACCGAAACGGCAAGACCTCCCAAAAACGCGACCACTTCACCGGTTACCGTCACCCCGCCGTTTGTACCTATCGGAACCGGTTTTAACGTGGTGATGAGGCGCGGGATGCCCCCGGTGACACCAACTTCGCTTGCCAGCGTGTCTGCTGCTGCCGTGGCAACACAGCCAACGTACATTACAATGAAGACCGGCTGCTGGAAGACCCCAAAGAGGACAGCAGCTGCAGCTGCAACGATCCCGTTGGCAAAAACATTGCGATAGCCCCGCGCCCCGCTCTGACCCTGTTCAACACCGATCCGTTTCTTGTAGCTGTACTTGTACTTGGTTGCTGCCGAACCAAGGATGAAGAACGCCAGCATCACGATGAACCAGCGGACATCGGCAAAGACCACAAGGATGATACCGACAAGGGCAGCAGAGAAGAGACCGGTGAGGTCGGCAGTCCGTGCACGGAAGGCAAAGTAACCGAAGGTAAACCCGACGATCACCGCAGCAACTACCATCTGGAGGTCGGCCTGGTAATTGAGCTCCTGGATAAGCCACATGGTCATGGCGATACCGATCCCCTCGATCATCAGCGAGTCCTCGAATTTCAGGAGGATGACCTTGAGGAGGACCGCAGCGATGATGCCAAAGATGATGGTCAAAAATTCCATCTCCTGCAGGTATGCCATGACGAGCATGCCGGCCCATGCCGTGGAGATGATGTAGTACAGGTATGTATTGAGGTCATCGGCCCGGTTCCGGAAGACCAGCTCGCCCAGCACGAGCATAGCAAGGGTCGTGGCAAAGACAAAGAAGGGTAAAAGGCCGATCCCATAGAGAGCAGCAAGCACGCAGAACGTGTAGGTGAGATACCTGGTTGCAAAGAACCGCATCAGGATGAGCGCGTACAGGATGACGACAAGGGCAAGCAGCCAGGGCGGATCCACGTACGGGCCGGCGAGAGTGGCACCACCCACCAGTAATGCCGCATACCCAAGAGCCGGCTGTCGCTGCATTGGTCAGTACTTGGCGGTTATGGTAGAAAAGCGTTTTATCCTGTTCCACCGGCCTTCTACACCCGGGAATCTCCCTCCCGTCCGGTGAGGGAGAACTAGCCGCGATACGATCAGTATATTTTATCCAAGAACCAACCTTCTCCCGAATGGTGCCATCTGATCAACTGCCGAAGAACTATGATTTTGCAGAAGTTGAGGAGCGCTGGAGAACGACCTGGCGCGATGAGGATAACTTCTTTGACAAAAACTCTCAAAAGCCCCAGTACGTCATTGACACGCCTCCACCCTACCCGACCGGTAATTTCCATATCGGGAATGCGCTGAACTGGTGCTACATCGACTTCTTTGCCCGGTACAAGCGGATGAAAGGGTTCAACGTGATGTTCCCGCAGGGCTGGGACTGCCACGGCCTTCCCACGGAAGTCAAGGTCGAGGAGATCAACAAGATCACGAAGAACGATGTCTCAAGGGAAGAGTTCCGGAAGATGTGCCGCGACCTTACCATAAAAAACATCGAGGCAATGCGGGGCACCCTGCGCAGGATGGCATTCTCCACCGACTGGAGCAACGAGTACATAACGATGATGCCGGCGTATTATTCCAAAACGCAGGCATCGTTCCTCCAGATGCTGAAATCCGGGTATATTTACCAGAGCGAACACCCGGTCAACTACTGCACCCGGTGCGAGACGGCGATCGCGTTTGCGGAAGTATCGTACGAAGACCGCGAAACCACGCTCAACTACTTCGATTTCGACGGGATGGAGATCGCAACAACACGGCCCGAACTCCTTGCAGCCTGCGTTGCCGTTGCCGTGCACCCGGCAGACGAACGCTACGGCAACCTTGCCGGCAGGACCATGAAGGTTCCGCTCTTTGGCCACGATGTACCGGTCGTGCAGGACGAGGCAGTGGATCCTGCATTTGGTTCGGGCGCGGTCATGATCTGTACCTTTGGCGACAAGCAGGACGTCCACTGGTGGAAGCAGCACAACCTGGCACTCCGGAAAGCAATCGACCGGCAGGGAAAGATGACCGACATCGCCGGCAAATACCAGGGGCTCAATGCTACAGAATGCAGGAAAGCAATCCTTGCCGACATGCAAGAACAGAAGATCCTGCATAAACAGGAGAAACTTGCCCAGCGGGTAGGCTGCTGCTGGCGCTGCAAGACCCCGATCGAGATCCTCTCCGAGCGGCAGTGGTTTGTCCGGATCAAGCCCGCCGAGATCCAGAAAGCAGCCCACGAGATCACGTGGTACCCCGAGCACATGCTCCGCCGGATGGAGAACTGGATCGAGCAGATGGAATGGGACTGGTGCATCTCCCGGCAGCGGATCTTCGCTACGCCCATTCCGGTCTGGTTCTGCACGAAATGCGGCGGGATGGTGGTGCCGGACGAGAAAGACCTCCCCGTCGACCCGACAATCGTCCAGCCAAAGAATCCCTGCATAAAGTGCGGCAGCACATCGTTTGCTGGTGAAGTCGATGTCCTTGACACGTGGATGGACTCCTCCATCTCGGTGCTGAACGTAAGTGGCTGGAACGGCAGCGGAACGCCGCCGTACTTCCCGGCCCAGATCCGGCCGCAGGGCCACGACATCATCCGTACCTGGGCATTCTACACCATCCTGCGCTCCGTGGCACTCACCGGACAGAAACCGTGGGACGAAATTCTTGTCAACGGAATGGTGCTGGGCGAGGACGGGTTCAAGATGAGCAAGAGCCGGGGCAATATCATCGTTCCCGAAGAGATCCTCGGGAAGTACGGAGCCGACGCCCTCCGCCAGTGGGGTGCCATGGGAGCGGCAACCGGTTCCGATATCATGTTCAACTGGAACGATGTCGTTGCTGCATCACGATTCCAGACCAAGATGTGGAACATTGCCCGGTTCGCCCTCATCCAGCTCGAAAAGGAAGGGGTCGATGCGGATGCTCCCGTCACCGCGCTTGCTGATCGCTGGCTCCTGGTCCGGCTCTCGGACACGGTCGAATGTGTCAGCGCGGCAATGGAAGCCTACCAGTTCGATGTCGCCCTCAAGGCCATCCGGGAGTTTGCCTGGGATGTGCTTGCCGACAACTATATCGAACTGGTCAAGGGCCGGCTCTACCAGCCCGGGCCCTCGCGGAAGAGTGCCTGCCTGGTCCTGCACACGGCATTCGATGCACTCTGCCGGATGCTCGCCCCGTTCACCCCGTATTTCGCCGAGGAATGTTACTCGCACTTCGGGGAGGGGAGTGTCCACAAGCAGCCGTGGGTCACCTTCACGTATGATGACGAACCTGCACGCAGCGAGGGCAACATGATCGTGCAGGTGGTTGCCGAAGTCCGCAAGTACAAGCACGACAACAACCTGGCCCTCAATGCCCCGCTCGGGAAAGTGACGATCTCCTCCCCGCACACCCTGGACGATGAGGGAGACGTCGGCCGGGCCATCAACGCTGATGTCCACTGGAGGACAGATGTGGCAAAACTCGACCGGGCCATCACCGACATCGAGTTCAACCGGTCCGTTGTCGGCAAAACGTTCCGCAAGGATGCGCAGGCGTTCATGGAGGCCGTGAAGGCGCTCTCACCGGTGGAACTGGAGAAGCCGCCAAAGACGATTAGAGTCAATGGCGCTGACGTTGAGATCCCTGCCGATGCGTTCACGCCGAAGTTCTCCTACCTGGAAGAGGGGGCGCAGGTGGACGTGCT
>DANA01000073.1:0-4274 GCA_002508495.1 Methanoregula sp. UBA276
GGAGCGAGCCGGCCGGCAACCTTCTGGACAATTCCGGCCCGGCTCCCGGCAGTCCCGCGTATCTCGTTGAGGACATTGGAGAAGACCACGAGATCGATCTCTTTTGGGATCTTTGAAGAGTCAAATGCAACAATATCCTCTTTTATCGGGGGTTTGAGGGACACCTTCCCGCCTTTTAGGACGCACGCGTCGCGCAGCGCAAGGAATGCCTCGATATGCTCTTCAGCGCGTTCGACCGTGAAAACATCCGCGGAGATCCCGTCCAGGTGCGAACAGAATTCTGCGATCGCGAGCGGGACAACCCCCGGCCCAGTGCCGACGTCAAGGATGTTCATCCGCGGTTTAAGGAGCCCGTCATCAGCAAGCATGGCAAGCAGGTACTGGGTCTGCATGAAATATACCGGGAAATGGTACGCAAGGTACCCAAGTACGCTGTAGCCTGAGGAGTATTTCAGGGAACGGCGGTGGTGCGGCTTCCAGTAATCGTCCTTCTGGGCAACAATGGCGCTGCGGATACGGTCCATGATGACCGGGTCATGCCAGTCGCGGCCGGCTTTTTTTGTGAAGTACGCATCCATTGCTTCCTGGATGCAGGAGGGGACCTCGCCGCACGCCAAAAATTTCTCCAGCCGCGCCCGCTCGGCATCGCTCAGCCGGTATGCCTGCCCTTCTGGAATGTTCGTGACGGACTGCAAAACCCTTAACCTGCCGTGTACTTGGCCACGGCCCTTCATACATCTTTTCCCTGCACCGGTGGTTCACGGTCCGGACCAAAAATGCCCGGGTTCACCTTCACCCTGCCCGTCCGCCATCCTCAAATACCCGCCCGGTCAAAGACCAGATCGATCACATCCATGTGCGGCCGCTACTCCCTGATCTGCATCGACGACCTCGGCAACCGCTTCCGGGTCCACAACCCGATGATCGGCGCCCGCTCGAAGTTCAATGTAGCCCCGGCAAGCGAGATGCCGGTCATTGTCCAGCGGGAAAACCCCGAGCTCATCCTGATGCGCTGGGGGCTGGTGCCGCACTGGGCAAAAAACCCCGGTGCTGTCCATCACCCGATCAATGCGCGGGCTGAAGGTCTTTTAGAAAAGCCGATGTACCGGCCGCTCCTAAAATCCAACCGGTGCCTCGTCCCTGCATCCGGCTTTTATGAATGGAAGAAAGAGGGAAAGCGCAAAGTCCCGTTCTACTTCACCCTGCCCGGTGAACCGCTCTTTGCCTTTGCCGGCCTGTACGATACGTGGCAGGCACCGGACGGGAATCCGCTCCTGACATACACCATCATCACGTGCGAGGCGAACCCGCTCCTCGCGGATATCCATGACCGGATGCCCGTCATCCTCACGCGGGAGAACGAGGAGCGCTGGCTCTCGCAGGATCCGATCGCCCTGCCGGATCTGGCCCGGGTCCTCGCGCCGTATCCGGCATCTGCAATGGCGAAGGTTGCGGTCAGCGATCTCGTGAACCGCCCGGGGGTGGACGACGAACGGGTTATCCGACCCCTTTTTGGGCTTGCGTGACCAACATTCCGGGATCCTATGAGCAGCCCGGTACCCGTTCCCGTCAGCCCCGCCACCCTTGCGGATTTCTTTGCCGGCCGGCACATCCCCGCCTATTGTGTCGCTGATGTCAGAACCATCCGGGCACCGGCCGGCCGGCACCCCCGCGACATCCTCCCGTCCTGCCGGACAATCATCATCTTCGCAATCGTGATGCCGGATCGCCTCTTCTTCGGCACGGAACGGGAGCAGTCTGAAGCGACGAACGCGATCCGGAATACCCTTGAATCCACTGCGTATTCCCTTCGCGATCTTCTCGAACGCGAGGGATCCGCTTCTGTAGCGGTCGTCCCGTTCCACCAGTTTGTTGTACAAGACGGGATCCTCAGGGGACGGCTCTCGCTCAAGCACTGCGCTGCCGATGCCGGATTTGGGATCCTTGGTGACAACTCGCTCCTCATCCATCCCCGGTACGGCAACCGTCTGGCACTTGCGGCAGCTGTCACAGAACAGGAAATCGAACCCGGCCCGCTTCAGGCAGGAACTGCCACATGCACGCACTGCAACCGGTGCACCGATGCCTGTCCAGCGGGAGCAATCCGTTGCGGCGTTGTTACGCAGACCTCGTGCCGGAACCTCACCGATTACGTGCCCCACCCGCTCCGCCCCCTGGCATGGCGGATGATGCGGGGGACATGGAGCGCAAGGCTCGTGACCGTGCTCCTGAACATGACAGCTTCCCGCGTTGAGATCCGGGGGACCTGCACGGCCTGCATGACCGCCTGCCCGCACTTCAAAATACCGGAACGGTGATTACTGTACATGCTCGATCACTGCCCGGGTGCTGTGAACCTGCGCACCCCCACGCTCGCGATCAAGAAGTGCCCCCAGTGCGGCGCGGAAGTAGAGCTCTTCTCGAACGACATCTCGGTGAAGTGCAGCGAATGCGGCTTTGAAGTCTTCAACGATATCATCTCCTGCGTCCAGTGGTGCAAATATGCAAAGGAGTGTGTCGGGGAAGAGACGTATAACCGGATTATGGCGCAGGTGAAGAAGCAGGAAGAGCAAAAAAAATAGGATTTCTGGAGCGGGATTACCCGACGCTCTCGAAGAAGACCGGCCAGAACGGATCCTGCTCTGGTATCGCAAGAAGAACGGTTGTTCCATCCCGGCGCTTTATTGTCCGTGTGGATGGATCGGCAGTCACCGTACCGATCACCGATGAGGGGATGCCCAGTCCTGCAAGTGCATTGATGATCGTTTGGGATCTTTTTGGGTCTGCGGTTATGATAAGCGAACCTTCGGCGATGGCCGCAACAGGATCGATGCCGAATGTCTCGCAGACTATCCGCACGGCGTCCGGGTACACGAATCGCGCTTCTTCGATAACCATCCCGACGCCGCTTGCATCGGCAACTTCAAAGAGTCCCCCGATGACCCCGCCCTCCGTGGCATCGTGCATTGCGGTGACACCCCCGCATGCCATTGCGGTGAGCGCGTCGTCTACCACGGTCATCTGCCGGCAGAGTGCCTGGGCTTTGCGGATCAGGTCGTCCGGGTAGTTCTTCTGTAAGTCCGCCTCACGCAGCACGGAAAGAATGCCGGCAGTCTCGATGGCCGGCCCCTTGGTCAGGATCACATCGTTGCCCGGCCGTGCTCCCGCGGGGGTTACATACGCATCCTCCTTTGCAATGGCAAAGACCGTGATTCCCCCGATGGTGGGGGCGGCAAACCCCGGATAGTATCCCGTGTGCCCCCCGACAATGGCAATACCCAGTTCTACGGCAGTCCGGTGGATCGAATCCACGATGGTTTTGAAATCCTGATCGCTGGTCCCGGGGGGAAGGAGGAGCGAGTAGGTCATGTACTGCGGCTTTACCCCCATGACTGCCACGTCGCTTGCCCCGATATGCACGGTATACCAGCCGAACATATCGAGCGGCTGCTTTGGTACGGCAAAGATCGGGTCCTCGGCAACGATCATCACATTCCCGTTGCCAATATCAACAACACCCGCATCGATCCCCGTCCCTGGCGGTACAAGGACACAAGGATCACGCCTGCCAAGACGGTTAAGGATGAATTTTTGGAACAGTTCGTGATTGATCTTGCCGATTTTTTGTTCACTTGGTGTCATGGTACAACTTCGCTATGGCACAGATCTGGGTGGCAACTTCAAGCGGGTCCCTGCCGACCAGAACCGAGACCGGTTCTTTTCCGATCGCACCGGTCTCGTAGAAGATCTTCGGCGGCCTTCTGCCCGCTGCCCGTACGGCTTCTGCTACCTTCCACGGCATCGACGCTCCCTCCGCATCCCGGATCTCTTCCGGTTCGTTTCTCCGGTCAATGACGCCAAACGACCATCCGTTCTTTTCGCAGTACTGGAGAAGCCACCGCGCAAAGGAAGGACTACTGGCAAAATCGATCCCTGCCCGTACCGACGAATCATACTTCCGGTACTCGATGATCAGCCGTGCCATGTGGCTGGAGGCTCCAAAGACCGGTCTTCCCGACGCGTGGGGCATGCCACCAACAACGGTGATCCTGCCATCGACGGCAAGTACATCGTTGCGGGTCTTTGCATTCTTCCGGGCAAAGACGAGGTTCGACCGTACTTCCGGAATGATCTCTGCAAATTCCCGGCAGTGTCCGATCTCTTCGAGCGCGATGGTCATCCTGCCGTACATGTCTATGATCTCATTGTCCGTCATAGTCAGAACACCTCTGGTCTTGTTTTGTGATTCAGATTGCAAGCATCCGTTCGATCGC
>DANA01000073.1:4325-7078 GCA_002508495.1 Methanoregula sp. UBA276
ATAACACCGCTTTGCCGGACAGTCTTTCCGGAGCCGGTGCAGGATGCCGGTCTCGGTGCCGATGATGAACTCACGGGTTTCAGAAGTGCAGACCTCATGGAGCATTCCCGAGGTGCTGCACGCACGGTCCGCAAGGTCGATGACATCCGGCCGGCACTCGGGATGGACCAGCACCGCCGCGCCCGGGTGGTCATGTTTTGCCGCGAGCACCTGTTCCGGGGTTATCCGGTCGTGCACGTAACAGTACCCGTCCCACGGGATGATCGTCTTTTTCGTAAACCTCTGGCAGTACCGGCCAAGGTTCCGGTCCGGGACAAAGAGGATCTCGTCTTCGTGTAAGGAATTGACCACCTTCACTGCATTTGAAGACGTGCAGCAGATGTCGCTCTCCGCTTTTACTGCCGATGAGGAGTTCACGTAACAGACAACGGCAGCGTCCGGGTGTGCTTCCTTTGCCCGTTTCAGATCATCAGCCGTGATCATATCCGCCATCGGGCAGCAGGAGTCCAGGGCAGGGAGGATGACCGGTTTTTCCGGTGAGAGGATTGCCGCGGTCTCTGCCATGAAGTCCACGCCGCAAAAGACAATCATGTCCCCGTCCATTGCGGCGGCGGCCCGGGCAAGTTCGAGGGAATCGCCCAGGATATCGGCAATGTCCTGGATCTCTGCAGGCTGGTAGTTGTGCACGAGAAGGATCGCGCCCTGCTCCGCTTTGAGGCGCCGGATATCTTCCTGCATCTCCCGCATATCAGTGGGCATATTGCAGTACCCGTTTCTTTGGAAGCTCTAATTAAAGCGTTGGTGCCGAGAGTATCGGGACCGTCTCCCCGGTTTTTCGACCCGGATATTTATGCCGTCAGCCCGCCCAGTACCTCACAACCGTGAAAATAATCCTGCCGGACAAGACATGCCGGACACAAACCATCACGAAGATGACGGTTGGGGAGCTGCTGCAGGACCTCGGGATAAACCCGGTTGAAGTACTGGTCTCGCTGAACGGGATGCTGGTTGTCGAGGATGCCCGCGTGGAAGACGGCGATGAAGTCCGGATCTACCGCATCACCCACGGGGGATGAGCCGTTGGCGCCACATCCCCGAACGGCAACAATGCCGCTCTGCCGGTTTTGCAGCATGCCTGCCGTGTACCATGACCGGTCAGCCCGCCGGCACCTCTGCCGCGATCACTTCATTGCTGCAGTCGAATCGCGGGTAGCAGAAACGATCCGGTCCCGGCAGATGATTGTGCCCGACGACCATGTCGGTATCGGCCTGAGCGGTGGCAAGGACAGCACCGCGCTCCTGATGCTCCTCTCCCGCGTCCTGCCGTCAATTGGGAGGGTACGGCTCACGGCTCTTACGGTTGACGAAGGGATCCACGGGTATCGCGAAGATACGATCCGGTCGGCAGACCGGCTCGCCCGGGACTATGGCATCGACCATATCAGCGTCTCCTTTTCTGAGCTCTTTGGTAAAACACTCGACGCGTTTCTTGTTGGCCGCGAGCATGAAGCCTGTACAATCTGCGGCGTGCTGCGCCGCAAGGCTCTGGCAGTCGCTGCTAAACAGGCCGGGGTGACAAAACTTGCCACCGGGCACAACCTCGATGATGAAGCGCAGTCTGTCCTGATGAACGTGCTCCGCGGCGATCTTCCACGGCTCGTGCGGGACCCGGGCAGCGCCTCGCAGGGGTGGTTCATCCCGCGGGTCAAGCCCCTGATGTACGTGGCGGAGAAGGAACTCGCGGTCTATCTCATGCTCCACGGGGCGTGGCCGGATCTCCCGGAATGCCCGTACGCGGTCCATGCCCTCCGCGGGGAAGTGCGTACCCTGCTTGCCACCCTCGAGCAGCGGCACCCGGGCACGATGCAGCACCTGCTCGCGAGCAAGGCGCAGATAGAAAAACGCTGTGGCAGGGTAAGCGGTGCCGGCCCGGTCCGGCAGTGCACGAAGTGCGGGGACCCGTGCAGCGGGGAGATCTGCCAGTTGTGCCTGCTGAAAAAACGGCTTGGAATGTAACGAGTCATCTGAAAAAGGATGGGGGTAAAATGGCCATATCCCTCAAGAACAAGCATTGCCGCCGACCAAAAAGGGCGCCTTTGCGGCGGCATCAAAACTGTTGAGTTTTTTTTTAGGTTCATGGTCCTGGTGTGAGAAGAAACGGTTCGTGCCATTTTCTCTTGAGCACCGTTTTGTCTGACCTGCCCTTCATAAAAGGCTTCCAATCTCCCCCGCCCGCATGACTGCCTGCCCGTGGCGGCAGTCAGAAGGGGAGGGGTAAGGGGGGCATATCATCTCATATCAGCAATCTTCACTTTCTCTCTGATAATGGCAGGTCTGATTGGTGTTTTTCACTCTGGTGCCATATCCACACCCGTTATCCGCTCGCCGTGCGTGTACACGATCATCTTTGTGCCCCGCACAAATCCCACAACGGTGAGACCGGTCTTTTCTGCTGTCCCCACCGCAAGGGTGGTGGTTGCGCCCCGCGAGACGATGATGGGAATGCCGGCAACCAGGCATTTCCGGACCATCTCGGAGGATATCCGGCCCGAGATGATGACATGTGTACAGGAGAGGTCGATCCCGTTCCGGAGCCCGTACCCGATCACCCGGTCAAGGGCATTGTGCCGCCCGATGTCCTCGGAGATGGTAATGACGCGTTCACCCTCAAGCAGGGCAACGATATGGATGCCGCCGGTCATAACATGGAGGTCCGATGTGAGGACGATTTTTATCGCGCTCCGGATCAGGGC
>DANA01000045.1 GCA_002508495.1 Methanoregula sp. UBA276
CCATGCCTTTGGCTGCTCGGTTTATGCAGTCAGGGCGGTTGTAGCCCATACCGGCAATGCCGATGAGGGCATCATCGGGGAACGCGGGTGGCAGATGGAGCGCCTGTGCCGGTACGCAGCCGATCGGGAACCCTCGTGACGAATACCATGGATCCGGCGTAACGCTGCCTCATTCCTGATAGTGTGGATCCCTGAACAGGAATCCGCTGCGCGACAGGTTCTTTGCCGTGGTCAGTGCCGCGAGCCCCCAAGGGGGTTCACGGCGCATGCGATACCTCCGCATTACCTGTACGGGACACTCCCGACAAAAATTGTTTTCACAAAACAGAAATTGAGGCCGCCAAAAATGGCGCCCTTTTTGATCGATGGCAAGCATCGTAAAGGGGGTATGGGGGCATCAGCACCATTCATCACTTCAAATGATATCCCATGAAAATCATCATGGATTACGATTCCAGATCTTTGGCATGGCACTTGCGATGCCTGCCGCCACCCCCGACAGGAAGCCCCCGTGGCGGCCTCAATTCGGCTTTTTAAGGAATGCCCTACCAGAGCTCAGCCATCCGATGATCCCGCATTGAGTCCCCGCAAAAGCATTATCGCATCCGTAAGCCCTGGACCATTGCGCGACGCTCCAGGGCCTCGCCGCCCCCATAAGAAGCGCAAGGATATGGGCGAGGATGGATCTGTTCAAATTTTTTTCCAATTTTCATCGTTCGGGTGTGATCGCACGTTAATGTCCATTTCTCCAGAGCATGAAATTTCAATCGTGATCATGATCGCGATCTAAAATCGATCCGGATCGATCGGACTTTGATAAAAAAACGGTTGGAACGAATCCGGAATCACTGGGGGTGTCACATCCCGCGATCCCGATGCCCGAACGCTCGTGGCGGCACCGGCCGGCTGCCATACCCGGAGAGAGACGTACTCGTACTATCTCGATCAATATGGTGGAACCTGAATAGTGCCTTTTTACGAATGAAAAAAAAGGAAAAATCCGAACCGTGAAGAAGAACCCTTATCAGCAGCCCTTCTTCACGCACTCCGCGATATACGACCCTGCCTTCGAGGTGCTGACCGCCTGCCCGCCAAGGTCTCGTGTCACCATGCCATCCTGGATGCTCTTCTCGATTGCCCGGACAACCGCTGCTGCCGCCTCGTGCTCGCCCAGGTGGTCGAGCAAAAGCGACCCGGCCCATATCGTGGCTATGGGATTTGCCACGCCCATGCCCTTGTATTTGGGCGCAGAACCGTGGATAGGCTCGAACATGGAGGTGCCCTTCGGGTTGATATTGCCGCCCGGGGCAAGGCCGAGCCCGCCCTGGATCATGGCGCCAAGGTCGGTGATGATGTCGCCGAACATGTTGGGCGTGACCACGACATCGAACCACTCGGGGTTCTTGACAAACCACATGGTGATGGCGTCAACAAAGGTGAAGTCGGTCGTGACCTCAGGATACTTCTTTGCAGTATCCGTAAATACGTCCCGCCAGAGACCGTACACGTCCGAGAGGACATTGGCCTTGTCAACCGACGTGAGTTTCTTCTTTTTCTGCATTGCCAGATCAAAGGCATACGTCTGGACCCGGCGCGAACCTTCGCGGGTGATGACCCCGATCTGGTATGCGATCTCCTCGGCGTCGCTCGTTACGTCGAGGCCGAACTTAACGCTGTAGATATCGCGCATCACGTCGAGCTCAATCTTCTGGTGCTGCCTGAACCGGGACCCGATGCCGACATAGAAATCCTCGGTGTTCTCGCGGACAACGACAAAGTCGATGTCCTTTGGCCCTTTTCCGGCAAGCGGGGTCTCCACGCCACGTAAAAGTTTGATCGGCCGGAGGTTCACGTACTGGTCAAAATGGAAGCGGAGCGCGAGGAGAATGCCCTTCTCCAGGATGCCGGGCTTCACCCGGTCGTCGCCGATGGAACCGAAGTAGATGGTCTTGTACTTTGCCAGCTCTTTCAGATCCTCTTCGGTGACGAGCGTATTGGTAGCAAGGTAGCGGTCAGCCCCGATGTCAAAGTCCGTCCATTCGATATCGAAGTT
Organism: Methanoregula sp. UBA276; assembly: GCA_002508495.1. Taxonomy (GTDB): domain Archaea; phylum Halobacteriota; class Methanomicrobia; order Methanomicrobiales; family Methanospirillaceae; genus Methanoregula. Next base: position 2,054 of record DANA01000045.1, read on the forward strand.
GTACTTCTCCCCTGCTGCTTCAAGGACTTTCTTTCCCTCGGAAACAATCTCCGGGCCAATCCCGTCGCCGCCAATTGATGCTATCTTGTACATACCGGTATCTCCTGTATGGTCTTTGCATATTCCACAAGCCCGCCGGCATCAATGATTCCCTGCATAAACGCCGGTACCGGCTCGATGGAGTACTCCGTGTCATCTGCCACAATTTTCTGCTGCTGAAGAGCAAGGCGGATCTTTGCCCCGTCGTCAATCTTGTCCGCGTTGGCACAGGTTATGGGAAGCACCCCGACATTGATCGCGTTCCGGAAGAAAATCCTGGCAAACGATTGCGCGACAACCACTTTCACCCCGGCACCCATCAGTGCAAGCGGGGCGTGTTCGCGGGACGAACCGCAGCCGAAGTTCCGTCCCCCGACAATCACGTCGCCCTGCTTCACCTTCTTTGCAAACTCGTCCCGCGTTCCTTCGAAGGCATGCTTTGCCAGCTCATCCGGGTTGTTGATGGTCAAAAACCGCCCCGGGATGATGGCGTCGGTGTCGATATCGTCACCGAACTTCCAGACACGGGCGTTCTTTGCAACCGGCCCCTCGGGGGCCATGACCTTCTTTACCGGGATCGTTTTCTTTGCCGCCATGGTCTATACCTCCCTCGGGTCGGTGATCTCGCCCGTGATGGCACTTGCCGCAGCGGTTGCCGGTGAGCAGAGGTACACCTTACCGTCCGTGCTTCCCTGGCGGCCCCGGAAGTTCCGGTTCGATGTCGAGAGCGAGACCTCGCCGGGCGCGATCAGGCCGAATGCACCGCCCATGCACGGCCCGCAGCACGGGGCCTCCACGAGTGCCCCGGCCTTCACGAACTTCTCGATCAGCCCTGCTTTCAGGGTCTTGAGGTACTCGTCGCGGGATGCCGGGATGATGATGACCCGGATATTTTTGCTGAACTTCTTCCTGCCCAGCACCTCTGCGGCTTCTGCGAGATCCTCAAAGCGCCCGTTCGTGCACGAACCAATGAAGACCTGGTCGACATGGGTTCCGGTGACTTTGCTGACCGGAACACCGGTGTCCACGTTGTGCGGGACGGCCACCTGCGGTTCAAGGTCAGATACATTGTAGGTCCGACGTTCTGCAAAGGTCGCGTCCCCGTCGCTGTCCAGCGCGAACGGTTTCATCCTCCGCCGGCCTTTCAGGTACTCCCACGTGATCTTATCAGGAGCAACGATCCCGGCCTTGCCGCCCATCTCGATGGCCATGTTGCACAGGGTCATCCTGCCTGCCATGTCCATCTTCCGGATGGTTTTACCGGTGAACTCGAGTGCCTTGTAGGTTGCCCCGTCTGCCCCGATGTCATGAGCGATGGCAAGGATGAGATCCTTTGCCCCGACACGCCGCTGGAACTTACCGGTCACCTCAGCGCGGATGGTCTCGGGGACCTTGAAGTACAATGCCCCGAACTTTAAGGCAAAGCCCATGTCCGTTGACCCGATCCCGGTAGCAAATGCCCCTGCTGCCCCGTACATGCAGGTATGCGAATCTGCGCCGACCACGATCTCGCCGGGCGCAGCCCGGCCCTTCTCGATCGTCACCTGGTGGCAGACCCCCTCGTTGATATCGTAGTTGTGGATGCCCTGTTCAGCAGCAAACTTCCGCATGTACACGTGGTTGTTTGCCGCAGCAATGGAGTCGGCAGGGATCTGGTGGTCGAAGAGCATGATGATGCGTTTTGGGTCAAAGACCTGCTTTCCGCCCATCTCGTAGAACTTCTGGATGGCAAGCGGGCCGGTGATATCGTGGATCATCGCCCCGTCAAGGGGGGCCATGACCACATCGCCTGCCCGTACTTCGCTGCCACATTTGTGAGAAAAGATCTTCTCTACGATTGTCGCTGACATGCTCTAATCGCCTGTACTATATGTGGTGCAGGATAATCTACTTTGGCAGTGGTGCAGGAAAGGCTCTTATATCCTATACTGGCACGATGGGACTTTTTTTAGAACGGTGGAGTAGTTCATTCCCGCTGGTAAAGAGGATCGGGTATCCGCTTTTCGCAAAACCCGATAACTGCGACCGTGTTCGCAGTCAAAGCAATCTTTAATCCTTTTTTCACCAAATCCTCATGAGAACTACCATGATGTCCAAACTCATGCGCGTAGCTGCCATCTTCGTAATCCTGTTCGTGGCAGCAGTCGGCAGCGTGTCTGCACAGGCCGACAGTCCCGTAAACGACAACGTCATCCACAGTACCGGTACCGGCAACGTGATCGGCACGCCCGACCGGGCACAGGTCACCTTCTCCGTCCAGACCGAGAACACCGATGTCAAACTGGCCCAGGCCGAGAACTCGGCGAAGATGAACACCGTCATCGATGCCCTGATAGCTTCCGGTATCCCCCGCGACGCCCTCAAGACCACCGGTTACAACATCTACCCGGTGTACGAGGACTCTGTCGGTATCATGAAGCCCAAGGTGAAGACCTACCGGGTAACAAACACCTTAACCGTCACCCTCCACGACGTCTCAAAGACCGGAGAGGTCATCGATGTGGCGGTAGATAACGGCATCAACCAGGCGGACTCCATCCGGTTCATGCTCTCCGACCAGCAGCAGAAGGTGCTCCGCACTTCGGCGCTCAAAAAGGCCGTTGACCAGGCCCGCAGCGATGCAGACACCGTTGCCGGTGCCATGGGAACCGAAGTCACCGGTGTGAAAAGTGCTGATATCAGCGGCGGGTATTACCCGGTTCTGTTCGAAAACTACCAGTATGCCGGATCAGCTGAAGTGAAACTCGACGCAAGGACCCCGGTCCAGCCGGGCGATATCACGGTAAGCGCTTCGGTAACTATCACGTACACCATCCGGTAATTAAAAAATCCCTTTCACAACTTTTTTACCATAGCAGCGTGATCATTTCACTAAATCAACACGCATACACCCGGGTTTTCCGGGTAATTATCCCACGGGATAACCAAATTTCGAATACCACAAATCCTCGGATACGATAGGATTGATTTTACCATGGAGCGCAATATCGGCTTTAAGGAACGGAGATACATCGAAGAGCTGAGAATTCTGACCAAATCAACGGCACTGGACTGCGTGATTGACGACCGTTTCGACCGGGTCATCTACGTGATCCGGCCGGGCGACATGGGTCTTGCAATCGGGAAGAAAGGCGACAATATACGGCGGCTGGCAAACGTGCTGGGAAAACGCATCGAGATGGTGGAGTTTGCCGAGACTCCCGATACGTTCATCACCAACATCTTCAAGCCCGCGGAAGTATCGGCAGTCGAGCACCCGCAGGAAGACGGGCCGGTGAACGTGTACGTGCGGCAGAAGAGCGATCTCGGGATCGCCATCGGCAAGGCCGGGTGCAATATCGAGAAAGCCCGGCTTCTCTGCCGGCGCTTTTACGGTCTTGATGTTGGCGAGGTGCTGCTCGCACCGCTGGAGGCAGTATGAATAGAGATGTAGATCCGGCCGTTCTTGCAGAACTCTGGGCGGTAATCTGCGAGCGGGCCGACAATCCGCAAGAATCGTCCTACACGAGCCGGCTCCTTTCGGACCCCAAGGGGATCGACAAGGTGCTCGAGAAAGTCGGGGAGGAAGCCACCGAGTTTATCCTTGCGGTCAAGAACGGCAAAAACGACCGGACGGTTGAAGAGACCGCGGACCTCCTCTACCACCTGCTTGTTGCCCTGCGGGCTGCAAATCTCGATCTTGCCGACGTGATGCAGGAACTCGGGAAACGCCGGAAATAACGGGTTCCCTCACTTTTCCAAAAATGCCGCAAGGTCGACTACCTGCGGCAGGTCCTCGTCCTTCTGGCCAGCGGTTGCCATCACGCCCTCGTCAGTAAAGATGGGCACACCCGCACGGAGCGCGAGGGCGATGCCGTCGCTGGGACGACAGTCGAGATACTCGTCCCTGCCCCCGACAGAGATGACGAGCTGGGCATAATACACCCCGTCCTCGATGCTGTCGATCTGGAGGAAACGCAGGGTGATGGCACATTTTTCGCAGAGATCGATGAAAAGGTCGTGGGTGAACGGGCGGGGCAGCAGCTCGTGCTTTATTGCACTGTTTATCGATACCGCTTCCCATATCCCGATGAAGATCGGGAGCACCCGGTCGCTTCCGTCGGATAGTACAACCAGCGGGACGGTTGCGGCATCGCTGGCAGCGACAAAAACGCCCTTCACCTCACATTTCACCTGTGCCATACCTGTGCACAGTGATTGCCGTTCTCCTTATTAATGGTTCAGGTGGTCAGGAATCGCCTTCGTCACACCTGCGGGCTTCCCGGCGCATGATGATGATGCTTGAGAGGATCCCAAGGGCGATGTTGAAGTAGTAGAGGACAATCCGCCAGATCACCACAAAAACCCCGACGATAGCGGGAGGGATGAAGAGGGCATACATCGATGTCGCGCCGACTTCGGCTATCCCGGAACTCCCCGGTGTGAGGGGCATCATCATCAGGATGGCGAGGATGAGCTGGATAACAAAGGACTCTAAGATGAGCGGCGGCTGGCCGAGCCCGACGAGGATCAGGGACGCGGTGATGATCTCGGACACCCAGTAGAGGAGGGTAAAGAGCATGCCAAAGAGCAGCCCGGTTTTTGCCGTCCGGACAAACCGGATCGTTGCACCCTGGAAGTTGTCGATCTCCTTGTCAGCCCGGACAACCAGTTCCTCGACGCGACGGCTCTCCCATTTCCGGGTCAGCCAGACCGTGCACCGTTTCACGACCTGCTTCACCACATCCGGGCGGCGGATGGCAAGGTAGAAGAGGAAAAGGCAGCCGGCAACAAATATCCACGTGATAAAGACCATCGCTTCGGAGACTGCGCCGAGGCTCTTCCATTGATCGGTCAGGACAATCATGGAGAACGCGGCAAGGGCTGCAAGGGCGATGCCGTCAAGCACCCGTTCCATGATGACAATGGCAGTTGCGTCCCCGAGCGGGACATCTGCCTTGTAGAGCTCGTGGATCCGGACCGGTTCCCCACCCGCCTGCGCCGGGGTGACGGCTGATGCGAGAAGGTTGGCAAAGACCAGGTTGAGGCTGTACCAGAACCCGATCCGGTACCCGAGGGAGCCGGACATCATCTTGACCCGCATGGCCCAGAAGCACATGGTCAGGACATGGGTGAGGAAAGCGAGGGCGAGGAAGACCGGGTTGATCTCTTTTAAGTAGTCAATGGTGTTCTCGTTAATCGTCAGGGCAAGGATGATGACAAGGACCAATAGCGAGAAGCCGATGGA
>DANA01000067.1 GCA_002508495.1 Methanoregula sp. UBA276
CAAACCGCTCATCGAGAGGAATATCTGCACTCTTTCCCCGCTGGAGGGGGTCGGGGTCCTGCCGTGAAGATTCGAACCGTTCCTGGAGCGGGATTTCTGCACTCCTCCCGGGCGATACCGTTCCCTGCCCGTCGCGTTTCACCCGCTCCTGAAAAGGAATTGCATCGCTCCTCTTCACCGTATTTGCCCGGGTTTCATCATACCGGACTTCGCTGTCCGGAATGAACTCGATATCAACCTCGCGATCACGGTCGCGTACTGCCCGGCCTGCAGGTGCGCTTTTCCTGCCGGGGACACCGGGGCTTCCCTGCCGGATGGTGTTGACCTGGCTTCTGACACGGTCTTCCTCATCCATGGCGCTCCATTCCGTAAACATCAGGAACTGGAGGAATGCCTCGGGTTCGCGGAAGACGGCTATGTTGATTCCTTCAAAGAAGATCGTCCGCAACACTTCCCCGAACCATCCCCCGGCCCGGATGGTGACCGTATCCATCTCGTCCTCGAACAGATAGACCCGTTCGATCTCGCCATCCCGCCCCCATTCGGTTTCGGAGATTCCTTTCCCCTCAAACGAGAAGGTCTTGCCTACCTGCCCAAACCTCCCGCCTTCGCGGACGGTGATGACCCAGCCCCCCTGCTCATAGCTGAACTTCCGCGGGGGCTCGCCAGGGGAGAACGTCTCTTCCAGCATGCCCATCCGGTCAAAGATGAACCGCCGGAGGATCCGGTCCGGCCGGGCCGGGTCGTGTTCGGTCATCGTATCCGATGCCGGGTCGAACCGGTACAGGCGTTTCAGGTTCTTTTTCCCGTCAAGAACCCGTACCCCTCCGCTCCCGTACTGGTAATAGCGGGTTATCGTGTTGTTCTTCCGCGTGCCGGCATACTCAGTGATGACTGCATCGGTCATAAGACGCGTTCACTCCATCGCTGTTTTTCAAGATACGGTCTCTTTCGCGGGCAGAAATAGTTTCTTCTCCCATTCAGTCCGCGTTCTGGTGTTTTTTAGTTGCGGGAGTAAACTTCATTCTCCCGTACTGCCAATAAGACCGGTAGAATGGCAGACCAGAACCTGAACCCTGAACCAGTCTGTGTCAGCAAAGGGCCGGAGAAGGTCCTGTACCTGGCGAAATGGAGCGCCCGGTTCTGGGCACTTGTCATCGATGTCATCATCATCATCCTGTTCTGGAATATTGTAATTGGCATCTTCGACCAGGTCTGGGAACTGCCGTTCCTCTGGGAGTTCCGGCACCCGCAACTGCCGGCAATCGGCCTTGAGACGATCCTTGTTTTTCTCTACTGGACACTCATGGAAGGGTTCCGGGGGCAGTCAATCGGCAAGATGGTGATGAACCTGCGCGTGGTGAACCGCGACGGGTCAAAGATCTCGTACCGGACTGCCGCCATCGAGAGCATTCCCAAGGCATTTCTCAGTTATCCTCTCCTCATTGTCCTTGCCCTCGACTGCCTGATCGGCTGGCTTGCTATGCCGAACACCAAATTGCGGGTCTTCAACCGCATCTCGAACACGATCGTGATCAAAACGGATTACCAGGAACCCGACGGGATCGTGTACGTGAAGGAGAAGGAATAACTGCCCTGCTGCCGGAATCCCGAACGGAGGGGGCAGGACACCCCGGGCAGGATCGCGGTACGTACCTGCACGGGATCACCCGTGCAGGAAAAAATGAACTTTTTTCCCGTGTTACCGGACCGTTGAGGTTATTTGAGGCGGTGGATCTTTTTTGCCAAATTCACTCTCATTCTCGTTGCAGGGCGGGGTTCAGGACCCGCCGGTATTCTGCCCGGGTTTTTTAAGGCCGCGAAAATATGTGCAACAGCATCGCCATGCGAGGGGCCGTACCCTCCCTCCAGGATGAGTCCCAGGCCGGCATCGGTCAGCCCGGTGAGCAGCGAGGTCAGGGTAAAAAAATCCTCCGGCTGGATATTCATACCACCCAGCGGGTCGTCACCCAGGATGTCCTGCCCTGCCGAAACCAGGATGAGATCAGGGCAGAACCGGGTAACCGCCGGAACAAAGACCTCGGCAAAAACCGCCTGGTAATCCGCAAGCGACGATCCGCCAGGCAGGGGAATATTGATGGTGCAGCCTTTCCCGGTCCCGTTCCCAATCTCGTCAATATTTCCCGTAAACGGGAAGATCGGGTCCTGGTGAACGGAGCAGTACAGGACACGGTTGGAAAGGTAAAAAGAATTCTGGATCCCGTTCCCGTGATGGACATCCCAGTCGATAATTGCGACACGATCAACGCGGTCAAGAGCAACATGGGCAGCGATGGCTGCGTTGTTGAGAAGGCAGAACCCCATGGCCCGGGTCCGTTCGGCATGGTGTCCCGGGGGCCGGACAAAGGCAAAGGCATGTTCGCCGGCAAGGGCAGGATCAATCACGGCAATCGATCCCCCCGCCGCCCGGCACGCCACGTCAAAGGAGTGCGGCGTGACATAGGTATCGCCGTCGAGATGGGTGAGGGTATCGGTATCCGCACACCGTTCTTTAAGCCAGGTAGTATAATGCGGGTCGTGGATGCGGTGAATGTCGGAGAGATCGGCGGGTTCACAGGAGATCCGGCAGACATCCTCCGGAATACCCCGGATTGCTTCCAGCAGGCGCTGGTGAGACTCAGGATGGAGTGGGTTGTCATGCAGGGCGCATGACAGATCAATGATTGCAGTGCTCCGGGTCATGGATGGTATGGTTGGTGAACTTCAGGCAAGTCTCCAGACACCCCGCGTTGTTGCATCGGCATTGGCAACAACATACAGGGTCTCAACCGGGAACGAGGCAGGCACTTCATAGATCAAAAATCCGCTGGCAGTGTTGCTCTTTCCCGGCTGGACATAGCCCCCGGATCCGCCGGTGCCGATCTGGAAATCATACTGGCGGCCCGATTCACCATCAACGATCGTCTGGCCGCTTCCAACGGTCGTGTAGGACGTGGTGGTTCCGTGACTCGCGACAACGATCTGGGATGGCGCGGGAGCATAGACCGCTTCCTGGCCGGTTCCTTCAACCTTCAGGTAGACGAACAGGAAGGTGTTGCCGTCCTGCGGGGTCAGGGTATTGTAGCCTTTCTGGGTCTCGAGCGGGTCAGCGGATTCCAGCTTCTCCCGCGGGCTGTTCCACGACGGATCCGTCCAGCTGAAGGTGGGCCGGAACGTGGAGCCGGTAACGGTCAGCTCGCCGGTCTTCTTGCCGCTGCCGAAGGCTACCGGGGTATTGAGCGCTGATGCACCCGGGAACGGGTCCGGCGTAGGTGTGGGCTGCAGGGTTGCCTGAGCCGTTTGCACAACCGCGGGCGTTGTCGGAGTGACCGTTGGGGCAGAGGGTGCGCTACCGGTACATCCACACGCGGCGGCAAGCAGTACCAGCACGGCAAGCAGGATTACGGGGACAAAAGGTTTCATATGCAAACGATCGGCATGAGAGATGATAAATATCGTGCTGATTATCAAAAACCACAACGACAGGTACGCGATCAGCACTCTTCGATATATCCTGCACGGCGCGCTTCGAGCTGTTCCCGGCAGGCAGGGCAGAGATTTTTCTTCTTCCGGTCCAGTTCATCGAGGGTGTCGGGCTTGAACATGATACATTCGGGATCCTCGCAGTGGTGCAGGCCGAAGAGATGCCCGATCTCGTGTGCTCCTTCTTTCACGATACGGTCAATATAGTCATCATCGTTTCCCTGCAGGTTATAATATTCATTATTCAGGCGCGAGGTAGAGACAACCCCCACTCCCACGGATTCCCGGGCAAGACCGAATACAAACCTGTTCCCCTCCCGGAACAGGTCCTGGTGGACGACCAAAAGAACGGGATCGCGGATGTTCTGCCGCCGCTTGTATGCCTGGATGCTGTCGAGCAGTGCCTGGGCATCCACCTGCCGGCGGATCATGTCCATGCCGGCAATACGCACCGGATTTTCGGATACCGTTGTCTTCAGGCCAAGAAGCGAGGAGATGCACCGCGCAACCGGCATCTGGAGGCCTTCGGGAGACAAAGAATCCCAAAAGATATGGACATGCATCGCAATGATCTGTTGGAATGGACTCCTATAAACATATTGAGCACCGGATCGGCGGGTACCTGGCAGGACGGTACAGGAGGGCTGTCGAGGTCGGAATCGGCAAGAATACCGATGTCGCCATGATGCTCGCAGATGCAGGGGTCCTGAAAGGGTGCACCGACATAAAAAATGCTGATCTTTCCCCCGGCCTCAACTATGCCCGGGACGATATTTTTGTCCCGGACCTCTCCCGGTATGAGGGGGCCGACCTCATCTACGCAATCCGGCCGGCAATCGAGATGGTCCCCCCGCTTATCGGGCTGGCACAAAAGATCGGCTGCGATATGATCGTGTACCATCTCGGGTTCGAGGTGTACGGGGATGGGGGAGAGATCCTCGACTGCGGGGTACTGCTTCACCGGTACTGGAGACGATCAGAACCCGTCAAAGAGCGTTGACTGCGATTTTGCCAGCGGTTTTCTGGTGTCCGGCTCTTCGGGTGCCGCGGGCACCGGTGGCGCAACCGTCGGCTCTTCCTTTGCCACGACCTCCTTTTCCGGGGGCAATAATTTCTCTTTTTTCGCCTTTTTTTCCGCCGTCTTTTCTTTCTCCTGCTCCTTCTCTTTCTCCTTTTCTTCTTTTACCAGGGCTTTTATGACCTCTGATGCCCGGCTTTTGTCGTTTAAAAAGAAGTTCAGCTGGTCAGCATCGAGGGCCATTTCCCGTGCATAGGCAGCAGGGTTGTTTGCCACGAGCAGGGAGATGGTGCCAAGGTACTTTTCCCGGAGCGTATTCTGCGGTACGTGGATAAATGCGGCCAGGCGGTTCAGCGTTGCGTTCCGAATGGCCTTTTGTTTCTTTGCCGTTGCCATCTTCTGCCAGCGTTCCGGGGCGGTAATCCGCGCGTGGATACCCCGGCCCCCGGCTGCATCGGCAACACCAAGGAGCATCACAGCGGTAGCATACCGCCAGAGCGTATGGTATTGCCGGCGGAACGTATACCCGAGGTACTCATCCGCCCGTGAAAGGGAGCGGTACGCCCGGTCAACGGACGGTGGATCGGCAATATGATGCACGTTCCCCTCAACCCACTGGGCAATCGTCTCCGGGGTATCATCGACATCATAGGAGAGGCGGAGCAGTTCCTCATCGGAAGCCCGCCCAAAGAGCGCGGTGATGAGCGCAAAGACGGATGAACGTTC
>DANA01000094.1:0-992 GCA_002508495.1 Methanoregula sp. UBA276
CCCGACAGGTCGGGGCAACGGACGCGGCAATTGTTTACCAGAAGTACAAACGGCAGAGCATACCGGCAGGAATTGCCGGGATACCTACCGGTGCAGGAAATACGGAGCAGCGAACGGCTACCCAGTCAGGTATCAGATCCGAAAAAAAGTCACGCCGGCCGAAGCTCGACCAGTTTCAGCGCCCGGCCCTTGTCGCAGATATCCGGGGCGTTCCCGAGAACCTCGGTGACGACATACTTCTCACCATCCACCACGCCTTCGGGGCGGCAGAGGGCATAACTTTTACAGTCAGCCTTGTTGCAGGAGAGTTCGATTTTGATCTTCGAGTTGACAATCGCCATCTCCGGGCTGATGAGCGCGCTGATCGGCGCCTCCATCACCTCGACAGCAGTTGCGCCGTTGAGGTGCACGGGGCATTCGTGGTGCGTGGTCCGGACCGTCACGATCCGGTACTTCCGGCCTTTCTGGAGATTGTTACAGGCTTTCTTGACCTTGCAGGTGTCGCACTCCGGCGCTTCGCCTTCGTAAATGAACTCCACACCCGCCTTTGCAAGAACCGTCCCGATCAGGGTCACCTTGGTCTTCGTTTCCGCCATCCTGTTCACCTAATCCTTATACAGCATTGATACGAGGTTCTCGGCGGAATCCCGCGTCAGGCCCATGTCAAATATGGTGAAGCGCTCCGGACGGATAGTCTTTGCCATCATGAGTGCTTCCACCGCGGTTGTATCCGGAATCCCGAGATCCGCCGGGGTTGTCGGGGCCCCGATGGTCTTTAACGATGAACGGATGCTGCGCCAGTCCCCCCCGTGCAGGTACATGGAGATGATCGTGCCTATCCCGCAACTCTCGCCATGCAATGCTTTGCCCGGCGCCAGGCGGTCGAGCGCGTGGGAGAACTTGTGCTCCCCGCCGCTTGCCGGGCGGGAGGAGCCGGCGATACTCATGGCAACCCCGCTTGAGACGAGCGCCTTGATGACAAAACGGGCGGA
>DANA01000094.1:1076-4579 GCA_002508495.1 Methanoregula sp. UBA276
CCGGCAGCGAGAAGGCGGTGCGGGGCAGCAGCGATGACCCCCGTATCGGCAATGATCGCCATCGGGGGCTGCGCTTCGAGCGATGCGTGGCCGCTCTCCAGCGGAACCGAGGCACGGGCGGAGGCAATCCCGTCATGCGACGCGGCTGTCGGCACCGAGATGAACGGGAGATCGAGGTTGTATGCAACGATCTTGGCAGTATCGATCACCCGGCCGCCGCCGACCCCGACGAGAAAATCCGCGCCGTCCGCTGCCTTCTCCGCTTCAGCAATAATGGCAGGGCTGATCTCACCTGCAACGAACGATGCGACCGAATGGCCGTTTGAAAGGGCGGCAAGGACGCGCTCACCGGCAACCCCCATCGTTCCCCGGCCCGAGATCAGGAGTGCAGAGGATCCAAGCTTCAGGTCGCGACAGACTGCCGGGATCTGCCCGTATACGTCGTGGCCTATCACCACGTCGCGGGGCAGCTGCATCCACGACGACAGGTCGATCCCTTTCTCTTTAAGTAATTTTATTGCATCTGCACTCATTCTAGATCATGGATGGTTAGTGACTTCATATACAAATATTACATCGGTCCCATCGTTCAGGGAGAAGCGTACAATATTGTCGATACGCTCACCTATGCAATAATCCTTGTTGCCGGCGTCTATTTACTCTACCGCTGGCTCACGACCTCGACGTGGCTTGCCGACATCGGCTTTTCGATTGACCAGGGGTTCATCCTGGCAACGATCCCCTACGTTATCCTTGGCGGAGTTATGCGGGTCATCGAAGACACCGGGATGATCACCGGCCCGGCAAAGTTCCTGCTTATCACCCCGCTCATCTACTTCGTGCTCTTTGCATTCACCGTGGGGATGATGTTTCTCTCCCTGTATCTTGTCCGGCAGGGGATCGTTGCACGGTTCAACCCATTCTATGCCGGTGCAGGTATCTTTGCCCTCATGGTCAGCTGCCTCGTCCTTGCCGCGTGGAGCACAACCCACCGGGGGGCCGACCTCTTCATCCTCTTCATCATTCCCTTCATGGCTCTCTGCGCAACTACCATTGTCTGGGCATTCATGCGCTATGTCCTCTCGTGGGCGTATGTTGCCGACCCGCTCTACATCACGCTCCTCTTCGGCCAGCTCCTGGACGCCAGTGCCACGAGTTACGGCATCGATCTCCACCCCACCGTCCAGTACGTGGAGCAGCACGTGGTTGGGGGGACACTCATCGAAGCAACCGGTACGGCATTTGTGATGTTTCCCTTAAAGCTCGTTGTCCTTTTCCCGGCGATCTATATCATGGAACTCTACAGAAAAGAGGCTCACGCGGCATTCTGGCATCTCGTTATGCTCGCCATGATCGTGGTCGGGTTCGCGCCGGGGATCCGGGATATGGTGAGGATGGTCCTCTATGTCTAACACCCCGCTCACGAACGCGATCATCATTACAATCCTCTTATTCTTCTCCTGCCTCACGGTGGGATGGTTCGGCTCGGCGCACAACCCCCAGGTGGGTGATGACCTTCTCGCGTTTTTCGAAAAAGAGATTGTCGGGCAGATCGATGGCAGCAACCCGTACGACATGGCCGTCAAGCTCTTCGCCAACAACCTTGAAGCCTGCATCCTCCTCTTTCTTGGCGGGGCATCGTTTGGCATCCTCACTATCTTCATCATGAGCCTGAACGGGATACTTATCGGCGCGATCATGGAGATCATCAGCAAGGACCATTCGGCACTCTTCGTTGCTGCCGCCCTCGTGCCTCATGGGATCTTCGAGATCCCGGCATTCATCCTTTCCGGGGCGCTCGGGATCCTCCTTGCCCAGTCGCTCATCGCGGAATGGTACGGGAGCGGGGATTCGGCAGATGCCGCCCGCGTCTTTGCCCGGTTGTTCCTCGTAACCGTCCTCCCGCTCGTTGCAGCCGCGGCAATTGTCGAGGCTTTTATTACGCCCATCGTCATACATTTAGTAGCTTAAAGAGGGTTTTTTCTACCATGGACGATGATACGGGTACTTTGCCCCCCAAGGGGGACTTTTCCGGCTGGTTCAACGATATCCTGTGGCGGGCAGAGATCATGGACGTCCGCTACCCGGTCAAGGGGCTCTATGTCTGGTACCCGTACGGGTTTGCAATCCGCAAGTTCGTGTACAACCGGCTCCGGGAACTCCTCGACCGCGACCATTCCGAGACGCTCTTTCCCCTCCTCATACCTGAACAGGAGTTCATGAAAGAGGCCGAGCATATCAAGGGCTTTGAAGAAGAGGTGTACTGGGTCACCCACGGGGGAACGACCCCGCTTGACGTGAAACTGGCACTGCGACCCACAAGCGAGACTGCCATCTACCCGATGTACGCGCTCTGGCTCCGGTCGCACGCTGACCTCCCGATGAAGTATTACCAGATCGTCAATACGTTCCGGTACGAGACCAAGCAGACCCGGCCCCTCATCCGCCTGCGCGAGATAACGTCGTTCATGGAGTCCCACACGGTCCACGCAACCTGGGACGAGGCGGAGGCACAGGTCGAGTACGAGATCGCGCTCACGAAGGAGTTTTACGACACGTTCTGTATCCCGATCACGGTCTCGAAGCGCCCGGACTGGGACAAGTTCCCCGGCGCGGATTACACCATCGCTGTCGACGCGATCATGCCGAATGGCAAGACCCTGCAGATCGGCACGGTCCACCATCTCGGCACCCACTTCAGCAAAACCTTCTCCATAACCTACGAGGACAAGGACGGGGCGCAACAGTTCGCCAGCCAGACCTGTTACGGCATCTCGGAACGTTCCATCGCCGCCCTCATCAGTATGCACGGCGATGACAAGGGGCTCATCCTGCCCCCCGCGGCAGCCCCCGTGCAGGCAGTCATCGTCCCGATCACCATCGGGAAACGGCATGACGATGTCCTCGCTGCTGCTCAGAAACTGGAGAGCGATCTCAAAGCGGCCGGGTTCCGGGTAAAAATGGACACCCGCGATATGCGCCCCGGTGCCAAGTATTACTGGTGGGAACTCCGGGGCGTTCCGCTCCGCCTGGAACTCGGGCCACGAGACCTGGATGCGGGAAAAGTCATGGCCGCAAAGAGGACCGGGGAGAAGGAGTCAATCGACCTTGCCACGATTACGGAGGGGGTCACCCGCATCCTTGGCGACATCACCAACGTCATTCGGGCAAAAGCAGAGGAGCATACCCGGTCCCACCTGGTCAGCGTGACCACGGTGGACGAGCTCAACACTGCCCTGAACGAGGAGAAAGTCGCGGTTGTCCACTGGTGCCGCGAGCGTGCCTGCGGGGACAGCATCGAGGAGAAAGCAAACTCGAGCATTCTCGGTACAGAAGTCCGGTCCCCCTACATCCCCGACAGCGACGGGGCATGCATCATCTGCGGCAAGCCGGGGAAAGCTACGCTGGTTGGCCGGACCTACTAAATTATCGGCTCTTTTTTGCCCTTCGCTCTTTTTTCATGGGGGAGATAATCGATTATTTTGCCTCTTCGTCATTTCAAG
>DANA01000033.1:0-2957 GCA_002508495.1 Methanoregula sp. UBA276
TTTTTCCGCCGGGGGTTCGGGTCGTCAAACCTCCCCGTGTATTCCATGTAGGAAACATACGAAAAAATCCCGGCATACAGGGCGTACCAGGCAACCATCTGGGGGCTGAAGCCCGGTGCAAGGGCAAACCACGAGAGGGCGGGAAGGATGAGGGCGATGGCAAGGAACGGGCCGATATTCTTCCGGTGATAATACCCGGTCAGGTACCGCGAGTCCGTCCTGCCCCGGTTGTCAAGGTAATCCGCATAGAGAAAGGCCACAACAAGAGCAAGGTAGCCAACGACAAGGCTTGCATCTGCGGTCATGTGCCAGAGGAGCATCGAAGTGCAGCAGGCACCGATCGCAAGCATCGGCATCCAGTGGACGAACGGTACGCGCCGGTCGCGGATGTCGAGGTACGAGGTATAGATAAGGGTCAGCAGTACCGCTGTTGCGGAGACGGCCATCGGCCAGAAGAATTCCATGGACTGTACCCGGTGTTTCTTTTTCAAGGGACTAAAACATGGCGGCAGGATCGCATGCGCCGCAGAACTCTTCCGCGGCTTATTTATCAGCCTCCGGCATACACTACCTTGAACGGGACCCGGGGCGCGAGAGTTCCCCTTTTCCGGCGCTGTCGGGCACTGTTGGGATGAGAGCATGAAGATCCGGGAAATGATGAATACGCTCCTTGCAGATTCTCCCATAACGGGAACGTACCCGACTGAAGAGCTCATCCGGGTTGCCCGGTCACTGGCGGTAACCGGGGTTGCCGAATCCCATGACGAGGAAAAAGACCTGTTCCTTGCTTTTGTAAACGGGGAGCCCGAAGGCGCGATCTATGTTGATGAAAAAGGGGAACTGTATGGTGACAACGCGGTCATGATGGTGCGGGGAACGGAGACATTCACGCTCCATCAAGTCCGGAAGGACTTTGTCGATGCCACGGTCATGGGCTGCCGCGTCTTCAAGAAGTCCCGGCTTGAGGTCACGAGCTGCAACGACGTGCCCGAATTCGGTACAAAAAGCGCCGGTCTTGGTAACCTCACCCTGGTTGTGAAAAAAGATGGCGAGCCGCAGAACGGTATCCGCGTCACGCTCAGGAGAGACGGGCAGATTGTCGGGAGCGATGTCACCACGGATGACGGGAGTGCCGGGTTCCGGCTCCTTTTTGGGGATTATGACTGCGTGCTGCAGGACCGGAGCGGCACACTGGTTACCCGCCATGTCCTGTTTGGTGCAGACAACCCAAACGTTGTCCTTGAGCTCTTGACCCCCCCCTGATTTCATCGCCTCACCGTGCTTTTCCGCTCGCGGGCGGCATTTTCTGGTTTGTTAAAAATACAAACCCTTTAATGTACCGGGTACCGATAATTTCGGCATGAAGATTGGAGCGGAAGATTTTACGGCGCTCGTCAAAGGCGAGAAGACCATTGCTCCGTTTATCGAGATGGATCCCCTTGCCGGCACGTACTCGGTGTTCGGGGTCAGGACGGCAAGCAACCCCGACTACATGGTCCGTGCCGTGTACGAGATGTACGAGGCAAACCTGAACCGGAAGCTTGCGGTCAAGGCAGTCCGGAAACTTTACCGCTCGGTCGGGGCAGGTGCGGTCGGGCTCCACAAGTTCTTAAAAAAACTCGGGATGGATCCAAAACCCGAAGAGTTCTTACTGCTCGTCTTCAGCCTCCAGCACCAGCAGGGATGGGGGGCACCATTCGAGCTCGTTGAGGCCGGCGAGAAGAGGATCGTGATCCGGACCCGGCATACGTTTGAGTCCGAGGTACTTAAGGACTGGAACAGGGCGGTCTGCGGTATCCACCAGGGATGGATCGAGGGTATCCTTACCGCAGTGACCGGTAAATCGTGGTACTGCCTTGAAACGTCCTGCCACGCGAAGGGCGACCCGTACTGCGAGTTCGTCTGCGACCAGGTGATGCCGAGCTGGAAGTTCAAGGCAGAAGCCGTTGTCCGGGGCGAATCTGCCATAACCGAGTTCATCGAGCACAAACCCCTCGAGGGCAAGATCTCGCTCATCGATGAACCGGTGGTGATGATGCCGCGGTTCATCTTCACCTCCATGACCCAGTCGCTGAAACGGACCATGGGCGAGGCACCTGCCGGCGGCGTCAACTACCGGGCATACATGGACATGGGAAAAGAGAACGTCGAGCATTACAAGAAGATGGGGATTTTCGACCCGCGGACCCTCTCCGATATGGCATTTGCGTTCTATTCCCAGATGGGATGGTTCCACCTGGTCAGCGAGGCATGGGACGAGGCGACCAAGACCAAGACCATCACGCTCTCGCATACGGTTGAGTCGGAATCGTTTGGGGTTACCGGGAAAAACACCTGTTTCTGCACTGCCGGTCTCCTTGCCGGCATCATCGAAGGATCGTTTGGCATCCGCGTGCAGGCAAGAGAGGTTGCCTGCAAATCCAAGGGCGACGAGCACTGCGTCTTTACCATAACGAACAAACCTTAAAAAAAACCTATTCCTTTAATAGCAACTTGGTCCAATCCTGATCACCAGACTGTAGCGACCATGGCACCTATACCCCGGATCCTCATAGTTGAAGATGACGAGATCATCAGCAGCCTTATCACGACCCTTCTGGAAAAGAAAGGATATGCCGTGGTCGGCAGGATCACGAAAGGAGAAGAATCGATCATCAAGGCCGCCGAGCTGGAACCGGACCTTGTCCTGATGGACATCCACCTCGAGGGGCAGATGGACGGGGTGGCAGCAGCCGGCTATATCTTCCAGCTCTTCCACTGCCCGATTGTTTTTTTAACGGCCCTGTGCGATGACGGGCTCCTCGAGCGGGCCAAGCATGCCCAGCCCCTCGGGTACATCCTCAAGCCCTTCACGGACAAGGACCTCTCGTCCAATGTCGAGATGGCACTCTATAACCACGAGGTCCGTAAAAAATACCTTGACATGTACCCGGTCGGCGAGCCAAAGAAGCTCATGA
>DANA01000033.1:2983-7146 GCA_002508495.1 Methanoregula sp. UBA276
CGGACAAGGATATCATCATGCACTACTGGCGGGATGTCCTGATGCTGGTCAACGATATGACCGGCGAGCCTATCCAGGACCCGGTGCCGGAAGTGATCCAGCAGATGCTGGTGGTCTCCCATGACTTCAATACCTCGGTCGTGACCCGGTCCGGCAAGACCAAGAAGGCAAGCGTTGTGCTCCGCCCGATTAAGGATGACAAGCACGCCCTGATTGGGGTCTTCATGCGCATCAAGGAAAAGACCCTGGGCGAGATCCGGATGGCATCCCGGAAAACCTGATTTTGACCGTTCACCCGAAGTGGTTTTCCAGGTGACCTGACGACCTGTTCATAGAAGGGGCTCCTCTAAAAAAAAGGAAAATAAAACGACGAGCCGGTTATTCCGCGGGTTTTTTCCGGAAGAGTGCCTTGCTGAGGCGGTCGATGAACCCTTCCTTTGACGCGGCCGTCTTCTCCTCGACATAGGAGACCCCGGCCAGGTCGGACGCAACCCGCCGGATTGCTTTTGCTGCCGGTGATGCGGGGAACTTGAGGACGATTGGGGTCTTTGCCGAGGATGCCCTGCGGACATTGGCGTCTTCCGGGATGATCCCGATCACCTTGACGCCGATAACCTTCTCCATCTTTTTCGTTATCGCCTCGGTCTTCTCCTGGTCGACACGGTTGATGATGGACCCGAGAACATGGCCCCCGACAACCTCGGTGAGGATCTTGGTCTTTAAGGCATCAACGATGCTGGAGAGTTCCGGGTTCACGACCAGGATGACCTCGTCGGCAACTGCCAGGGGTACTACACCGTCCTTGCTGATGCCGGCCGGGGCGTCGATGATGAGATATTCGCACCGGTCCACGAGATCTCCCAAAACATCACGGATCCGGTCGGGATCCGCCTGCTGGAACCCCTGCAGCGAGATGCCGCTCGGGATGACATTCAGGCCACACGGGCCTTCGTAAATAGCGTCGTTGATGTTTCCTTTACCGGCCAGGACTTCGTGGAGGGTGACGGGAGCGTCCTGGAGGCCGAGGACAAGACCAACATTGGCCATGCCGATGTCGGCATCCATCAGGTAGGTCTTCTTCCCGAGTTGGGCAAGCGTTGTTCCGAGGTTGACGGAAACGGTGGTTTTGCCGGTTCCGCCCTTTCCACTTGCGATCGTGTAAACCTTGACCATAGAACAACTCGTGATGGGTATTTACCACTCTTATTATAAAATACTGGTGAGGTTTCCTCTTATCGCGTTATATCCACCAGTTTAAAATAACTTTTGTATCTTTGACAATGTCCTTTTTTATCATTTCGGTCAGCGGCACCGGTGAGCGGATGATGAGGATGAGGCGTGAGCCCCGGTGGGTGATTTTTGCAAGGGCTGTTTTGTCGTTTGCCCCTTCCAGCAGGTCATCGTCCGTTGCACCGCCAAACTGTGCTGCGTCAGACGCTGCATCGCCGCTCCCGCCCGCGGAAAAGACCAGGCCATCGTCCGTTGCAATCGTGAACCCGTCGAGCCGGTATTTCTCCACGAGGGCGTTCATACTGTCGGTTATGTCCGCCCTGCCCCCGGTGAGGCTGATCTCCTGCCGGGCAGGGGATCCTAAAACAGGGGGCTTTTTCCGGGGCCGGGGAAGAGCGGTTCCGGGAATTACCGGCACCGTGCGGGGCTCCGGCTGGTAGGCGAGACGGGGGGTGCTCTGGCGCTGCCGTTTTGCATCCCGCGATCTCTTCTTCCGGATCTTTCTGAAAAGGAGAGCAGACAGGACGACAAGTACAACAACGGCACAACCGATAACGGCAGCGATGACCATCGGGCTTGTAAGGGAAACTGCCAGTGCCATGTACGGTCTCCGGAATTTACCGTCCCATCAGGTGTTCGAGGTCGAGCTGCTGGATGAGGGTTTTACAGTCCCTGCGAATCTTGTCGCTTACTGCGTCAAGGTCCATGTGGTCAAGGGTGTCGATATCATCCTCGTAACCGGACGGGACGGGAATTTCTTCATCAATCCCTTCGGCGGGTTTGCCCGGGGGTGCCGTATCTGCTGGACCCTCNNGGGGGCTGAGTACATCTGCAGGAGCCGGTGCCGAACGGGCAGCCCGGGGGCTTTTGACAACCGGGCTGGCCTGCGCTGTGGTACGGCAGGTTTTGTTGAAATCGAGCGCAAGCCGGACCTGCGTGGCGTCAAGCGTGGAAAGCGCTGCATCTGCGGTCTCGCTTCCCATTGCCATGAGCCCGGCGCAGGCGGGATCGCCGTTTTTTCCGGGGATTTCTGCAAGGATGCAGGAGCCAGAAGAGAAGACCATGGTTGCCGTACCTGCCCGCAAGGAGAAGCTGCATATGCCGGTGAATTCGGACTGCTCAAGCTCCAGAATAAGACCTGCAATTCCCTCGTTTTTGCGTATCCCGCAAAACGTACCCCGTGGCAGCTGCATTACTGTACCTGTAGTGGCATCCTGGTATAAAGTATCTTTTTGAACAGGGCTTGCCGGGGGTGCTATCGGCCATGCGGGAGATGTTTGCACGACGGAGAGGGATCGTACACTCATCATTTATATAGAGAAAAACCAGAGGTTACAATAACCGCGTGGTGCAGCTATGCTCAAAACATTACTTGAGGAATTTTTAAAGGTGGAGGGGATCTCGGCCGCCGTTGTTGTAGGGCGGGACGGGTTTGTTATCGAGAGTGCGGTATCCGGTAAAGTTGATATCGAAGCGCTGGGTGCCATGGCTTCGACGGGCCTTGGGACCTCTGAAGCAATGGGAAGCACGCTTGAGAAAGGCGAACTCTCCCAGATGATCGTGGAGCTGGAAAAAGGGCCGATCCTCCTCTCCCCCTTATCACCGGACGAACTGATCGCCATCGTTGCCGACACCTCGGCAAATATCGGCCGCATCCGGTATGAACTGAAAAAGAACAAGCAGCGTATCGTTGCTGCCCTCTGACCCGGAAATTACCGGCATGAAATTCCCGACTGGAACAAGGGGGGCGACGTTCACCGATCCCCGAAACGAAGGATTTGCCCGCGATCGCAGGACATTCTGCGGGGCTATTGATATCACCACCGGAACCGGGCACGGGTTTATCCTGACCGACCATGGCCGGCTTATCGCGGCATACTTTGAGGACAACAACGGCAGGTTCCGGGGAAAAGATGCCCTTGCCCGGCTCTCGCTCGAAGGGGAAGGGGACGATCTGCCCCAGACTTTCCGGCTGCGCAGCTACACCCCCGAAGAGTTCAATCTGGCGGCCCAAGCTTCGCGGGACGAATCGCTTCTCCTTGCACCGGAGAGCCCGGTAAACAGCGGGCAGGTAGCGAAAACCCCGGCGGGTGCACCCGCGCACCTGGATGAGGCGAGCTTAAGAAAGATCCTCGACCAGCCCGGCGTGCTTGCCGTATCTGCGTTCTTTGAGGGATTTCCCGTCAGGTCCATGGGTGTTGCAGATTTTGAGCACGTAGCCGCATCAGCCGAAGATTTTGCCCGCGCCGGTACAAGGGTGGCTCAGGAGATGGGGATCGGCCCGCTCGACCAGCTCATCCTGGAGACTTCGCGCAATAAGTTCATCATTGCTCCCTGTGGCGACCTTTACCTCTGCATTTTTACCCGGGCCGATGCACAACTGGGGCTGATCCGGGTCATACTCAAAAGCATCCAGCAGGAGACCGCGAACTGAGCGTTCCGCGGGACCGGTGATAACGCCAAAAATTATGAGTATATCGGCGTTTGTGGCACGTATAGCCAGCCGGGGTATTCCGGAGGGTACATATACTCGAAGATAAAATTATCCTCTACCAAGCAGCCGGCAAGGGCCGGCCGGCTTTTTAATGAAGTTTCGGGGTGCCAGGCCATGCAGGACCGTGAGGATGAATCGCTTGATGATATCGACTCGCTGGTCGAGATAATCGGGGGACAAAAGAAAAAAAGCCCCCCAAACCAGGCAGCTGATGCACCGCCACCAGGAAAAGGTTCCCCGGATCCGGAACCCCCGCGGGGGGGTGACTTCTCTGCCCTGATGAATAAACTGGGCATGATAAAGAAGCAGGAGCCGGCACCGGTGGAAACGGTATCTGCCCCGCAACCGCAGCAGGACGGGGAACCGGAAACAGCCGTGACCAGTTTAGAAGACCTGCTGGAAGACGAAGAGGAGACCCCGCTGCCGGAACCGGCAGGTG
>DANA01000033.1:7325-8686 GCA_002508495.1 Methanoregula sp. UBA276
GACGAAAAGATCATAACCGTCGACCAGATCTCGGACCTCTCCGGTCTCATCATGCCCAAGGGTGCAACCTTCGAAGTCGAAGAACTCCGGCTCCACAGCACGGTCAGTGGTTTTGAAGGCACCGGCCGCACCAGGCTCCCTGCGGAGTTTGACGAGATCTGGAAACGGGAGTTCTCGACTGCCGGGTTCCGGGACCTGGATATTGAAGGCGATCTGGCAACCGAAAAGGCGCTGGTCAAACCCGAAACAGGGCGGTTTGGTCTCGCCGCACTCTTCAAGGCCATCCGCTCCGAGCAGGAAGAGTACGACCCGGTCAAACACGGCCCTCTTGTCGATCTCAGTTTCCATCCACCTGAGGGTCTTGAAGAGATGGAGATGTACCCGGTCAACGAACCCTACGCCTATATCCGCATCACGTACGACCATTCCACGCACGAATATACGTACCATGTCATCGAACCGGAACTGACCGAAGCGGAAAAAGATCTCCTCAAGGAGTTAAAAGAGCGGCTTTTTGAGACGCTCGACATCAACACAAAGGACCTCACGGCGGATGAGGCCAAAAAGAAGCTCCGGGATTCCTGTGATGACATCGTCCAGGACTTCGGGATCCGTCTCACGCCGGTCCAGCGGGAGAAGATCCATTACAACATGCACAAGGACTTCCTTGGCGATGGTCTTATCGATCCGATCATGCATGACAAGTATATCGAGGATATCTCGTGCGACGGGATCAATACGCCCATCTTTGCGTTCCACTCGAGTTACGAATCGATGAAGTCCACGCTTGCCTATTATAATCCCGAAGAGCTCGACTCGTTTGTCACGAAGCTTGCCCAGCGGGCCGGCAAGTACATCTCGATTGCCGAACCGATACTCGACGCCACCATGCAGGACGGTTCGCGTATCCAGATGACGCTTGGGACCGAAGTGACAGCCCATGGCTCCACGTTCACCATCCGGAAGTTCAAGGACGAACCCATCACGCCTACCGACCTTATCGAGTGGCACACATTCTCGCCCCTTGCAATTGCCTACATCTGGCTTGCGGTCGAGGGAGGAAAATCAGCAATCTTCGCCGGCGGGACAGCATCGGGCAAGACAACCGCGCTCAACGCTATCTCGCTTTTCATTCCCCCGATGGCAAAGATCGTATCCCTTGAGGATACGCGGGAAGTGAAACTCCCCCACCCGAACTGGATCCCGAGCGTGACACGCGACTCGTTTGACACCGCGGGAAGGGGCGAGATCAACATGTACGAGCTCCTGCGGGCGGCGATGCGGCAACGCCCCGAGTACATTATCGTAGGCGAAGTCCGTGGCAAGGAGTGCCAGACCCTCTTCCAGGCAATGAGCACCGG
>DANA01000033.1:8813-10611 GCA_002508495.1 Methanoregula sp. UBA276
GAACTGATAACAAACGAGGTCTTCAAGTGGCGGTCGGCTACGGACGAACACACGTATTCCGGAAAGTCCTATCTTTTGGAAGAACTCATGGAGGCGCGGGGATGGAACGAGGGCCGGATGCGCGAAGAACTCAAACGACGGCAGGAAGTCCTCGAATGGATGCGGATCAAGAAGATCCGGCACTACAAGGACGTGTCCAAGATCCTGATCTCCTATCACCGCGATCCGGAAGCGGTCATTGAGCGCGTACGGAAGGACCTGTATGAATAGTTTCGAGCGGTTCTGCTTCAACCTCCTGGGCGCACGGATGAAGGGAAAACGCGAGGAGTATGCCCAGCTCAGAAACGATCTCCTCTCTGCCCGGTTCAAGACGCCGTTCGAGGTATACCTCTCAACAGCACTTGTCAGCTCCATCGTAGTCGGGCTCATTGCTGCCGTACTCCTCGGGACATTCTCGTGGGTCCTGCAACTCCCCCGGCTCATCCAGTATAAAGGGACGGTGCCCGGGCCGCTGGTTGCCTTGTCTCCCCACAGCGTCCTTATCGGGACCATCGCGATCACGATCTTCTCGCTCCTCGTCTTCGGGGGGATAACCTATGCAATTTTCATCATGTACCCAAGTATCGAGGCCGGCAACCGGCGCCGGAATATCGATGCCACCCTGCCGTACGCGATCAACTATGTTACTTCGATGTCCACGGCCGGCATCACCCCCGCCGAGGTATTCCGGCTGCTGGGCAACAGCCCGATTTACGGGGAATGTTCGGTTGAAGCCCGCTATATTGCGCGGGAGATCGATATCTTCGGCCGCGACCTCATCGATGCCCTGCGGCTGGTATCGGCAAGTACCCCGAGCAAACGGATGAAGGAGTTTTTACAAGGAGCCATGGCGAGCATCTCGTCCGGTGGCAATCTCACCGATTATTTCCGGACCAAGGCCGACCAGTATGCCCTTGAGAACCGGCAGACCCAGAAGCAGTTCCTCGATATTCTGGCACTCATCTCCGAGTCCTATGTGACGGCAATGGTAGCCGGCACGCTGTTTTTGATCATCCTGCAGTCGATCATGTCGGTCTTGTCGGGCGACAACAACCCGCTCTTTTTGTATGCCGTGATTTACCTGATGATCCCGCTTGGGAGTGTTGCATTTGTGGTCATGATCAGTTCCATGACACCGGAGTCCTGATTATGGGGGTTTCTGATATTCTCAACAACCTGTTCAACCGGGGCGAGCATACTCCCGGTAAGGCGACCGGCGCCGAACTTACGGCAATGGAAACAGAGTTTGTCGAGATCACCAAAAAACTGGAACACGAGCGATCGAGCCGGGACGGATTTGGCCGGTTCCTGAAACACCCCATCCAAGTCCTGACCGAACGGCCCGAGAACATCCTGATCGTCTGCCTCCCGGTCGGGATCCTGTTCTTTGTTCTGGGTTTTCTCTACCTGTTCCAGACCTATGGCATGGGAGTCCTCTTCACCACCACCTCGGTTGATGATTTTGCGGTCTTTGCCGTCCTTATCTGCATCATTCCTGTCGCACTCCTGGACCTTAAAGAGCAGATGCGGGTGACAAACCTGGAAAATGCCCTGCCGAACTTTTTCCGCGACCTGGCCGGCATGAACGATTCCGGCATGACCCTGCCCAACGCCGTCCACCTCGTAGCCGGGGCGGAGTACGGTGCCCTTACCCCGCATATCCGCAAGCTTGACAACGAGATGTCGTGGGGGGTCAACTTCGTCGAGGCACTGTACCGGTTCGGCAAGGGGCTTGGCACAAAACTTGCCGACCGGAGTG
>DANA01000016.1 GCA_002508495.1 Methanoregula sp. UBA276
TAGCAAACGGAACAGGATAGAACGGATTGTTAGAAAAATCCCTGGCTGCTGGACATGCAGAACCTGCTCCTTTCATCCCTGCACTTTAATGGCGTGAATGTTCGAAGATTCCCGGTGCCTGGCAACGGCAAATACTAAACCATGGGGGTTAGCGAAGAAATGCATGCGAACTGACCGCTTCATCGGATGCCGGGATCACCATGTCCCGAAATTTGTAAAAAAAGGATCAGGCTGCAGCACACGCGCCTTTTGCCATGAACGCAACGAAGATGGATGCAAGTCCCGAGACAATGGCAAAACCGCCAAAGACAAAGGGGAGCAGTGCGGCAGCAATGAACGGGTTGACGAGAAGGAGAAGCCCGAAGATGATGCTGATGATACCCAGTACGCCGTTCCCAGCATCTTTTGCCTTGAACGCCTGGAAGAGATGGGCTGCACCGATAAAACAGGCCCAGAACCCGACAAAGATTATCAGGAACGTGAAGAGGAAGAGCGTGCTGTAGATGGGATACGCGAGGATAACAATACCGGCAACGATGTTGATTACCGATAAGAAGATCTTCCAGCCCATACCGGTCCGGTCAATGAAAAGGCTGCCGATGGTGAAGACCCCCGAAACCAGCCAGTAGGCACCAAGGAAGATGATGAAAAACTCCATGGTCATACCAGGATTGAGGAGGAACATGACCCCGACAAGGAGTGTCAGGAGACCCCACAGCAGCATGAGCCACCAGGGGAAGAGAGCCGTTTCAGCGAACATACCGGATTGCGTTACATCGTCAGTCATACGAAAACATCACCGGTGGAATATAACCAAGGCAAGTATTTCTACTATTCTGTTTTATGCAGAGTGCCGTCATTTTGGATAATCCTGCTGAAATTTAGAGATATCTGAAAAATTACGATTTGGGGGAAAAAAGCCTGCTGCCACAAACAAGCCCGCGGCTGCTTTTCAGAGACGCGGTCATCCCTATTGCCTGCTTACCGGGGTTTTCTGGCCGGGATCCCGTTCATACTGGAGACCCATGACAGCAGGAATTTTGTAGTTGAATCGCATAGTATAGTACAGATTAATTAAAATCCATCTGATTCATCACGAGGAAAAACATGCTGGACACGAAATTTTCCTGCCTGCTGCGGGGGATTGTTGGCGTAATCTTCGGGTTTCTTGCCCTGATGATCCCCGAGCAGGTCATCCTGACGTTCTCCGGGCTCTTTTTGATCATCATCGGTCTTGCCATCGCCGTCCTCCTCTTCCTGGCCATAACGGGAGGGAGTGAAGAATCGATGATGTGGTTCGGGCTGTCGGCAGTCCTTCTTGTTATCGGGATCCTCTCCTTTGTCTTTGCGGATGTTGTTGGTTTCCTCTTCATCCTGCTCCTTGCCGCCATAGCTGCCTACAACGGGTTTTTCGATATCACCCTCGCCCTTGCCCACCCGAAATCCAAGTATGTCCTCATACCGGCGATGGTGATCAGCGCAGTTGCCCTGCTCTCGGTTTTCTATCTCTACATCCCCACCTTCCCCCAGCACCCTGCGATCTCGATAGTCGGGACGCTCGCGTTCACGTTCGGTCTTTTCTCCATCGGGATGGGGTATTTCAGGCCGGCAGGAGGGGACGATGACGAAGATATACCCCAGACTGCAAACCGGACATTCAGGTGGCCGGACAACGAGAAAAGATAATTTTCTTTTCCCCATCCACGCTCCATGTTGGGAACAACTGCAATGGACTATGATGTGATCGTTGCCGGTGGGGGTCCTGCCGGCAGCGCAGCAGCAGCAGAATGCGCCCGGCTCGGGCTCTCCACCCTTTGTATTGAGGAGCATGGGACCATCGGGTTTCCGGTCCAGTGTGCCGGGCTCCTCTCAACCGCGGCTTTTGCCGAGTGCCGGGTCATGGAGCGATCCGTGCTCAACCGCGTCTCGGGCGCCCGGGTAATAACCGGCGCCGGCAGCATTCTTTCCATCAATGCCGGCACGACAAAAGCCGTTGTCGTTGACCGGGGCACCCTTGACCGGGATATGGCACAGGCAGCTGCCGATGCGGGAGCGGTTTTCCGCCTCAAAACGCAGGTCTGGTCTTTAGACGGCAATACCGTGCGGACACGCGGCGCATATGGCCACGAAGAGTTCCGCTCCCGAATCCTGATAGCAGCTGACGGGCCCCGCAGCACGATCGCCCGGCTCCGGGGCATGGAACGCGCTAAAGTTATGCTGGCAGGCATCCAGGCCGATCTGCCGGGCCCGTGCGATCCCGATGTTGTGGAGATCTACCCGGATGCTTCTCCGGAATTCTTCGGCTGGTCGATCCCGACCGGGCCCGGGCGGGTACGCGTGGGGCTCTGCGGGACAAGGAGCGTGCCCGAACGGTTCAGCGCATTCCTGAAACGGTTTGGGACCACCTCCTGCCACCTGGTCACCGGGACGCTGCCTCTCGGCCCCATGCCACGGACATTTGGCAACGGCACGCTGTACGTTGGCGACGCCGCGGGTTTTGCCAAACCCACGTCCGGCGGGGGAGTATATACCGGCATCCGCTCTGCCCGTCATGCAGCTGCTGTTGCCGCCGAAGCATGCAGCCATGACACCATCACCGACCCGATCCTTGCTGGTTACGAACAACGATGGAAAGAGGATTTTGGCCACGAACTCGAGATGGGATTTGTGTTGTTCTCGCTCCGCCAGAAGATGAAACCAAGTGACACCGATGCACTCATCCGGGCACTGGACGACCCGTCGATCATCTCGACCATCGAGAAGTATGGCGATATGGACCGGCCCAGAAAACTCATAAAAAAACTGCTCATCAACCCTGCCGTCTTCCGGCTCCTGCAACCCCTCTTCAGTGCCGGGCTCCGCTCGCTCTGGTAATACGGGAAGATTCGAGTCAGGAATTGTCCGGCACCGGCATCATGATATGACAGCGCTCGCCCTGCTGGCGGGGAGGGCGCCGGCTTTTTCCTTTCGGCACCTTCAGGTCGAACCGGGCTCCTTTCTGGTACTCCCCGCATTCACAGATCGTGATTCCCGTAGTAGAGAGGATCTCCTGCACGAGGAAGAGCCCAAGGCCCGTATTTTTCCCAAAGCCTTTCCCGAAGATACGGTTCTTGTCAAACGGCGGCACCCCGGTGCCGTTGTCCTCGATCCGGAGGGTGGTTTCGCCAGACAGGGATTCATCGGCAATGATCCGGAGCTTGGTCACCACCCCGCCATGCTGGATCGCGTTCTCGATCAGGTTGAAAAACGCCCGTTCCAGCAGCGGATCGGCAAAGACCTCGAGGTCATGGGTATCTGACTGGATCGTGATGTTTTTGATGTCAATATGCGTACATGCCCGGAAGAAGATGTCGTGCACATTCTGCCAGAGCGGGGGGGTGACGCCCAGGTTCTGGTAGAGCCGGGAAAACTCGATGTTCTCACCAATAACCCGGGTTGTGGATTGGATCTTGTGCAGGTACATCGAGTAATCCGGTTCCGCTGGCCGGCTCTTGACAAGGTCGAGATACCCCCCGATGATGGTCAGCTTGTTCCGGATGTCGTGCCGCGTTATCTCGGCAAGAAGGTTGAGTTTCTTGTTTGCGAGCTGTAAGGCGTCCTGCGTCATCTGGATCTCGGAGATATCATGGAAGATGCATAACATGCAGCACCGGCCATCGAGATGAATTGCGGTCATGCTCGCGATCATCGGGATATACCGCCCATCCGCACCAAGGACAAAGAGCGTTAACGATCCGGACCCTTTTTTGAGGATCCTCTGGAATGCCGCCAGGTACTGCTCCTGGTATTCCGGCGGGTGGATTGCCTGACAGGGCATTGAGACGATCTCTTCCCGATCAAAACCCGTGATCTCGGTGGCCTTTTTGTTGGCATCGATGAACCTGCAGGTCCCGGTATCGGAAATGAAGATCGCGTCGCTGGCATGGTCCATAAGGCTCCGGTTCTTCTCGTTCTCGCTTTTCAGCGCCTCGATGGTCCTGCGCCGTTCAATGGCAAT
Source organism: Methanoregula sp. UBA276 (assembly GCA_002508495.1). GTDB lineage: Archaea > Halobacteriota > Methanomicrobia > Methanomicrobiales > Methanospirillaceae > Methanoregula. The sequence continues at coordinate 3,998 of DANA01000016.1, forward strand.
CCGGATCTTGTGCCGCAGCTCGGCAAACTGGGATTTTGCGTCCCCGCCTTTCTGGAGATAGAAATCAACCCCGAGGTTGATTGCCTCGATCACCACTTCCTCACGGCCTCTTCCCGTGAAAAGGATGAACGGCAGGTCTGTGTACTGCGAACGGACCTCTTTTAAAAACTCAAGCCCGTCCATTTCGGGCATCTGGTAATCTGAAATGATTGCATCAATACGTGATGCGGACAACAGCTCAAGACCTTTTTTTGCCGAACTGGAAGTGACAACAGAAAATTCGCCGGTCCTTTCAAGGAATATCTTGCCGAGATCGAGGAGGTCCGGCTCGTCATCGACATACAGGAGCGTTGCCATTTAACAAAAATATCTTCTTTTAATAGCCCATATATTTATTTGCCGTTCGTTTGTTTTATAAAAGGGTTTGTAACTATTTTTTCAATAATTTCGTGGTGATTTGGAATACCATCATTATTTCAATGAAATTTTGCCAAAAGCCCCTCGTGTTTTTTTCAAGCCGGGGGGTTGCGGCATCGCAGGACCGGTGCCCGCGATCTCAGGGGATGACGCGGATGCCGGAGAATGATGGGGAATGTTCATATCTCTTCGGGGAGTATGTTTCCCAAACGGCGTCAGGGTTTCCGGCCATGATCAGGATCACACTGGGTTCGACCCCAAAAGAGCAGGAGCGGGCAGTTATTGCTGCCATTGCCTGCCTCTCGCTTTGCATCTTTGCCGCCGACATTACCCTCCCGCTTGGCTTTGTCATCTGGACCCTGTACCTTGTCCCCCTCCTGATGTCCGTCTGGATCGGGTACCGGTATGCCCCGTTTTTTATGGCAGGGCTGCTCTTCATTGCACTCCTCCTCGGTCATTTTGTCGTGGATTCCCTCCCGCGGTCAGCAACCGACCTGGCAGATCGCGGTATCTTCATCCTCGTGATTGCCATTGTTGCTCTCCTTGCATGGGAGATCCGGCAGAGTTATGCAAGCCTTGAGGAGGAGATTGTCGAGCGGCGCACGGCGCAGGAACAGCTTGAGGCCCTGACCGGTACGCTTGAAGCACGGGTGGCAGAACGGACCGGTGAACTCTCAAAAGTCAACGACCAGCTGACCTGTGACATTGCAGAACGGAAACGGATCGAGGCAGCGCTTGCCATGGCAAACCAGAAACTGCTGCTCCTTTCCCAGATTACCCGCCACGACATCTCCAACCGGGTATTTGCCCTTCTGGTGAACCTTGAACTTGCAAAGGAGCAGGTTGCCATCCTGAAGGATCCGGAAATTGAAGAGAACATTCAGAGCATGGAAAAAAACATTGCCGGCATCCAGGCACAGGTGGCATTTGCAAAGGATTACCAGGAGATCGGCGCACAGACCCCGAAATGGCACCCTGTTGATGCGGTCATCCGTGCGGCAGCAGAACAACTGAACCTGGGGGATACCGCTGTTGAGATCAACACCGGCGAAACCGAGATCTTTTCTGACCCGATGATCGGCAGGGTCTTTTACAACCTGATCGACAATGCACTCCGTCACGGCGGCCGGGTAACCCGGATTACCTTCTCTTACAACCTCACCGGATCATCGCTTGGTATTATCTGTGCGGATGATGGGGTTGGTATACCGGACATGGACAAACAACATATCTTCACCAAGGGATTTGGCAAAGATTCAGGTCTTGGCCTCTTCCTGATCCAGGAGATCCTGGCAATTACCGGCATAACAATCCGGGAATGCGGCCGGTACGGGGAAGGTGCCTGTTTTGCGCTGCAGGTACCGGAGGGGCAGTTCCGGATCGGAACCGTGACAACCACCTGAACCGGTTTTTTCATACAATTCATTCAGCTCGTAGGTCAAAATCATAAATGATAACATTTTTCATCTATTCAGTTATACAGATGACTGGAAACGTAATACTTACGGTGAAACCATGCACATCCCTGATGCTTTTATCCCTATCTGGCAGGGGGCTATCTACTGGATAATCGCCCTGGTCTTCATTGCCCTCGCTCTCCGGTGGGCACGCAATGAAATGAACGAAGAGAAACTCCCGCTCGTTGCGGTTCTTGCAGCCGGCATCTTTGCCCTGCAGTCCTTCAACCTCCCCGTATCGCTGGGAACCAGCGGTCACCTTGTCGGGGGTGCACTTGCGGCGATCATGCTCGGCTCCCCGTTTGCCGCGATCTTCATCCTGACGCTCGTGCTTATCGTGCAGGCGGTCCTGTTCGGTGACGGCGGCATCACCGTCCTTGGCGCCAACATCATCAACATGGGTGTCATCGGCGGATTTGTCGGGTTCTATTCCTTTAAGGGTTTGATGAGCGCAACAAAGAGCATGCCCGTATCCGCGTTCATCGCAGCATGGCTCGCCTGTTTTATCCCGGCCCTTGCCTGTGCCGTCGAGATGTTCCTTGCCGGCACCTTCCCGCTCGTGGAAGGGATGGTTGCGATGGGCATCTACCATGCCATCATCGGGGTGATTGAAGGTATCGTGACCGTTGCTGCAATCTATCTCATAACCACGGCACGCCCTGACCTTGCCGA
>DANA01000082.1 GCA_002508495.1 Methanoregula sp. UBA276
AGATCCCGGCCGGGAAAGTTGTGGTAAAAAACGATATCCCGGCCGGTTTTCTCGTGTTTGCCGACCCGCTGGTTGTCAGGGTCTATAGTATTCTGATGGACAATGCTGTACGGCATGGCGGGAAGATAACCACCATCCGGTTCTCTGTTGAGAACCATAACGGCAACCCGGTAGTGATATACGATGATGATGGTGACGGGATCCCTGCAACTGACAAGGAGCGGATCTTTGACCGGGGTTATGGGAGGAATACCGGTTTTGGCCTGACGCTTGCAAGGGAGATCCTGGATATTACCGGTATCACCATCCTTGAGACAGGCGTTTTTGGCACAGGAGCGCGGTTCAATCTGACGATCCCCAAAGGGGCATACCGGGGGGTTTCCGACCTCCGGTAACTGCCCGGTTACCCTTAAGATCCAGTCGTTTCGTCTCCGGTCACGTGCAGCCGGGGACCTGCCCGTCATACCGGTTTTTTTAAGCTGATCATCTTTCATTTTTTTATTTCAGACGAAGTGTTTATAAATTGTAACAAACACCCTTCATGAAAAAAATTCCCGGAAGGTTGTTCTTACGATACCCGTTTGTTATCCCTGGCTGAGGTCCGGTTTCCCTGCAACCGATCCTGTTTTGGAAATATGGTGGAACGAGGAGACGGATACTCCCAACCTGCAGTACCGGAGGGGTTCCGGATGACTGCTGTAAAGAAGAATCCGGAGGATCGAAGTACGGACATTACGGAGATGGTCCGTACCCTCCGTAATGATGCGGAGGAGCAGGTTGCCCGGACTTCAGAAAAATCATCAGATCTCGTGGGACAGCCGGCAGAGAACCTCATCCATGAACTCCGGGTACACCAGGTCGAACTCGAAACACAGGCTGAAGAGCTCAGAAGGGCACAGCTGGCACTTGTTGAGTCCCGGGACAAGTACCTGGATCTGTATGATTTTGCCCCTCTCGGGTACCTCACGCTCAACCACGATGCGCTCATTGAAGAAGTGAACCTCACCGGAGCTACACTTCTGGGCGTTGAACGAGCCAATCTGGTCAACACGAGGTTCAGGAAGTTCATAGCCCCGGAATACACTGACCCGTGGGACCGTTACTTCATGAATGTGCTTCGGGGAGGGCAAACGCATTCCTGCCCGCTCGTCCTGAAACGGGGCGACGGATCCACCTTCCCGGCCCGGCTGGAAAGCGTCCCGGTTACCGATCGCGGTAACGATTCGCCAACGGTGAGGGTTACAATCAGTGATATAACCTACATCCGGCAGGCCGAAACTGCCCTGCGTATCTCCAATAAAAAACTCAACCTGCTCTCCAGCATCACCCGCCACGATATCCTCAACGAACTCACCGTCCTCTCGGGCTCACTGGAGCTTTCCCTGGGAAAAATTAAGGAAACGGAACGTATTGAACACATCAGACGGGCACAGAGCGCAGCCGACAGGATCCGCCGCCAGATCGCGTTTACCCGTGAATACGAGGATCTCGGCAGCAAAGCCCCGATATGGCAACCGGTATCTACAACCGTTCGTGCTGCGGCATCACTTTTAACGACAAAAACCATCACGTTCGAAATTCCCGAAGAGCGGCTGGAGATCTTTGCAGATCCCCTCCTCGCAAAAGTCTTCTTCAACCTCTTTGACAATGCAAGGCAGCATGGGGGCAGTGTCAGCAGGATCACCATATCCTATCATCCAGGGGATAAGGGGCTCGCAATCGTGGTCGCGGATAACGGGACCGGCGTGGTTCCTGAACACAAAGCGCTCCTGTTTGATCGGGGATTTGGGAAAAACACCGGGCTTGGTCTTTTCCTCTCCCGCGAGATCCTGTCGATTACCGAAATCACGATAACGGAGAACGGTATCCCGGGCAGGGGTGCACAGTTTGAGATTACCGTCCCGCATGGATCATTCCGGTTTACATAAAAAAACCGGCACCTATGTGATGGTCATCGTTACCCATCGGATTCGCGTGAATTGATGGGGATTTACGCACCTGGTTTCGACTAAAAGATCTCATACCGAGCGTTCATGAACCCGGCGGAATGCACGAGCTGCAATCTTTTAACCTTTTTCATTGAGACGTAGCAGGCATGCCCGCTGCACAGGTACCCGGAGATGAGGGTAAAAGGTTCGGGCTTTCCACGTCATACCAGTCTCAATGATAAGCGGAATGAAGAACGGGGTATCCGGGAGATATCCATGACTCTCCCCGAAGACTGGCGATATCTGCTGAAGGGGGTTTCTTCTTCAGCGGTATCGGTTCGGAGAGGAGCTTCTTTTCGATTGTCATCCCGGTCCGTTCTCTGTCCTTGAGCGGAACTTTGCCAGCCGGTTTCGAGAACCTTATCCTCATAAGTGCATTCGATTGCCGTGCTCAAAAAGAATCGTCGCCTCGCGTGGTATGGATCGAGGCCGGGAATCATAACCGGGTATGTGGCCAGGGCACATTTGAATTTAAAATACCGGGTAGCAAAGCGAAAACCGCACCTGCACAAGCGGAGGTCCGTCATGGTTGATAGCATCGGACTGCCGGCTGACGCCAGCTGTTGTCCCGCCCGGGATCTCCCCAACGTCGTTATGCAGGTTTCCTCTCCCGCCCGAGGTTTGCTCCGGCTGATAGCGCCGTAAATCACCAGGCACTGGACGGTAAGACCTCCCGCATCCCAGGGTTCGGTCACCACCACCAAACACGATAAGTATTTACGAATGCAACAGGTTTGTTCAACCTATGAATTTGTCCCTGCATTCCCTCATCATTCTCCTCCTGGTTGGATCCCTGTTTGCAGCAGGATGTGTCACCAGCAATGGGGAGACGGTTCCTGCCCAGAACAACCCGGTATCCCCCAAAACATTTCCCGACCTCACCGGGGTCTGGGTATCTGAAAACGAGGCCGGGTATAACCTGAATACCACGGTCCAGCCGGTCGCAATTGGAAAGAATACCTGGATCTTCACGTCTCAGGATGGCCATATCGCCGAAGGGCACAAGGTTTTTTACCAGCCGGATGGCACGTTTGCCAACCAGACCATGGTCGGGATAATTGAACCCGACCGCAGGTCGGTGTATATCCTGGACCAGCCGGGTGGCTGGGCTAAGGGAACCCTTGAGGACCCGGATACCCTGTTCCTTGTGCTGACCTACACGGGAGGAAAGGATACGGGCGGGAATTCATTCATCATGACGATGACGTTCCACCGGCAGAAAGGATAATTTTTCCAGATCCGGAACCGGTGCTCTGGTGAAAACCTGAGAAATGGTGATGGGGGCAAACTGCCCTCCTACCCCATTTACGAGGCTTGCCGCCACCCCCGCGGGGCTTCCTGTGTGGCGGCCTCAATTTCTGTGTTGGGAAAAAAATTTAACCGGAATGTCCTGGCAGGTAATATGGAGGCATCGCATGCTCCATACGCCCCCACCGGGGGCAGGGCTGGCGAGAAAGGGGGGCAACAAATATCCGAAAAAAGATTTTCCCATGAAAATCACGATCCTTTGAGCGTTTCTTGAAGAGTGTAACACCCACTGATTGCGATGCCTGCCGCCGCCCCCGCGGGGGCGCTCCCGCGGCGGCCTTACGTCGGTTTTCATTTTTTGGTTTGGACGGCAATCCAAGCCGGCATGCTCCTGAAAGGATCTGGTGGGTGACCCCATCATGATCCCCCGAAACCTCCCGCGATTTTCATCATCCGGGTGTGAACGCCTGTTCATGCTCGTTTCTCCAGAGCAGGAACCGGCCCTCCGGGGCGGTCACTCCCCGCAGAGCCCCATCAACAGAAAGCGGGGGCAGTAAAGAGGGGGATCCGGATCCATGGCAGGACTCCCTTCACTTTCCTGCCGCATCCCCATCCCTTTTAATACCATAATCCGAGATCCTAAGCACCGTGACAGAATTCCAGCTCGTCTCCAGCTTTGCCCCTGCCGGCTCGCAGCCCGAGGCAATCCGGGAACTGGTCCGTGGGCTCAACGAGGACAAGCAATACCAGACCCTCCTTGGCGTCACCGGCTCCGGCAAGACCTTCACAATGGCAAACGTGATCGCGGCAGCGCAGAAGCCAACCCTCGTCCTTGCCCACAACAAGACACTTGCCGCCCAGCTCTACGCGGAGTTCTGCGACTTCTTCCCCAAAAACCGCGTGGAATACTTCGTCTCCTACTACGACTACTACCAGCCCGAGTCCTACATCCCGGCAAAGGACCAGTACATCGAGAAGGACTCGGCCATCAATCCCAAGATCGAGATGCTCCGGCTCTCGGCAACCGCCTCCCTCTCGACCCGGCGCGATGTTATCGTGGTCGCGAGCGTCTCCTGTATCTATGGTCTGGGCAATCCCGAGAACTTCCGGAACATGGGCTTTGAGCTTGCGGTTGGCCAGAAGATCTCACGGAACGAGATCGTAGGCCGGCTCATCGACATCCTTTTCCAGCGAAACGATCTCGAACTGATGCCAGGCCGGTTCCGCGTCAAAGGCGATACTATCGATATCATCCCGGGGTACTTTAACGACATCATCCGGATCGAGATGTTCGGGGACGAGATCGAGCGGATCAGTGAGGTGGACAAGAACACCGGTGCAAAAAAAGAGGCCCTGAAATACTTCTACGTCTATCCCGCCCGGCACTTCGTCACGCCCGAGAGCGCCCGCGAGGCGGCGATCCAGTCCATCGAGGCCGAACTTGCTGAAGTCCTCCCCTCTCTCGGGCTCATCGAGGCGCACCGGCTCGAGCAGCGGACCCGGTACGACATCGAGATGATACGGGAGACGGGCTCGACCAAGGGGATCGAGAACTATTCACGGCACTTCGATGGCCGGAAGGCGGGCGAGAAACCCTACTGCCTGCTCGACTATTTCCCGGACGACTTTCTGCTGATCATCGACGAAAGCCACCAGATGATCCCGCAGCTCCACGGGATGTATAACGGGGACCGCTCCCGGAAAAAAGCACTCATCGACTACGGGTTCCGGCTCCCGAGCGCGTACGACAACCGTCCCTTGAAGTTCCCCGAGTTCGAGCAGTACATGGGGCAGGTCATCTTCGTCTCGGCAACGCCGGGCGAGTACGAGCTGAACAAGTCAAAAACAGCAGTCGAGCAGATCATCCGCCCGACCGGGCTCGTTGATCCCCTGGTCGAGGTCCGGCCCATCGACGGCCAGACGGATGACGTTATCCGCGAAGTGCAGGCAACCATAGCCCGGGGCGACCGGGTCCTCATCACCACGCTCACCAAGAGGCTTGCCGAAGAACTCTCCGAGTTTCTGGCCGACCGGAAGATCAAGACCCGGTACCTCCATTCCGAGATCGAGACCCTTGAGCGGACAGAAATTATCCGCCAGCTCCGGCTCGGGAAGTTCGATGTGCTGGTCGGGATCAACCTGCTGCGGGAAGGGCTCGACATCCCCGAGGTGGGCTTCATCGGGATCCTGGACGCCGACAAGGAAGGCTTCCTGCGCGATACCAAAAGCCTCATCCAGATCATCGGCCGGGCTGCACGGAACGTGAACGCCAGCGTTGTTCTCTATGCCGATACCATGACCGACTCGATGAAGAAGGCGATCACCGAGACGAAACGCCGGCGCGACCTGCAGGTTGCGTACAACACGAAGCACACGATCGTTCCCCGGACGATCAGGAAGCCGGTCAAGGAAAAGGAAGTCGACATCAAAGACACAAAACACATTCCCAAACCTGAGATCCCGAACGTGGTCATCGACCTCGAGAAGCAGATGCGGGACGCGGCAGAGAGCCTTGACTTTGAGCGGGCTATTGCACTGCGGGACCAGATCAAAAAACTCAACGAGCGGCTGAACGGGAAATAACGGACGCGGCATGCCGTACCTGAGGCCCCTTTTTAGCCCCAGCCGGTTATGCGCTCTGGTCTGCCGGAACTATTCCGGGCAGTTGCCGTTTTCTGAGAATATCTCCGGATTCCCCCGGGTTTTTGCCGGATTGCCGTAATTATACACATATGAGCGAAATTAATAATCACAATATATATTTGAAAAAAAGCTGATATGTGCTAGCACATGGGGAGGAGACCTGGATATGGGGATGATGACATACAGAAAATCACGATTTGATGAACACGGGTTTACCGGCCTTGAAGCAGCAATTGTCCTGATCGCGTTCGTGGTGGTTGCGGCGGTTTTCTCGTTCGTAGTTCTCGGGGCCGGTTCCTTCACCACCCAGACAGCACAGGCAACCGTCCACACGGGCGTTGCGCAGGCGAGTTCGAGTCTTGAGGTTGTCGGGAACGTGATGGGGATCTCCGCGTCCCCGAATGCACCCGGTGCCCGCCTCACCTGCATCAACACGAGCGTTGCGCTGACTGCCGGTGGCACGGCAATGGACCTTGCCCAGATGGTTATTTCCTATGCAGACAACAATGGGGGCAGAAACGCCGCCGTTGCAAACAATACCCTGGGCATCACCGATTGCACTACGATCAATGTGTTTGCCGATCAGACGGATGAGAACCAGCGGTGGTGCGTCTCCCAGAAGATCAATGACCGGAACCCGTCAGCACCCAACAACCTCCTCGAACATGACGAGATCTGGATTCTCTCGATCGGCATGCCCGACTCGGCAACGGTCAATACCAAAATTACCGTAAACTTCCAGCCGGCAACCGGGGCGGTCCTTCCCGTATCCCGTACGATCCCCGGCGGCCTGAACGTTGTGCAGGCCCTCTATTGATCTTTTTTTCCTCGGGCCGCGGACTGTCTGGTTGACAGCCCCCGCAATCATCTGCACAAGGATCGGGCTTTTTCTCATCGCTCTTTTTCCATAGTATAAGGGGCAGGGATTTCATCATCCAATCGCTTTCCATGAGCATATGCGGCGGCGCCCGTTCTGTACATGGGGGCATCGGTTATCAGGAGAGGGTCTAAAGACCGTTGACTCCCATCTTCCCTTCAAAGGAATTCCCATGAAAACGTGCGAGGCAAACAGGTCCAAAACTTTGCGTGGTTATTACGATGCCTGCTGCCGCCCCCGCGGGGGCGCTCCCGCGGCGGCCTCAATTTATTTTTTGTAGGATTCCCCAGAAAAAAAGCCAAATGAGAGAATGGTGAGGACAAAGCAGCCCTCAAACTTCCGGTCGTGATGACCGGCCGCCGGCCAAAAAGTGCACCCTGCCATTGGCCGGCAGCAGGCATCGTACGAGAGGCTTATAGGAGGATAACCGACCTCATCTATGGGGGGGAGGGAATTACCCGAGCCCCCACTGGGCAAGCGTTGTCCGCGACGGGTCCACATCGTTCCAGTCCCAGCCGAGCGCCTCGATGATCCGGGAGATCGGCTGCTTGATGGTCTTCTCCAGCATCAGCTCCCAGTCAACGACAAATTCCGGTGGAACCTGGTCGGCATATTCAAAGCAGAGCACATCGGTCTTGGGATATTTCGAGGTCACGGTCCGGATGTAAATCCGCTTGGGCTTGCTGCCTTTCCCGAACTCGGTCTTCAGGTGCTCGTTCGCGTACTTCGCGCCGCGGACCTGTGCATCATCGTTGTCATAATCGTCAAGCGCCTTGCCGATCCCGCCGGGGATCCCGATCTCGTCCAGCGTGTATTTCCCGGCCCGGTATTTTTTGATCACGTCGCCAAGGAACGCCTTGATGCCCGCGTATTCTTCACCGGCAAGGATCATCTCCATGACGCGTTTCTGGACGAGCTTGGTTATCTGCGGGGTGTCGCTCCTGCGGATCTCGAAGCCCACGATGTCGGTCTCGTCAACATCCTTTCCTTCTTTCCAGATGAGGTTGCCCGCGTACCGCTTCTTCTTGCCAGCCTGGAAGAACCGCTTGTAGATCTTCTCGAACTTGATGGAGAAGAAATGGACATCGGCGTTCAGCTCGGTTTTGGCAAATTCCTGGTAACTGGCATTCAGGGTCTTCTCTATTGCCCGTGCAGCAGCAATCGTCCCATCCTTGTCAAGGGGCGGGAGCTGGACCATGCAGGAGTCCGTGTCCCCGTAGATGACCGTGTATCCCTGCTGCTCGATAACGGTGCGGGTGTGCTCGATGATCGCGCGGCCAACCGAGGTAACAGCAGCCCCGATCTCCCGGTCGAATAACCGGAAGCGGGTATACCCTGATACCCCGTAGTAGGTGTTCATGATAACCTTGAGCACGTTCTGCTGCATGTCGTACAGGATGTACTGCGGCGAACCGAAGGGGAAGGTGTTCCGCAGGTTCTTCTTCTCGTCCCGTTCCTTTAAGAGGTCGGATATGATGCTCCGTGTCAGTCCGTCCGGGTGTTTTTTGAAGCGGATGCCGTTTGGCGCCCGGAGCTCGCCATCGGGGGACTTGGTCTCGGGCGATGCGTTGATGGTCATCATCGCCATCGGGTACAGGGACTTTAAGTCGAGCACCACGACATTCTCGCGCACGCCTTTACTCGGCTCGAAGACGGTTGCCCCTTCAAACTCCTCCGCGTTGGCAAACCCCTTGGAGGGCAGGACGTACTTCCCGAACGCCTTTTTTAAGACATAGATATCGATGACGCTTGAGGAGTTGAGCGTCTTGTCGAGCGGACAGCCGACATACCGGGCGATCTCGCGGTAGAAATCGATGATATTGTCTTTTTTGTTGATGCCCACGCAGAGCTCGACGTCCTTGAAATTGTACTCCACGAGAAGTGCCGGCTGCTTTTTCCAGAGGTCGGAGATGGTCCCGGTATAGCGGACTTTCTGCTCACCGAGTTCCTCCATCGCAACAGCATCGAGACGGTACGATTCTTTCAGCGACGAGTGCATCTTCTTGTAGGCGGTCAGGAGGTCAAAGAGCGCCCGGCCCCGCAGCGCGTTCCTCTCGGTCTGCCCGGGGATGCGGGCCAAAGAGTCGGCCCGGAGCCCGAGTTTCTCCATCCGGCCGGTGATGTAGGGCATGTCGAAGTCGACAAAGTTCCAGCCGGAGAGGACATCCGGGTCGCGCGAAACGATATAGGCGGCGAATGCCCGGAGCAGGGAGGTCTCGTCAGCATACGTGCAGATCGTGTGCGTCCCCTGCCGGAAACAGCCGTTGTCAAGGCCGCCTTCCTTCTCCTTTGCGGCAATGGCGGGCGATCCGCCGGGGCCGGATGCGAGGAGGAACGTGGTGTAGTCGTTGTCAAAGGAGTCGTGGCAGGTGATGCAGGTGATCGCGTCGCGCTGGGTGTCCGGAAACCCCCGTTCGTCCTCGCACTCGATATCGATGATGCAGGTCCGGGCCGGGGCATCCACGTCGGCCGGGGCTATATCGTTGAAGTTCACCGTGGTATCCGGCGCAGAGACACCCCCGGTCAGCCCGGCATCGATCATGAAGCGGGTGGCAAACGGGATGTCAGCCTCGAAGTGCCGGTACCGCTCCCGCACGTCCCGCACATCTCCCGGCCGCTGGGTGTAGAGGCGCCGGAGCGGCTCGCCCCGGATCGAGCGGTAGGACGTGCCGGTCTCAAGACTCGCCTGCGGGGGCAGCGGGACGGACTCTGCCTGGTCAGCAGGGACATACAGGTAGGGTCGAAAGCCGGTCACATCAACCCGGATCGCCTTACCCTTCTGGTCCCGGCCGAAGATATGGATGACCGGTCCATCGGGCGAGTTGCTGTACTCCACCTGGTTGATGGCAATACGGTACCCGGCAAACGAGTCAAGGGTGCAGGGACCTGCGCTGCAGGAATCCGGTCGGGCTGACTGGGACCCCATCGTTACGACACCGCCTTTTGTGACAATGCGCAGACAAACGATCCCGCTTCATCCATCTGCCGCTTCTCCCATGCGTCAAGCTCCCATTCCTCGATCTTAAGGATACCTTCCCTGCCGATCTTTGCCGGAACACCCAGCGAGCAGCCGGAAAGCCCGTATTCGCCGTCAAGGATGCACGAGCAGATCGTGGTTTTTTGCGCATCGGTAAGGATCATCCGCAGGAGCTGGGTCATGTGGAAGGCAGGACCAAAGACCGTTCCTCCCTTCCCCCGGATAACGGCCATGCTCGACCCCCGTAGTTCCGCGAGGATCTCGTCCCGCACCGGTCCGGCAACTGCTCCTTCCAGCCGCGAGAAGACCGGCACCTGGTGATCCCCGTGCTCCCCAAGGACATACGGCACGCCCGCGATATTGCGGGCGGAGAGGGAAAAGCCGAAGCGTGCGCTGTCGAGCTGGCCCCCAAACCCGATACAGCGCGCCTTTGGGATCCCGGTCTTTTTGTGGAGGAAATAATTGTTGACATCCATCGGGTTGGTCACCGTGATGAGGACCCCGGAGAAATCGCGGAGCATGCCAACGCAGTCACTTGCTGCAGGGAGGTTTGCCGAGAGGAGATCGGCACGGGTCTTCACCGCCGGGTTCCGGGGCAGCCCGGCCGAGAAGAGACAGACATCGGCATCGCGGATATCCGCTTTACTGGTGCCGATCTCGATATCGAGACCGGTATGCCGGAGGTCGAGGGCCTGCGCCTGTAAAAGTTCCGGAACGCTGTCGTACAGGACCAGCTCATCGACCAGCCCCAGCGCCGATGCCAGGTATGCAACCTCGCCACCGATCCTCCCCACTCCGACAACTGCAAGGCGCACCATGGTGGTACAACTATGGGTATGCTAATAATAAATAACGACCATTTCCTGATGGATGGTACAGATCTGCCCGGGTCCGGTCACGGTCGGGGGTGTGGTGCTCGACAACCACCTCCTGCTCGCCGCAGGGATCCTCGGAACCACCGGTGCCTCGCTCTCGCGGATGCTCCACCTCGGGGCGGGGGGGGTGGTGACCAAGTCGATTGGCCCTCACCCGAAGGAAGGGCACGCGGGGCCCTGTCTCGTGGTGCTGGAGGACGGGATTATCAATGCAATGGGCCTCCCGAACCCGTCACAGGCATTCGTTAACGAGGTCGCGGGACTGGAGAAACGACCGGTCATTGCCAGCATCTTTGGCGGGACACCGGAGGAATTTTCCGAAGTGGCCGGGTGGTTTAAAGAAAAGGTGGCCGGCTTTGAGCTCAACCTCTCCTGTCCCCACGCGGAGGGCTACGGGGCGGCCATCGGCTCCGATCCCGCGCTTGTCGAGGCCTGCACCCGGGCCGTGAGCCGGCTCGGGGTCCCGACCTGGGTGAAGCTGACCCCGAACGTTACCGACATCACGCTCATCGGCCGGGCAGCCGAGCGGGGCGGGGCAACTGCCCTTGTTGCGGTAAACACGGTAAAAGCCATGCGCATCTCCACCGGCCTTGGCCGGCCGGTGCTGGGCAACCGGTACGGCGGCCTCTCGGGCCACGCCATATTTCCCATCGCGCTCCGGTGCGTGTACGAGCTCTTCGAGGCCGTGAAGATTCCCATCGTGGGCTGCGGGGGAGTCACAACTGCCGACAACGTGGTGGAGATGATGATGGCCGGGGCGCAGGCGGTGGAGATCGGCTCTGCCATCCACGGCGACGTAAAGGTCTTCGAGACGATCAAAGCGGAACTCTATGCCGCTGGCGGGGTGCCGGTTGCCGATATCGTGGGGTGCGCCCATGGCTGATCCGCTTCCCGTGGTTGTGGAGATCACGCGGATCAAGGCCGAGACCCCGCTTACGCGGACATTCTCCTTTGCTCCGCCATTTACGTTTGCACCGGGCCAGTTTGTCATGGTCTGGGTGCCGGGCGTTGACGAGATCCCGATGGCGCTTTCCTCGGATTGCAGCATCACCGTGCAGAAGGTCGGGGATGCCACGGGGGCCCTCTTTGCCATGGAGCCCGGATCAAAGATCGGGAT
>DANA01000042.1 GCA_002508495.1 Methanoregula sp. UBA276
GATGATGCTGTCGCAGTCCGGGATGGTGAGGTTCCGGACCCCGTATGCCACCTCGTCGCGCACGGTGTCGGCAAAGAACATGTGGTCCGGGTTCTGGAAGACGAGGCCAACATCATGGGCAAGGACGGCGATGCTGCAGTCTCTCGTGTTCTTGCCGTTGACCATGACATCCCCCTCGGTTGGGGTCAGGAGCCGGTTGAAATGCTTGACAAGGGTTGTCTTGCCCGATCCATTCTCACCGACAAGCGCGATGAACTCGCCCCGCCGGATGGTAAGGTTGATACCATCCAGCGCTTTCACCTCGCCGTAACAGTGGGTGAGGCCGGAGACCGTGATGACCGGCTCCGGATCCGTTACCGGTCGTATATTCTTTTGAACCGTTGAGAAGTCGGGCAGCATCATGCCGTGGACATGGCTGTCCTTCAAAAGTTCATCCGGGGCGCCCTGTGCCGTGATGGCGCCGTTTTCCATGACAATGAGGGTATCAACGATATCCCGGAAATGGCTGAACTTGTGCTCGATTAAGAGGATGGTCTTTCCCGATGCCTTGAGGCTTTGCAGGATATCGGCAATCCGTTTCGTTGCGTGCTCGTCGAGCTCGGAGGTCGGTTCATCGAGTATGAGGATATCGTTACCCAGCGCCAGGGTCGCGGCAAGGGCAACGCGTTGTTTCTGCCCCCCCGAGAGGTGGTGCGGCGAACGATCTTTGAGCTCCTCAAGATAGGTAGTCCGCATGATCCGGGCGAGCCGCTCTTCGATAACTTCTGCCGGGAGCCCCCGGTATTCGAGCGCGGAGAGGATCTCCTCCTCGACCGTGGTGAAGATCATCTGGGCTTCGGGATCGTCAAAGACAACGCCGACATTCCGGGCAAGCTCCGAGAGGCTCTGGTACTCGCTGACATCTTTTCCGTCAACGATGATCGTCCCCTCTTTCTTCCCGCCATAATCGTGGTGCAGGACACCGGAAGCAGCAAGGCACAGCGAGGTTTTTCCGGCCCCCGAGGGGCCGGTCACCATGATGCACCGGCCTTTCTTTAAAGCAAGAGAGATCCGGTGCAGGGCCGGCTGCACCGTTCTTGGGTAGGTGTAACTGACGTTGTTGAGTTCTATCATTCCTGTCCTCTAAGAAGCACCCTGCTTGAAGGGATGTAGAGGAACTGGACTACAATTGCATTAAAAACTGCCGTTATGACCACGATGGGGACAAAGACCACAACGAAGGCCATGAGATCGCCATTATACTTGGCAAGGTATGACGCGCCGATGGCGATGATGGCGACTGCCGCAAACGTGAACCCGCTTGCAAGGGTTGCAAGGAACGTGGTAACGGTCGGGGCAAGTTTTGTCTTCTCAGCAAGGGCTGCATACAGCAGGAAGCAGACAAGAGCACCTATCGGTTCGCTGATCAGGTTGCCGGGCGGGAACATTGAACTCGATATGAGCATCGAGAGTGCACCGGCAACAAGACCGATCCCCAGCGCTTCGAGAAGTTTTGGCCGGATAAGGATGATGGCAAGGCAGTAGAATGCAATTATCATGTTCGGTGTGAGTGGCGTGTGGAGCAGGGCAAGGAAAAACCGCAGGATCGCACCTATGGCAAGCAAAATTCCGACTATTGCAATATCTTTTGACTTCATGGAAACATCACATCATTGGGTAAGACTGACCGAGGGGAAAGGCGCAGTGCAGAACTGCACGTTGACTTACGTATACCTCAATGTATAATTCTGTTCATTGTTGTATAAATATGTAATCGTTCTGCAACCGCAGCCAGTTCACTATGCATCCACCCCCGGGCGGGGTGACGCTCATTTATATTTCCCAGAAGCGATCCGGAACATGGAGAAAGAGAGCATGAGAGTCCTGATTGTCTATTACTCGATGTTTGGCCATGTTCACCGCATGGCAGAAGCGGTTGCGGAAGGAGCCCGCGAAGTCCCCGGAACCGAAGTTGTCCTGCGACGTGTTCCGGAGACACTCACGCAGGAGGTTTTGGAGAAGACCGGGGCTTTGGGGTTCCAGAGGACATTTGCCCAGGTACCGGTCTGCACCTCCCGTGAGCTTGCAGAGGCCGATGCCCTCATCATCGGCACACCCACCCGTTTTGGCAACATGTGCGGGCAGATGCGCCAGTTCTTCGATGCTACCGGGGGCATCTGGAAAGCGGGATCTCTGGTCGGCAAAGTCGGGAGCGTCTTTACGAGCTCTGCAACCCAGCATGGCGGGCAGGAGTCCACCATCCTGAGCGTGCATACAACCCTGCTCCACCATGGCATGATCATTGCCGGGCTTCCTTACACCTTTGAAGGGCAGTCGCGTATTGACGAGATGACCGGGTGTTCTCCCTACGGTGCCTCCACGATTGCCGGTAGCGACGGGAGCCGCCTGCCGGGCGAGACCGAGCTTGCCGGGGCACGGTTCCAGGGAAGATACGTTGCACAGATAGCAGCAAAACTGGCAGCGTGATATTCCCCGTCACATGGTTGCCCGGGTTTCTTTTCCGGATCCAGCCATGGCTGACCATCAGGTTCATTACTCCCGCACACCTTCAGACGTACTGAGGAACAATTCCATGGTATTTGCACCGGGAAGCGAGAGCATCTATGCTGAATCGCTGGCCCTCCATGCAGAACACCGGGGAAAACTCGGGATCCGCTCCAAGGTCCCGCTCCAGACCCGCAACGATCTCTCCCGCGCGTATACTCCCGGTGTTGCCCAGGTCTGCCGGGAGATAGCAAAAGATCCCGACCTTGCTTACCGCTATACGCTCAAGGCCAATACCATTGCCATCGTCACGGATGGTTCGGCCGTTCTCGGGCTCGGGAATATCGGGGGATATGCGGCAATACCGGTCATGGAAGGAAAGGCCATCCTTTTCAAGGAGTTTGCCGGAGTTGACGCATTCCCCATCTGTTTTGAGAATTACGAGACCGACTTTACCGACCAGGTAAAAAACATCGCCCCGGTCTTTGGCGGCATCAATCTCGAAGATATTGCTGCACCCAAATGTTTCGAGGTCGAAGATGCCCTGCAGGACATCGGCATTCCGGTCATGCATGACGACCAGCACGGCACTGCCATTGTTGTCCTTGCCGCGCTCCTCAATGCCTGCCGCGTAACCAACCGGAAATTTTCCGATCTCAATATCGTGGTCTGCGGTGCAGGAGCGGCCGGCTTTGCCATCACCCGTCTCCTCAAGTGTATCGGCTATGACCCCGATGTCTGTACTATGGTACACGAGATCATTGTCTGTGACACAAAAGGGAGCATCTTCCGGGGCAGGCAGGGACTGTACCGGAATAAATACAAGTTCATCCTTGCTGAAGAGACCAACCATGCCGCCCTTGACGGCTCTCTTGCCGATGCAATGATCGGCGCTGATGTCGTTATCGGGGTATCCGGGCCGGGTACCATAAGCGAAGCGATGGTCCGGGCCATGGCACCGAACCCCATTGTTTTTGCCATGGCAAACCCGGTCCCCGAGATCCTGCCGGATCTGGCAAAACGTGCCGGTGCCGCAGTCGTGGGAACGGGGAGGAGTGACTATCCCAACCAGATCAACAATGTCCTTGCCTTTCCCGGTCTATTCCGCGGGGCACTCGATGCCCGCGCCACGCGCATCTCGGACGAGATGAAAGTTGCCGCAGCCCACGCGATTGCAGATTATGTACAGAAACCCCGAAGGGAGCATATCCTCCCCAACATCCTTGACAAAGGCGTTACCCGGGCCGTGGCAAAAGCCGTGAAGGAAGCCGCAGTGCGCAGCGGGTGCAGCCGCACGAACCGGTGATGGCAGGCTGCCGGACACAACTGCCCCGGCCCGCCAGCACGGATACTTTCACCCCCCGCAGGCCGGTTGTTTTTCCCTGCAACCATGCGAGGGATCCGGTGCTATGCAGATCAGGCTCCGTCCCGGTATGACCCTCCGGCAGGGGACATTCTCGGCCGTTATTGCGCCGGAACGCATCATCGCAGCGGCGCTTAACGACAATCCCGGGCTCGAACGCTTCCTCTTCCTCTTCATCTGCGGCAACTACTCCCGGCTCGTCTCGCATATCGGCAGGCAGGCAGGAAATTTTGAAGTCCGCCGCCCGTTTACCGCAGACCAGCTCCTCACCGTCATCCGGGAGGCAGGCCACACCATCATCTTCATCGAGCATGACCCGACCCTCTTCGAGACCGCAGAACGGCTCCTTGGCCCGGTCGGGTCAGCCCTCAAGGAAGCCGGCCGGGAAGCGCTCGTGATCCTGTATTCACCCGCAATGGACCGGCCGTTTGCCGCACTGTCCCGTCACGCAGACCGCCTCATCGAGATCCTCCCGGCNNAGCGGGATGCCCCCGGCACAGACAACGCTGGAGGTGCAGTAGGATGGGGAGAAGTTGTGTGAGTGTCCGCCTGGGTATCCGGTCGCTTGCAGAGCGGTGGGAGATGGTGGCAAAACGGATGGACCAGAAGAACAAAGCCCCGGCAGAACAGCTGATCCGCCTTGCCAAACGCCATTCCAGTGAAGCATTCTTCGGGTGCGACAACCCGCTTGAGGCAATGATCTTCTCGGCCCTTGTCGAGATGGGCCAAAGCCAGGAGATCATTGATGCCATTGTGGATCCTTGATAGTGCATACCGGGACGGGGTGGACCTCTGGTGCCGGGACGGGAACGGGCGGGTTGTGCGGAGGCACTATGACTATGATCCGCCGTTTTATCTCCACCTTCCGGACCCTGCCGCCCATCACGAGATGCTGGACGTGCTCGAAGAGGAATTCCGCGCCGAACCCTGCAGGTTTTTGACCCTCTTTGGGGAACGTGACGGCTTCTCGGTGCAGGGCAGCCGGCATCTTGCAGAGCGGATCGAAGAACAGACCCGGTTCGAGGCACGGCTCTTCAATGTTGACGTGCGGCGCGACCAGCAGTTCATGGCCGAAACGGGGATCTTCCCGTGCTGCGATGATCCGGCCCTGCGCTATTCTCCGGATATCACGGCAGACCTGCGCCAGCTGGAGATCCGGATACCGGAAGACCCGGCCCGCACCCCGCTTTGCACCAACGTCGAACTGGTAAGCGACCGGACAGAACACCTGCAGGGGCGGGGCAGCACGGTTGCGGAAGATCTCTTCGGGATGGTTGAGGCCATTGACCCGGATGTCATCCTCATGACGAGTGCTGATTCCTGGCTCCCGAAACTCCATGCCCATGCACGAGAGCGGGGACTGGACATGCCATTTTCCCGGAACGGAAGATACCGGCAGATGTTCTCCCGGTCCTACTGGAGTTACGGGAGGATGGAGCACAAGGGGGCGGCACTCATCCCTGACGGGCGGGTGCTCATCGACACCGAAGAGTCATTCGTATATCGCGAAGGCGGCCTTGTCGGGGTCCTCATGGCATCCCGGCTCGCGGGGCTCTCTCCCAACCTTGCGGCCCGGTTCACTCCCGGGACCCTCATCAGCAGTTATGAGGTGTACGAAGCCGTGAAGCGGAAGATCGCGGTGCCATTCCGGAAAGCCGACGCGGAGACGGCGCGGAAACTTGCAGACCTCCAGGCTGCCGACCGGGGCGGCATGATGTTCCAGCCGTCACCGGGGATCTACGAAAATGTGGACGAGCTCGACTTCACGTCCATGTATCCTTCCATCATCGTCAAATTCAACCTCTCTCCCGAGACGCTGGAAAACCCGGACCAGGCCGGGTTCCTTCCCGCAGTCCTGGCACCGGTGGTCGCCCTGCGCCGGGATACCAAGACAAGGAAAAAAACCGATCCCCGGTATGCCGGCATCGACACGCTCCTCAAGTGGATGCTGGTCACCTGCTTTGGCTACACGGGGTACCGGAACGCCAGGTTCGGCAGGATCGAAGTCCATGAAGCCATCACGGCCCACTCGCGGGAGATCCTGATCCAGGCAAAAGACCTTGCAGAATCAATGGGCCACACGGTTCTGCACGGAATTGTCGACTGCCTCTGGGTACAGGGGCCGGATGTTGCCGCATTGCAGCAGGGTATCGGGGATATGACGGGCCTTTGGGCCGAGAACGAGCACTTTGACTGGATCGTTTTTTTACCGCTTAACGACGGGTTCGGGGCCTATAACCGCTACTTCGGCCGTCTTTCTGACGGGAGCGTGAAGGTACGGGGCATTGCAGCCCGCCGGCACGACACGCCCGATCTCATCCGCACCATGCAGCAGGAGATGCTGGGAGTCCTGGGCACGGCCCGGACCATTGACGAACTGGGGCGGACCCGGGACACGGTCAAAAAGATCTACCAACGAGCCCGTCACGACCTCCTGCATGCAGACCCGGCAGCGCTTGCCATCAGCCGGAGGATAAGCCGCACCCGGTATGCCCACCGCTGTCTCGAAGGGGCTGCCGTGCAGGCATACCGGGATGCAGGCGTCGAAGTTGCCCCGGGGATGAAGATAGCGTATGTTGTGCGGGACGCACACCGGTACCAGGTCGATCCGGTGTGGGAAGCGGGCACGTTCGATGCAGCGTACTACCGGGGGCTCATGGAGAAGGCCGTGAAGGAGATCGCGTATGCGGTCACGGGAAACGGGTCCACCGGGGTCATGGCAAGAATGGATGAAGAGGACATATGTATTCCCGTACCGTGATCTCCCCGTAACGGGACCTTCTCGTGCAGCAAACGGCCGGGTTTTCTCTGGAT
The DNA here is from genome assembly GCA_002508495.1 of Methanoregula sp. UBA276. Taxonomy (GTDB): domain Archaea; phylum Halobacteriota; class Methanomicrobia; order Methanomicrobiales; family Methanospirillaceae; genus Methanoregula. The sequence continues at coordinate 6,662 of DANA01000042.1, forward strand.
CCGGGGTAAATGTTTGAATACCCGGAACCGGGTACCACTATACATATCGGGACAGGTTCTCAAAGGGAGGTATGGCGATGGAGATGCGGATTGGCGGCAGGGCAGCAACGTCACCGGATGAACGGTGGATTGAAGTAAAAAACCCGGCAACGGGAGAGACCATCGACCGGGTCCCGGCAGCAACTGCTGATGATCTCGACCATGCTGTCGAGGTGGCAGGGGAGGCCGGCCCGGGATGGAAGACCCGGGCAATGCGGGAACGCGGGAAGATCCTCTTCCATGCTGCAGCGAAGATCCGCGAGCAGCACAAGGAACTCGGGCGGATGCTGACCATGGAGCAGGGAAAGCCCCTCCGTGAAGCAGTTGACGAGGTCCGGGGGTTTGCCAATGTCCTTGAGTTCTATGCTGGCATCTCCGCGCAGGCTTCCGGCGAGGCAGTACGGCTCGGGGCATCCGGTGACTGCATGGTCACCCGCGAACCCCTCGGTGTCTGCGGGGCGATCGTACCGTGGAACATGCCGGTGCTTATCCTTGGATGGAAGGTGGGCCCGGCACTGCTGGCGGGAAACACGATGGTGGCAAAGCCGGCATCCACAACGCCCCTGACGACGCTTCGCATCGCCCAAATCCTTGAAGAGGCCGGCCTTCCCTCCGGAGTTCTGAACATCGTTACCGGAAGGGGGGATGAAGTTGGCGAAGCCCTCGTATCCCACCCCGGGATCGCCAAAGTCTCCTTTACCGGCAGCTGTGCAACGGGAGCACGAATCCGGGAACTTGCGGCCAGGCACCCCAAGGAGCTGATCCTCGAACTGGGCGGTTCTGACCCGATGATCGTCATGGATGATGCCGATATCGGGCTGGCAGCAGCAGGCGCGGTGCGGGGCCGGTTCTACAATGCCGGGCAGACCTGTACCGCGGTAAA
>DANA01000011.1 GCA_002508495.1 Methanoregula sp. UBA276
CCGCCCCGCAGATATCGAAGATGATAAGCCCGCCGTGTTTTGCACCGCTGGTAACGCTCTTTGACCGGATTGCCTGGGGCGCAAGAACAATTGCTGTCCCCGCCCCGGCCAGCATGATGACATTCATGATGCCGACGTGCGAGAGACCGAGGAGGAAAAACGAGACGGGGATTGCGATTAAGATCGCGATGAACGGGCCCCACGCTCTCCCGTGAAAACGAGATCCTTCCTTCTCGCAGGCCGGCAGGTTCTCCCCTGGTATGCCCGGCGGCCCGGTGGTTGTGTCTTCCGGTCCCGGCGTGTCGGTCCAACGGAAAAAGAGGAGGATCCCGGCAAGGATGGCAAGGGAGAGCGGGATGGCAATCGCATCATAGAAGAGTGCGCTCGTTCCGGCAGCAAAATTCGTAAACAACGGGATCACCGCAGGTGTCGGGAAGATGAGCGAATACGAAACAATGCTGCCAACCGCAGCAAGGTAGAGGAGGATATTTTTTTTCTTTTTGTCCTGTTCAATGCATTCCAGGATCGGGACGAGCATGATATAGGCGGTGACACAGCAGGTGATGGGAACAGCAAGGAACCATCCTGAGAACCCGGCAAGAGCAGGAGGACTCCGGACAATACGCCGGATATCAGCAACGATCTCCTTTGCCTGGTGCTGTTCCTGCAGGAACGCGGCTATCACCGCCCCGCAGAAGATGATGATGCCAAACGAAGAGAAGACCCTGCCGGCTCCTGAGACAATCTCCATGATCGTCGCATCAAGCGTCATCCCGGCAAGCAGGCCAAAAAGGATAGCCCCCCCGATGAGGGTAAAGAACGGGGAGATCCGGTAGTATATACTGACCACCGTGATCAGCACGAGCGTTATCGCAAACGCGATGAGAAGATCCATTGCATCCGGTTCTGCTGAAATGAAAGAAAAAGGCTTCCTTATCGTTCCGGTGATACCGGGCTGATCTGGACGTTATCGGGAGATGGTTTGTTTCTGAAGGAAGATACCTGGTTGTATCTCCCCGCGATGCAGGGCAAGGGCCGTTTTCCCAGTAACGGGTGCGGTTTTTTCCCGGTGCTGCCCGGTACCTGCCTCGTGGAAATGGTGGATGGCACGGGGCCGGGCATTATCAAAACATTAAAATACATTTTAAGAAATATCACTTTCCATGCCCAACATTGCCTATTTCGAGATCCCGGCCGACAATGTCGACCGCGCAAAGCACTTCTACCAACATGTCCTCGGCTGGAAGATCGCGCCCATCAGGACGCCGACGCTTGATTTGAAGAGCACCGGAGCAATGGAGTACCAGGAGATGACGCTCGGAGAACCAACGCTTGGAACCGTCAACATGGGCGGGCTCTACCGGCGCACGGGAAAAGAGACCATCCGGAACTACGTCATGGTGGATGACATCGACGCTGTGCTCGCGAAGGTGGAGAAGTCCGGAGGGAAGATCGTTGGTGCGAAAACTATGATGAAGGGAGTCGGCCTGCTGGCCGTTATCCGGGACACCGAGGGGAACGAAATTGGTGTCTGGACGCCGAAGATGTGAGCAGGATGTTCCTACTCCTTTCTCGTAACCTTCTTTTCGCTCTGGAGAAACGCACATGAACCGATCGAGTTCACACCCGAACGATGAAAAACACGGGGAATTCGAATATGTGTGATTGCTCCCCACCTCAGCCCCCCACGGGGCATGGTGTGGCGAGTAAGCATTTCGTGAGAATGCCTGGATCGCAGTAACCTACAAACGATAGTACCGGTTTTCTGTATGAAACCGAATTGAAGCCGCCGCAAAGGCGTCCTTCGGGGCGGCGGCCGTTCATCAAAATGGGGGTGTGGGGGCATCAGCCCCCATCATCACATATAAGGGATTTTACAGAGCACTTTTTCTAATCCCGCCTGGTACAATGCGCGGCAGGCCAATTCAGGCCATCTCGGCCTTGACGATGACAACGTCTTTGACCGGGCGATCGCCGGCCCCGGTCTTGGTTTTGCCAATCTTGTCAACAACATCCATACCTTCGACAACCTTCCCGAAGACCGGGTGTTTCCCGTCAAGGAAGTTGTTGTTTACAAGGTTGATGAAGAACTGCGATCCGCCGGTGTTGGGGCCGGCATTTGCCATCGAGATGGTGCCGCGGTCGTTCTTGTTGCCGGGTGAGAACTCGTCTTTGATAACATATCCCGGGCCGCCACGGCCGGTACCGGTCGGGTCCCCGCCCTGGATCATGAACCCGTTGATGACCCGGTGGAAGATGACGCCGTTGTAGTAACCTTTCTGTACCAGTGTCTCGAAGTTGCCCGCGGTGATGGGCATGTCGGGGGCAAGGGCAATCTTGATCGTGCCCATGTTCGTTTCGAGAATTACCGTTTTTCCAAAAGATTCTGTCATGGTATCCGGTAAGATGATGGGTTGTACAGGTTCATCTCTTTTGTGAAGGAAAAAATGGAGAAAAAGGAGATTATTTAGATCATTACAGCACGGATGATGGTAACGTTCTGGAGCGGGCGATAGTTACCGGCCTCACCGGTTGTCTCGACTTTCGCGATTGCGTCGACAACCGCCATTCCCTCAACAACCCTGCCAAAGACCGGGTGCTTTTTGTCGAGGTAATTATTGTTCACAAGGTTGATGAAGAACTGCGATCCGCCGGTATTTGGGCCGGAATTTGCCATCGCAACCGTCCCCCGGTCATTCCGGTTGGACCGGGCAAATTCGTCCGGGATGGTATACCCCGGGCCGCCACGGCCGGTCCCGGTCGGGTCCCCGCCCTGGATCATGAAGCCGCTCGCGACCCGGTGGAAGATGACCCCGTCATAATACCCGTTCGCGACAAGTCTCTTGAAGTTCCCCGCGGTAACCGGCATTGCCGGGTCAAGGGCGATTGTGATCGTGCCCATGTCTGTCTCGAGCACGGCCCGCTCCCATGCTTCCAAGGGCACGATTGTTGGCACCGGTGTCGGGCTTGTTGCAGCAGGCTGGACCGGAACTGAAGGCACCATGCAGACCCCGGTCTCATCGTCACAGGAAACCGCGGGCGCCTGCTGGGTGCACCCGGCAGCGAGGATACCGGCTGCAATCAGCATGCCAAGAATGAGGATTTTTTTGATCGATAGCATCCCGGAATAATTGGTTTGAAGAAAAAAATAGGTTGTGGACTCGTTTTTTATGCTTTTGGCTCGCCTTTCCTCGTGCTGCCAAAGAAGACGATGCCCCCGATGGCAAGGAGGATC
>DANA01000132.1 GCA_002508495.1 Methanoregula sp. UBA276
CCCACCCGGTCAACCCGGAAGCGGTTGGGAAGACCCGCGAGGGGGCTATCGGTCTTTTTGTCAACGAGATGGGCGATTCCGTCCGGAACGAGAGCGGCTATTACCGGTTCACGTACATCAACCCCCTCCACAACAACACGCTGGAAGCGAAGATGGGATACGGGGTGCAGGTTGAAGAGGACTGGTGGCTGGGCTCCGGAATCTACACGGGGCCGGTAAACCCGCAAGCCCCGGTCATACGGGATTAATTGCCCTCCCCCCGTGTTGCCGGAATATCGCTCGCGGCCCGGGAGCCTGGCCGGCCAGGAGAGATATCCGCATTTATCGGTGCGGGAAAACGTGGGATCATCCTCCCTCACGACAGGGATAAGAACAGGATCTTACCTTCCCGGATTTTTTGTTGGGATGATGAGGAAAAACAGGATTCCATATTTTATGCTCCCACCACAAATCCCGGAGGGCGCATCCACCACCCGTGACCGTTCCCGTGGTTGCAGAGGAAAATGCGATGGTAGCCGGGCCCCCGGTCAGGCCGGAGCCGGCCCGGAACGGGATGCCAGGTACCGCTCCTCTTCTTTTGCCGCCCGCTCCTCACATGCGTCCACCGTCTCGCGATAGAACGCAAACGCTGGATTGTAGACGATCCCGTTTGCACCTTCCTTCAGCCCGGCAGCCACATTGCCGCCGGCGAACGACCCGTTCAGGTAGTCCGCGATCCCGTTGTACACAACCCGGTCCACCCGTTTGACGGCAGATGCCAGCACAATGTCCGGGCCAAGCGGCGACTGGTCGGAGTCCGTGCCGATGATGTACCGCCCGGGCCCGTTCCGGGCTGCATCGAATCCCCCCATGTTGGAGAACCCGGCGCAGAGGTAGATAACGTCCGTCCCGTTTGCATACATCCCCTCGGCAACCCGGCGTGCCGCTATCGGGTCGGTGAAACCTTCGGTCGAAAACTCGTGCACGTATGCCGGGACAACGACCACCGAGGAGTTGGCTGCACGGGCGCCGTCCAAAAACCCATCCCGGAACAGGTCAAGCACACTTGACCGTGCACCCATGATGATCCCAACCCTGCCGCTCCGGGTTGCCGTTGCCGCAAGCACGCCGGCAAGATAACTGTCACCGTACGAGACGATCTCGTAGGCCCGGATATTCTCCGTACCGATCCCCGGCTGGTCGATTGCCAGGAACCGGACATCCGGGTGCTGCGCTGCCAGTTCGCGGTTGAGCTTCGCGTACTGGTAGCCCACCGATATGACCAGGCCGGGTTTATCTTTTTGCGATGAGCTGTTCAGGACTCCGGGCAGGGCATCAAGGTTGCTTGGCGTGAACTCCCGTGCGGTAAACGGAAAATCGCCCAGTGCCGCAGCAAGCCCCTCGTACGCGGCATCGGTGTACGAGAGGTCGCCTTTCTCCGACCCGTACACGATCGCCACGACCGGCGTAGCAGGCATTTCCTGCTGTACGGGCAGGACAAGGACTGCAGCGAGGATGACAATGCCTGCCACGATAATACCAGCGAGCAGGTATTTTGCATCCAGGGGAGCTCTGGTTACCGGGCTGATACTGGTTCACCCCCGCAGCATGACCGGGCCCGGCTCCAGGTACCGGCCGGCGCCGAGCAGCCATGTCCCGTCAACATCCGTTACGTAACTGATCTTGAGCTGGGTGGTGTTGGATGCCGGATTCACCGAGTAATACTCAACCATCCCTTCCCCGTTGCGGGCGGTCTCGATCATGGCCCGGATATGGTACGAGCCCATGGGATCGGTTGCATTGAGTCGGTTCACCCCGATGAGATCGGGGCGGTACGGCCACGCAAGGGTGTTCCCTGCGTAATCGTAGGCGAAGATGTAGAGATCATCCCGGATGAACGAGCCGTTGACATCATTGAATCCTGAAAGCGCCCGCTCTCTTCCGTTTGTTGTTGCATAGAACTTCGCGTCCGCAACAAACTCCCGGAGTTTTGGATCGATGAGCCGGTCTTCGCTTGTGTAGATGCCTGCCCCAATCCAGTACGTGTCATCAACAGGACGCACGTAACTCACCTTGTACCGGACTGTGAAATTATTCGCCGGGTCCGGGTACTGGTACAGGAGATATCCTCCGCCCTCGCGGGCCAGCTGGATCTCGGTCCGGGTATAGTACCTGCCGGAGGCATCCTGCGTGTTGGAGAACGAAGTGCCGGCCAGCTGCGGCTGGAAGGGCAGCGCAAGTGCAGTGCCGGTATAGTCAAGCGCATAGATGTAGAGGTCTCCGCGGGTAAACCCGCCGGCGGGATCGCTAAATGCGGCAAGGGCTGCCTCCTTCCCGTTCACTTGGGCATACGCTGCCGCAGCATCAACAAAATCCTTGATCTCCTGCGTAGTCGAGGGGGCGCCCTGCCCGGGTGGGATCACCGGTTCTGCAGGGCCATAGTACACACCGGAACCGAGCCACCAGTCGTCATCGACTTTTACCACGTACCCGAGTTTCTTCTCGATGCTATCGTTGTGCACCGGGTTCTGGTAATAGAAATAAACAAACCCGTCACCTTCGTTCACGGCATCAATGAATCCCTGTGCATACAGGTTGCCAAATGCATCCGGCTCATTGGTGCGGCTTATACCGATCTTCTCCGGGCTGAACGGGTGGGCAAGCGTGGTGCTGGCAAAATCATAGGCAAAGATGTACAACTCACCCCGGACAAAGGATCCTTCCGGATTGGAAAATTCGGCCAGGGCCGCATCTTTCCCATGGGCTTGTGCATAGGCAACCGCTTCATGGACAAATGCAACCAGCGTCTCGTTGGTCGTGGCGTTGACAAAAACCGGCTTTTCCAAAGGAACCGGCCCGGCCGGGGATGCCGGCCCGGTACACCCGGAGGATATGACGAACAATGCCAGGACAATCACCGTAAACGCGGACACCCGAGCCGGTTTCATAGGTACAGAATTGTCCGCGATTGGTATTTAACCGGGAGGGTTTTTCATCCGCGGGGCCCGGATGAGAGGGGCGGCCGGTGCAGGAGACGGCGTTCATTTCCTATCCTGCAATAATCCCTCCGGGCCAATCCTTTGAAACGCCCCAATCGCGTGCAGTTCTTATTCGCAGGCATTCCCGCAACCATTATTGCTCTCACGCAGCAATCCTCCCGCATGGCACGGCAGGAACAGCGCAGCCCAAAGAAAAAAGAGCAGCTCGTAAAGATGCTGCACGGGCTGCTTGATGAAGCACTGGATGAGGACCGGGACGTCATCCTCTGTTACGAGACTGACGAGGATACCGGGAAGAGGAAGGTGCATGTCATGACCGGCAGCTTTGTCTCGCCCTGCATGCTCCGTAAATTGATCGGCCTTGCCGAGTCCCAGAAAGACGAAGGGAGCACGCTTTTTTGCCGGGCATGGACGCGGGCACGGAACACGTAAGCCCGCACACCATCCCGGCCGGCAACGGCAGGCTGGCAGCAGTTCACTTTCACCCCGCCCCTGCCCATCCTTAATACCGGCCGGCAGCCGGTCTTTTGAGCATGGAATGCCAGTACACCAGCTGTCGCGTGACCTGCCACCGGTGCAGTCACATGTGGATCTACATGGGGACCCGTCTTGCCTCGCTCGAGCGTTCGCGGCGCCCGGTCAAGGTGCCGTGCCCCCGCTGCCATGCAAAAGTTGTCATGGACACTAAAGATGCAGCCGGGTACGGGGCCCGGGGGTAAACGGTGAAACGCAGGGGATGTTTGCGGCGATGAAGCGTCAGCGTTCGATGAGCCGGATGTGCTCGTCGGTCTTCTTTGCAAGCTCGCCCTTTCCCTGGAGGCGTGAGACATCGGAGATGGCTTCGAGCACATGGACCGACTCTTCCAAAAACGAGAGGATGTCCATCGGGAAAAGCTCGATCCCGTACTCGTCGAGCAGTGCTGCGGCTATCTGCCGGTGGTCGAGCCCGTTCTCGCGCAGTTCGATGACTTTTTTGGCAAACTTCTTCTCCGGGCAGCCGCAGAGGGGGGAGTCGCGGCACTCACAGCGGAGGAAATCATTGAAAAAACTGAGGATCTGTTCCCGCACGTAAAAATCTAAGACATCGTAATTGATCTTTGAACAGAGGGTCTCCAGCATGGCGCCGGAAAAGGCCAGCTCGGGAAGGCGATAGCCGGCGAGCCGTTCCAGTTTCTTTGCATGCCGGAAACGCGCCCTGTCAGCAATCAATCGTCGTCTCCGGTGCTCTCGTCAAAGTTCTTGAGAGAGGTCATCGCCTCGTTCATCCGCTCGCACTCGATGAGCCATTCGTCAAAGAGGGTGGGGTTCTCAAGGTCGTCCTTGACATACTTCCCGCAGCAGGCAGCACCGTCAATGACCGCGGCGCCGATGTTCGATGCGGTCTCGAGGGCAAGTTCCATGTCCTTGTCGATCTGGGCCCGGCCGGTCTTGACCAGCGTCTTGATATCCTTGTCAAACTCCCCGGATATATATTTCCGGCTCCCGCCAAAGAGCACGAGCTTGGGCAGCTGGAGGATCTCGACGAGTTCCTCGAGGTCGCCTTTCGGTGGAGCCGACATGACAATTGCCTCGACTGCCGCAAGCTTGTCCAGTGCTTCGTTCTGGCTGAACCGCTTGTTCTGGTAGAGCTTGAGGATCTTCAAGACCTCGATCGTGATATCGACCGAGAAACCGTCAAGGATACGGAAACCTTCCGGCATCTCGTCACTCTTCGGGTCGGCTTCAAAACTCGATTCTGCAAGTGTCTTCAACCAGTTGTCCCAGCGTTCCTGGTTGTAGAATATGTAAAACAACTTGAGCGGTTCTTCTTCGGTCTTCTTCTTTGTCGCCTTCTTCGCCATTTCAGTACACTATTCGCTTCCGTGATTAAATGATTTTGTTAGACCGGGAGAAAAACCACGACCGGTCACGGTTGCCACGAACGGTTATCTCCCTTGAACAGCAATGGATAGAGCAGACTATGGCTGCTGGAGAGATGAGCCGGACCCCTGAAGCTCTCGTGATGGTACGGTACGGGGAGCTTTTCTTAAAAAGCGAACCGGTGAAACGCCATTTCATCGGGCTGCTCCTCCGCAATATCCGAAAAGCCCTTGCGGCATCCGGGATCGAGTGCCGGTACGAGACGCCCCGCGGGAGGGTGCT
>DANA01000064.1:0-7293 GCA_002508495.1 Methanoregula sp. UBA276
ATAAACCGAGCAGCCAAAGGCATGGGTCGGAACATGGGGCGTGGCAACCGCCTGCCCTGCGGCATGGGCAGCAAATTTTGCAGCCGGTTCCTTTGCTTCCCGGGCTGCCGCGTGGGCATCGAGGGACGCCTTCCGGATGTCTGCCATCCGGAAAATACCGGTGACCGCCCATTGCCTGCAGGCATGGATGGCCCTTTCCGGCCGTTCGTCATCGGGATGTTCCATCGCGAAGAACGGCAGCACGTGTTCTGCGCAGTCAGCTGCCCAGAGAGCAAGAACCCGCTTGTCCGGCTGGAAGAGACGGTGATCGATCCTTTCAGGATATGGCCTGCCGAGCACGAAAGAGACGTCCCGGCGGATCTCGGACAACAGCATCGCAGGTTTCATGGTTTTTGGGGTTTTGCGGGGCATAAAAAAAACGGACCTGTCCAGGTGCGGGCAAAAAAGCCGGACTACACCGACTCCTCCCCGGCACCCTCGTCCCTGCCGAAGATCGAGCGGATAGCCTTCAATGGCGAATGCCGGGTCTCTTCTGGTTCTTTGGGCCGGACACCCTTGAAGAGGATCTCGGCCTCTTCAATTCCCTCGTCAACGTGCATCTTTTCTGTTATGTCGAGGAGCGATCCGACAATGGCAACGGTCCGGCCATTTTTCACTACCGGTATCTCGTTTACCTCGACCCAGACCCTGCTCCCGTCTCCGGCTTCCATCTCCAGCCGGTACGGGGGTTCCCGGCGCCCGGTTGATGCCGCCCGCAGGGTGCGTTCAAGCCCCGCGGCGTTGAGCGGGTTATCGGTGAGATAATCCGTCCAGGATCGCCGTTTCCCGTTGCTGGTGCATTTCAGCAGGCGCAGGATCCGGGGGCTGACGTAGGTGGTGCGGTGGTCGGGGGTATGGGAGTAATACATTTGGGGGCCGCTCTCTAAGAGGAGCATCAGTTCTTCGTCACGCTTTTTTGTGGCTTTCTGGTCGTTCTTGAGGGGGGTCAGGTCGCGGCCGGTTGCGACCAGCGCGAGGGGTTTATTCTCCCCATCAAGGACAGCGCGGATGGACCAGCTGATGCACCGGAGCCCGATACGGGTCTGGAGCCACTGCTCCACGATACAGGTATAGGGAGGTCGGAAGAGCCGGGTCATCTGGGTTGCGACAGCATCCGAGTAGCGCTCGCTGGTCATTGGCATAAAGACACTGCCGATCAGCTCCTCTTTTGGTTTTCCGAGCAGTTCGGCATATGCGGCGTTGAAGTAATCGAGCCGACCCTCCAGGCTGATCTTCACGATAAGATCCGCCTGCTGTTCCACCAGCTCAGAATAATCGGTTTTTTCCGGATCCATGATCATTTTACCGCACTCCTGTGCCGGCGTGCACCGGTTCTTCCGGATACCAGGAAACGACTCATCTCCACATGCAGAAGATCTGTTGCAGAACTATTAATGATAAACGATTCTGCAAAAGAAAATGAACGGGAGTAATGAAGAGGGGGGGGCCGTGCAAGGGTGCAGCGTTTTTCAGACCGTGGCACCGATAGTCTGCTGGCCATCGACAATGCGGCGCAGGCGTGGCGCGTGGGTCTCGGGGATCCTCACGATGCCGGCCAGTCGTTCCTTACCATAGAGCACACTTTTGAGAGCATTGAGGGAGAGGGTGAAACTGCCATTGCCGAACAGGTCGATATTGAGGGCTTTGCCGGAGGCAGACACCTGGGCGAGACCCGCGGTTGCACCAAGATAATATTCCCAGTTTTTCGTGAGTTCCTCGACTTGGATCGTAACACGACCGGAGACAGCCCGGATAAGGTCCGCCCTGCGGAGTGCGTACCGGGTGCCGCAGATATGGAGTTCAAGCACTTCATTAAGAACGCCTTCGCTGTCGAGCGCCTGGCACCGTGTCCGCTGGAGATATCCTGCTTTTTCCATCATACCCGACCACCTTTGTGTCGTAGAATGGCGTCAGCTCAGTGATTATATAAGGGGTCAGCGTGCGCAGGGTGAAAGTGATGCAGCGCCGGAAACGGTCACCGGCGGAGCCGGTTCTTCTGGTCCATGCATGCGTTCAGCACGTCTTCCATAAACGACAGGGTTCCGGAAATTCCCGCAAGGGGGCGGGGAGCGAGCCGGACTTCTCCCCGCAGCGGGGGGATAATACCAATAAAAGCACAGGTCTGGCAGACCGACCGCTCAAATGATGACCCGATAACAAGATCCGGGTTTGATCCCGCGATCATGGACTTCACCTTTCCGAGGCTGCCCGCATAGTCCGAAGTGCGCGGGATGCTCCCCTGCGTGCGCAGCCCGATGCAGCAGATATCGGCATCGAGATACCGCTCAAGAGTGTCGGCTGCAAATTGTGCATACGCTGCCCCGGCAAAGATGGCAACCGATGGCGGATCGAACCGCCGGAGATACTTGTCGCAGGTCCGGATAAGGCGTTCCTCCTGCTGGTCGATCTCGGAAAAGACCGGGGCGGTGTCGGCATCAATAAACCGGTCAGCAACCCGGCCAAAGGTCTTCCGGACCGCATCGAAGCCAAGCGTACCCCCCAATAACTCCCCCACCCCGCTGGCAACATCTGTGTTGGTGCCGAGCGTGAAGGGTGCCGGGCGCAGGATCCGTTCAAGAGGGTCATCGCACAAAACTGCCCTGACCGGAACACCACACCGGTGGAGGAGCCGCTGGATCTCCTGCACATTCCCGCAGGAGCGGGGATCAAGCAGGCAGGCGCCATCAATATTCACGCCGGGGGCTTCTGGGTCAGGATCGGGAGCGAGAACGGAGAGGGCACGGGCATACCCGGTCTCCAGGTCACCGGCGAACCCGGGGCTGTCCACGAGGAGGACATCGTACCGGGAGAGCATCGCCTTCACGTCCTCGCCAAGAATTGCCGGCACACAGGTCGTAATAACCGCTATCCGCTCCCCGGTGCCGGCGATGCTTTCGATCACTTCATGAAGCCGGTCTTCGGATCCGAATATGACCTCAGACTCCTGGATGAAGGTGCCATGGAGCGGTGCATGGAGGAGGGTTGAGGGGTAATAGTAGCACCCGCTCGAACCGTGGATGACAACCGCTACCCCCCGGCATCCCGCAAGGCACGCTGCGGCACCGGTCATGGCACAGGGCCAGAGGGGNNGGTGCCGACAACCGGCTGGACCGGGAGGACTGTTGCATCACCATCCTTCACGATATGGATATGCAGATGTTCCGCTGCTTCCCGGGCAGCAACAAGACCGGCCGGTTCTGCTACCGGGCTGCTGAAGACCGCACGAGACTGCCTCATATCGGAAAAGTCTGCGAGAACCTCGGCCTGGAATGCCTTTTCCCCATCCATTGCTGCACGGCTGTCAACCCCGCACGTTGCCGCAACCGCGTCGAGAAACGCGAGGCTTTCGGAAAAACTCCGGGGAAACGAGGAGATATAAGGAGTCCCGAAACGGTGCTGTAAATATTCGCCGACCGGTACAAGCGTGGGATCGCGCAGGATGTTCAGCTGCGCGGCACCCAGCCGCTGTATTCTTTTGAATCCAAGGTTATGAACAAACCGGAGGCCTGCCGGAAGACCGAGCAGGGCAAGGAGACGGAGGACTTCGGCATAATTCTCCTCCACCTCGTACTCAAGGTTCATCTCCCCGATGATATTGATGGTCGTGTCGTGCTCCACGGGGTGTGCAAGGCCGGCGAGGGCAATGAGGGCCTTATTCACCCCGTCATGGAACGTGCCCCCGAGAAACCCTGCAGTCGGGATTGGGACAACCGGTACCCCGTACTTGCGGGAACAGACTTCTTCGACATCGTCACCAATGGTCTCGACAACACAGGTGGTGAGGACAAAAACTGCCGTGATATTTTTGCATTGAGCTGCCTGAATAGCCCGTGTAAGCGCCTCTTCGCCGCCAAATACGATATCGCTCTCGGAGAGGGCGCTCGATACAAGGTCCGGGACCGTGACGTTGTCGTTGTCAAGGCCCGTTGCATGGAACAGGGAAAAATTATGGTGGGCGCATCCCCTGGGCCCGTGGATGATACTTACTGCGTCCCGCACATGGGTCGTGACCGAGAGTGCACCGGTAAGGGTACAGCCACCGGACCTAGAGGAAAGAGTAGGCGAGGCTTTCAAGTTCATCGATCTCGAGGGGGGTGGGGATGGAGAGGGTCGTGTTCCCGATGACCCGTGCTGCAAGGGACCGGTAGTGCTCAGCCTGCGCCGAGGCGGGATCGTACTCGATGACGGTCTTCCGGTTCAGTTCGGCAAGCTGGACGATCCGGTCACGGGGGATGAATTCGATGAGATTGCTGTTCACCTTTTGGGCGAACGCTGATACCAGTTCCTCCTCTTGTGGCTGGCCCTTGGCATTACAGATGACCCCGGCGAGCCGGCACTTGCTCTTTATGCGGGAGGCGAGCCGCTTTATCGCCTTGCAGATGTTGTTTGCGGCATAGAGCGACATGAGTTCTCCCGAGGTCACAAGGTAGATGTCCTGCGCATAGCCCTCCCGCATCGGCATGGCAAAGCCCCCGCAGACCACGTCGCCCAGCACGTCATAGACGATGACATCCCCTTTTAACGCCCCGAACTTTTCCAGGATCTGGAACGTGGCAATAATGCCCCGCCCGGCACAGCCGACACCGGGCTCAGGGCCCCCGGCTTCCACGCACCGGACATCGTTGTAGCCCCGGAACTCGACATCGGCAAGAGAGATTGCAGGTTCGCCCCGTTCACGGACAAGATCCATCACCGTGGGTATGAACGTCCCGTGCATCAGCATACGGGTGCTGTCCCGTTTTGGATCGCAGCCTATCTGGAGGATGTCAAGGCCTCGTTCGGAGAGGGCGGCGGAGAGGTTGGCCGAGGTCGTTGACTTCCCGATGCCGCCTTTCCCGTACAGGGCGATCTGCTTCATTGTCGTACTATGGGACTGCTGTTTATATGAGATTACCTGATGTTAAGAAAAGTGAAATTGTTTTCCGGGGCCGAATAACCCGCAGCAGATCGGGCATTCCCTCCGGTTTCCTGATCTCGGGGGGAAACCGTGGCAGGGAGATGCCGGGGGGCAGAATATTGACCTAGTCCTCACCCTTGAACAGCGCGATCATCAGCATCAGCACGGGGATAACCTCCAGCCGGCCGATCCACATGGTAAGGATCGTCACCCACTTGGCGATGACCGGCATCTCCGGCGAGACAAAACCGGTGTTGATCCCGCAGTTCGAGAATGCAGAGGTGATCGAGAAGAGGATCTCGGTGATGGATGCTCCTCCTTGTCCGAACTGGATGATGATGAGACTGGCAACGAAGACGATCACCACCGAGAGGACGATGACGAGCATATTCTTTGCCGTTTCGAGTTCTGCGGTAGCCTTGGGAATGATGTGGCCATCGATCCGGAGCGGGATTAATACCTTTCCACTGACAAAAAGCCGCTGGAACCACCAGAAAAGAGCCCGTACGGCAAAACCGACGCGGTTCAGCTTGATACCACCGGCGGTACTGCCTGCCGCTCCCCCGATAAAGACAACGAGGGCAAAGAAGAGGATGGTGACATCCGCCCAGCCCGGAAGGCCCGTTATCTGGTACCCGGTGGTTGTGAGGGCAGACACCGCCATGAAGACCCCCTGGTGAACGGCATCGGCCGGCCCGAGATTGGTAAAGAACATGAGATCATGCACCAGGACAGCGGCGGCTATGGCAAGGATGATGAAGAAGAGTTTGACCTGCACGTCCCCAAAGAGACTGAAACGGCGGTTCTCGATTATCAGGTAATACAACCGGAACGGGAGCGCCCCGACAATCATGATGGGAATCAGGAGAAGTTCGAGGTAGAGGTTGTTATAGGAGGCAATCCCTCCCGAATGCAGCGTGAACCCACCGGTTGAGATGGTCGCGAGGGCAAGGTTGACCGATTCCCAGAGCGAGAGACCGGTGAAGAGGATCAGGCCGATCGCGATGAAGGTGAGGAGGAGGTAGATCACCAGGAGGTTTTTCCCGATGCGCATGATGCTGGGCAGGAATGGTTCGTCCCGGCTCTCGCTCCGGAAGATCTTCGAGCGGGTGAGCCCCGTGCTGCTGCCAAGCGCAATAGCAAACGCGATGATCCCTATCCCCCCGACCCACTGCATGTACGAGCGCCAGAAGAGGATCGTATAGGGCGCAGTCTCGAGCGATACCATCATCGAATAGGCTGTTCCCGTCCAGCCGGCCATTCCCTCAAATACGGCATCGGTAAAACTCATCTGCATCCCGAGAATGAAGGGGATGGCGCTGATCAGGGCACAGGCAAACCAGAACAACGCCACCGAACAGAACGCAGTCGAGAGCCGGTACCCCCGTTCGGAACGGGGGAGTGAGGGAATGACTACCCCGGTCAGGAAGAAGACCGCCGGGACAGCTGCCATGGGGAGCAGCATGTCCCATTCTCCATACAGGATGGCGACCAGCAGCGGCACGCAGGTGACTGGCGCAATGAAGACAAAGATATCCCCCACGTCAGAGACAATCGTGGAGAGATACTGCAGGCGCTGCATCACATATGCGTTGCAGCGCCGGCTCTATTAGCATTTGCTCTTGGAAATGCTAAAGGGAAAAAGGTGGGATTGTGCCCGGTTTGACAAGAGACCGTGAACGCTGTAGTATCGTGGACAATCCTGGTGCCTTTTTTGGCATACCTCATTTTGATAAATCTTAAGCTCTGGAGAAACCCTCATTCCGGAAAAATGGTACCCCCCTTCTCGCCAACCCTGCCCCCAAGGGGGCTCAACAGCGCATGCGATGCCTCCGCACTACCTGTACGGGACACTCCCGAGAAAAATTGTTTTCACAAAACAGAAATTGAGGCCGCTGCAAAGGCGCCCAAACGGGAGCGGCGGCAAGCATCTTAAAGGAGGTATGGGGGCAGTTTGCCCCCATCATCACTTCAAATAATTTCTCCAGAGCAAAATCTTAAACAATTTTGTCTTACTCATCACTTCTCGTATTATACAATACCCAGTTCCTTGTGCTTTGTGAGGATTTCATCTGCAAGGCGATCAAGGGCCTGCATGGCCGCTTCATCGGGGAGTCCCTTGGTGAGTACCGGGTCCAGGACCCCGACGTTAACATGGTTGAGCAGGGAAACGATTGTCTCCACGCTCTTCCCCCCCCAGCCATAGGATCCAATAACCGATGCATACCGCGTCTTGGGCCGGAGGGCGTTGGCCAGGTAGGTCGCGTACACGATCTGGGGGTGCGGCCCGAAGAGCACGGTCGGCGTTGCCATGACAACGGTCGCGGCATCGACAAGGGCAAGGGCAAGTTCCCCGA
>DANA01000064.1:7298-10284 GCA_002508495.1 Methanoregula sp. UBA276
GCGGTGAAGTGGTCCACCATCTTCCGGGTGCTCCCGTGCATGGACACGTACGGGAGGACAACTTCGTTTTTCACGGTATCCGAGACCCAGTCACTGTAGGCATCGAGCATGAACGCGGGGTTCTTCTGGACCGGGCCGTGGCTCGGCGCTATCATTGCCGGAGAAAGCTCCCGCACCTTGGCGATATACCCCTTTATGCTGTTCCTGAATGGCATCATGATCTCGGCATAATACCGCTTTGCCGAGCGGAGGGCAACCGCGTCATCCGTCATGAAGAGCTCGCTCGTTGCCAGGTGGAACCCGAAGAGATCGCAGGGGAAGAGAATTTTATCCTCACGCAGGAACGTGACCTGCGTCTCGGGCCAGTGCGTCCAGGGAGTCATGAGGAATTCAAGAGTCCGGTCGCCAAGGGAGAGGGTGTCCCGGTCTTTGACGATATGGAACATGTCAGGCGGGACATGAAGGAATGCAATCAGGAGATCGCGGCACTTCTCGTTGGTCACCACTTTCGCGTTCGGGAACAATTCCAGGATCATGGGAAGCGAACCTGCATGGTCCTGTTCTGCATGGTTGATGACAACATAGTCAATCCGGTCAACCCTGAGCCGGACCAGGTTCTCGATCAGTTCAAACTCCTTTGTCGGGTCAACGGTATCGATAAGGGCCGTCTTCTCACTCCCCCGGATCAGGTACGAATTGTAGCTCGTCCCCTCCGGAAGCGGGATGAGTTCATCAAACAGCCGACGGTCGAAGTCGAGCGCCCCGACCCAGTGAATACCCTGGGCAATTTCACGAAATACCATACGTACCAGTCCTCATTCCTGTCGGAAAAATTTCTTTTCTGCTGAACAGACCGGGCAGAGCCAGTCATCAGGGAGATCGGCAAAGGGGATACCGGGCGCGATGTTCTGCAGCGGCTCACCCTTCTCCGGGTCGTACCGGTGACCGCATATTCCACAGATGTAACGTTCCATTCCCATACAACACCTCGACAATTGATTTGTCGGTACTGTAAGGTGGCGCTATCACCTCAATAACCGTTTCGATGGTGCATGCCGGGTTTTTCCAGCGCTATTGGCTACCGGGCAACCGGGTCCGGGATCTCCCTGCCGGCGAGGTACCGGTCGTAAAAGAAGCGAAAGGAGGCATTTTTGTCTTTCGCGGTCTCCAGGGAGAAGGACTTGAGGATCTCGAACATGAAATCAATCCGCGAGTCGAACCTTGCGGGTATCAGGGCATTGAAATCCTCTTTGGTGATACCGTTCGTGTCCGGCAGGTTGGGGACACCCAGCGCATGCGTGGCCTCAGGAGCTATCCCGGCCAGGTACCAGCTCTCGATCTCCCGGATGACCACGACGATGCTCCGCCCATCGATATCGCTGAACCGGTAAAAGAGGATCTGTTTTTTGTCCCGCACGGAACGCTCGTTGTCGATATCGGCAACAAAGATGTAATCGTTCTTCATTAGGGCAACACTTTTCAAGAACTTGTTGACCTTCTCGCGCTTGATGCAGGCATAGGGAATTATCTCCACCGAATGGTAGGACGGGGAGAGCAGGGGCTTGATGATCCGGCCAAAGAACCGGATATCATCCTCTCCTTCTACCATGATGAACAGGCGTTTTTTCATGGCGGTCAGAGTCCCAGGAGGTTCTGGACGTAGAGTTCCTCTACGCCGATCTCGTTTTCGAGGAAGGTCTTCACCTCTTCCCGGTCACCCGGACGTGAGATGACCGAGAAGCCTTCATTGTCCCGGGAGATGAGGAGGATGTCATCGAGAGATGCATACTTGACCACCTCCGTGCTGTGCGTGGTCACCATGACCTGCTTCTTTGCCGAGGCTTCCTTCATCATTCCCATCAGGCGGGATACGAGGAACGGGTGGATATGGCTGACCGGTTCTTCGATGATAATGAAGGGCTTCTCCTCGAAATACAGGGCAATGATCATGGCAAAGATGATGATCGTGCCATCGGACAATGAAGATGCGGGGAGCTCGTAACTCTTGACATACCGTTCCTTCAGCGTCAGGATGAGCGAGATATCCATGAACTTCCTGACCGAGAAGTCCTCGACAAAGGGCAGAACATCGCGCAGGAGGTTTGAAAACTTCCGTTTCTTCTCGGGGTTTTCGATAATGGTCTTGATCGCGAGGGCAAGGTTGCTCCCGTCCTCCTCAAGTTCGCGCCTGCCCGTGACAACCACCCCTTTTTTGGGGAGTTTCGGGTCGATGTCATAGATCGCGATCCGGTCGAACAGTTTTTCGAAGTGCGGAAGCGGGTACCCGTAGATGGTCTGCAGCAGGAGGGTCCGCTCCGGCAGGCGCTTGCCCTGGTAAAAGACCGGGATGATATCGTCAAGGGTGAGACAACAGCCTTCCGGTATACTTGCTGCATAGCGTATCTCCCCACCCTCGTTCGTGACCCGCAGTTCCCCGTTTCCGGCAGGCCCCTTCTCCTCAACAGACTCCCCGTGGCATTCGCACCTCACCACCTCGCAGCCGAGGGTGAGCTGGTCCCGGATAACGGAAAAACCTTCAACGGATTCATCGAAGCGCAGGGCAAACTCGTACGATGATGCGCAGGACCGCATCCCGAGCCGTTCCCCGTCCTCCCTTCCGGGATTGAGGATGTCAAGCGTGCGGTCCGGTTCATAGAGGATCTTCACGGTAAGGTCCCGCGAGTTGCGGATGCGGGCATTGCGGATGTACTCAATCCCGCCCTGCATGGCGATGGCATTGACGATACCATGCTTTGCGATGTCACGGAGAAACCGGAATATGCTGATAAAATTGGACTTCCCCGCGGCATTGGACCCGATCACGATATTGAAATTTTTTAAGTCGATGTCGGCTTCAGAGAAACTCTTGAAATTTGCAATATGGATATGGTTGATGGTCATGGCAGGTCACCGGTAGTTCATCGTCAGCGTACAAGAAAAAGAAGGTATTGGTCAGGCAGGTTTTGCATTGGGTAAAGCCACATTT
>DANA01000015.1 GCA_002508495.1 Methanoregula sp. UBA276
CAACCGCAACCGAGGACCCGAGCGCATAACAGGCACGGCCGATACGATACGGCGGGTTGAGCGCAAGCGTTGAGCAGCCGATATCGGCTATCACCTGCATCTTTTTGTCCCTGAGGATCGCAAACACGGGCCGGAACGGGCAGTCGCGGCAGAATGTCCGGTAAAAACCGCGGTTTGAAAAGGTCTCGGGGGTGACGGCAGGTGACGGGGGGGTCACGTGCCGGTGCTCGTACAGGAACGGGCGGCCAATTTCATTGACCGGTTCGAGGATTGCGGCATCTGCGGGTGGGGGGTAGACCGTGACAACCGGGGAATTTCCCCCTGCCGCACCGGCAGCAACGGTGCCGCCCCGCAGCTGGTTCAGCGGGGAGGACCGCGACCAGGCAAACATTTCCCGGGTCAGGATCTCCGCTGCCTGCGCCCTCCCCTGCATCGTGAGATCCGGGTCGGCAAGCCGCCCGGAACCCGGGTACCGCGTGCACACCGTGCCGCTCACCTCATGCTCGAGAAGAGCGGGGGTGACCCGTACGATTGCAATGCGGGAGAACCTTTCCGATGCTTCAAACGCTGCTTCGATTGCCGCAGCACAGGTATCAGCACCCGGTTCGAGGACCGGCACCTGCGCGATCTCCCCGAAATACCGGGAGTCTTCGGTGTTCTGGGAGCCCAGCGCACGGGGATCGTCACCGGCAATGATCACAACCCCGCCAAGAAGGCCCTGCGTTGTCGCGTTGATGAGCGGATCGGCGCACGCATTGAGTCCCACGTTTTTCAGGATCACTGCCGCCCGACGGCCGGCAAGCGAGTCGCCAAGCGCGTACTCGAGTGCCACCTTCTCGCTGGTGCAGAGTTCAGCAAGGAGCAGATCGGCAAGGGTTTTCACCGGGTACCCGGGAACCGCGTAGAACGTATCGGCACAGGTACGCAGAGCACCGGCAATGGCAGAAGATCCCTTCATTCGTCCCTCCCGGGCACGAGGTCGCAGCCGGTGCAGTTGGTGCACATCGTCCGGGCCAGGTGGGGGTCCAGTCCGGCACCTGCAAGTGCCTCGCTGTGGACTGCAAGGGTCCTTCTCAACCGTTCTGCCGATGGCCGGGAGAGGTTTGCAAGCCCGGCTACGGGGTTGAGCGGGCGGATGACCGGAATAACGCCGTGCGCTGTCAGTTCCCCGATACAGGCCGCCATCTCGGCATCCGTCTCCCCCAGCCCAAGGATGACATTCGAGAAGACCCGGTTTTTTCCCAAGATCTCAACCGACCGGTCAAGAACATGCCAGATCAGGTCGTACTCCAGCCCCGGGCACATGGCGGCAAAAAGGGCTGGTGTTGCAGCCTCAAGATTGAATTTCACTTCAGCAACACCGAGGTCATGGAGCCGGTCGGGGGTCTTGTCCGTCGGGTAGATGGAGACACCGATGGGAAGGTCAAAGAACGCAAGGTGCCGGACAACCTCAAGGACATACGATTCTTCCTCTTCGACCGTCTCCAGGACCCCGCTCGTGATGGAGATGGCATGGATCCGGTGGCGCACGGAATCTACCATCCGCACAATCTCGTCAATGGATTTCCGCCTTCCGCCAATACGCGGCACGGTACAATACCGGCAGTTGAAGATACAGCTGCCCGTAACCGTGATATATGCCTGGTCAGGACAGTGGAAACCGGGCTCAAGCAGATTTCCGGCAATGAGATTATTATCCAGGTAGAGATCTGCAACCCCGCCGCCACGGTGGGCAATCTCAACAGGACTGAACGGGTCAACTGCCAGCCTGACGCGGTGGCCCCCCATGGCAAAGAAAACTGCCCCTTCGGACCCGGCACCCGGCCCTGCTGCGGACCGGGCAACGAACCGCCCGGCAGGTTCACCGGTGAGGTTTACGGATCCTGCTTCCAGGAGCCGGCTTTTCAATTCTGTCCAGTGCATAACTCCAGCGCCTCCTCGTAACGGGTGGCAAAGGGGATGGCAGCAACCGCCCCGACGATCCCTCTTCCGCGCATGACAATGCGGAGGCCGGGGTCGCGGATTGATGAGAAGAGATTCGCCCCGACCTCGCCCCGCTTGACCTTCCGACCATACGCGAGCAGATCTTCAGACGGGGTAAACCCGCAATAGACCGCCATACCGGTCTTCTCTGACAGGGTATATTTTTCCAGCAGGGTCCGGAACCGGAGGGCAAGACCTTCGGGATCGGATGATGCAAACTCTGCAACAAGGCCGACACAGTTTTTCGTCCGGTACGGCACCGGGAAGAGCTGCACGATCGTGTGCGAGAGGTAAACGGAGCGTTCGTCCTCAACGGCACGGGCAATGTTATGGACAAGCGTCCAGGTCGCCCCTTCTTCCGGTGTGTCCGTGTCATCCACCCCGATCAAGACCCGCTGCATCCGTGGCAGCCAGATGGTGGCCCCGGCCACTTTTCCCCCGCCGGCCGGATCGCTCCTGCTCCGGAGGACCCCCGCTGCATCAGAACGACAGGCCGCTGCACCAACACCGCCGCCACCCATGCCGATGTAGGAGACCGCAATCTCCTCCCCCTCGACCTTACAGGAGGATATGCCTGCAGGGAAACGGGAGCCTTCGAGCGAGAGGTCAACGGTCCCGGGCTTGAGCAGGTACCGCATCGTGGACCCGATGCACCGCACCGATTCAACCAGCGGGCTCTTCTGATAATGACATTTTGACCACATGGCTCCGCCCACGCAGTCAAAGAACTCGATGAGTTCAACCTGATTTGCTGAGTTATCGGCAACAGCAATGATCCGCGGATAATGGATCACGTAGGGTTCAGAGATGTTCTCCATACAGTCCCGCCGCTTCCGTCCCGCGGTTGCCCCAGAGAACAGCACCGAGAGCCCCGATCCGCCCCTTCCCGTTATTCCGGTCAAGGAATTCAATACCGAGCGATTCTGCCTCGCGTTCAGCCTGTTCCCGGGTCAGTATCTCGGTTTTTACCTGCCGGGAGACCGCAGCACCGGAAAAGTCCCGGATCCCGTGATAACAGGCAATTCCCGTGTCCGTTGAGAACGTATTTTCCTCAACAAACGACCGGACGGATTCGAGGAGCCGGGGGATCTTGTTCGGTCGAACGGCAAAGTTGAGGGCAGAACTGACACAGTTCGTGGTCTTGTTCGGGACTGCGGGGTTGAGCTGGATTAAGCGCATGTTCAAAAACTCGGCTCCTTCCATCCTGCAGGCTTCCACGCATTTTAACGCCATCACCCATGTCGCACCTTCAGTCTTGGTGTCGGTATCGTCGATGCCGATACAGACCTTCTCGTACCGCGGGGAGATTATCCGTACATGGTTGGTGCGTGCTCCCCCGACTTTGAGGTCATCTTCAGAAGGGTACTCGGTACGCAGTACGCCGGGTGCCTGCGGGAGGCATGCAGCTACTCCTACGCCGGCTCCCGCGATGCCGGCCCATGTCGTGATGACTTCGTCACCGGCTATTTCAACGCCCTCCAGCGCCTGCCCGCCGATATCCCCGGCAGCAGAGCCGAAATTGACCGGGTACCTGCCCAGCCGGGCATGGATCGTCATCGATGTTCCTTCGACTGCACACCTGCTGACCGCACCACCGGCCCGGCGCCGGTTCATGGCGTCCCATTCAATGGTCCCCCGCACCCGGCACTGCTCGTGGATCTCTGCTGCACCGGCACGCTCATCTACCATTACCAGATACTTTTGTGCAAAAAGCGGGCCGAACCGCTGTTTCACTTCGTCGGGAGTAAGGGTTATCATGTTACCGCCGAAAATTTCGTTAACAAGATAATCGGCAATAACCCTATTTATAGGGATCGATATGGAAAAAAAAGGAGAGATCAAAGGATTTTGTGCAGCTCAATCTTGAAGGGGCCGAGGCTCCCGCCAAAGTTACCGGCAGAGATGAACTTCACGCCAGGCACGGTGACTGCTGCCTTGATCCCGGCAGCCATTGCTGCTGCAACCGACTTCTCATCAACACCATCAATAACGATCTCATAGACCGTTGAGACACCAGCCGGTACCTTGGAGTCCGGCACCTTCTCGCGAAGGGTCGGGCAGTACTTCTCATTGGTTGATGCCGGCATGAACTTGTATTTCAAACTGCCGACCTTGGAGCCGCTTGCAACGACCCCGCCCGGGAAGCTGGTGATGACACCGGGGACTGCATCGATGGCGGCAACTGCTTTCTCTGCTGCCGTGAGGGCTGCCATCTGGGTCTCTCCCATGATGAAGAAATTCCCGCCGGCTACGCCTTTGACGATGCCGAACTCTTCCTCGCCAACGTATTCGCCGTTCATGATCGGGATGACCCAGCACTTGCGGCCGCCAACCTCTTTCTGGTACTCATGACCATCGCCAAAGAAGTGCAGCTTGACCGGGATCTTCTCTTCGGCATCCGTGATGCCGTTGAACACCGCGGTGGTTGGTGCAGTCAGGACGCATTCGGCAAGGCGCTCGACAACCTGCTCTTTTAATTTCTTCTTGCTGGCGCAGATCAGGATTGATACGCCGGGCCTTCCGTCAGGAGTCTCTCCTGCTGCAAGAACCCGCTCGATTCCTGCTTCGCAGGGACACCCGATCGCTGACGTGGCAAAACCGGTTGCCTCGGTTGCTGCTTTCTTTGCCCATTCGGTGCTGACCGCAGTGATGATGATCCGGCAGACCCAAGTAGGGAATGCCTCTGCGTATGTGTCGTCAATGGTAACGCCGTTGATTTCCATAAATAACCTCCGGTACTACATTAGTAGCATGACCCGAACAGAATAAATTTTCTAATTGCATCGGCCAGAAAACAGGCAGGGCATGACCCGGGACATGGCCGGAACATGTGCTGTGAAAGCGCGTGGAAAAACCGGAGATGGGTTTACTTAACAGGATTAACTTGCTTATAAACCATAAAAAGAAAAATAAAAGAAACGTGAATATCGTGCCGGTTTGTCCCGATAAATTTCAGAACCTTTATCTACATTCTTCTACCACTTTTTGTTAGTCGATTTTTGAGAATCGATCTATAGCTGGTGCGTGAAAAAACAAATGGCATTTGCAGTGCACAAAGACATCATCCATTGTACTGGCTGTAATAATTGTGTGATTGCATGTCCTGTAGCGGGCATGGATATCTTTATCTTAGATATCCGGTTCCACAACACGTGAATGATATGCAATAAGAAACAGCGTGAGGGTTAATTCATGGCATTGTTTCCCAAGTTTTCCAAGAAGAAAGACGGTGTTAACGTCGTGATGGAGCAGCGGCTCCTCCAGAACGTCAACAACCTTATCCTCAATACAGAGACCTGCACGGGATGCGGCATCTGTGTTGACGCCTGCCCCGAGGAGGCTATTGTTCTCGGTCTTGTGGGTGCATCGCGGAGAGGCGCTATCAACTACGCCGCCCCGATCGATGTCGACGAGACCAAGTGTTCCTATTGTGGTGTATGCGTCATCATGTGCCCATTCAATGCACTGACTCTGAAGGTTGACGACCAGGAGAGACTCCCGATCCTTGAGAAGGAAGGGTTCCCGCAATATGACATGGTAACGGAGATAGACGACGAGAAATGCGTCAAGTGTACGATCTGTGAAGAGGTCTGCCCGCGTGATGCAATCGACCGGAATGTCCCCGCATACGAAGGAACCTACAAGGGACCCGTTGCCGGTGCCAAGCCAAAGGCTGCCGCAATGAAGACCAAGACGACATTTACCGTCGACAAAGAGAAATGTTCCCTGTGTGGCCTCTGCGGCGCACTCTGTCCGGCCATCGTCGTGAAGCACAAGCCCTTCTCGGCAGAGAGCGGCAAGGTTGAGGGCGACGTCATCTGGGATGAGGCCCAGTGCGACGCCTGCAAGGTGTGTGTCGAAGCCTGCCCCGAGGAGTGCATCACGGTCGAACGCGAGATCATCTCCGACAGGATTGACGGGAAGGTCAGCATCATCCAGGACAACTGCTGCACATGCCGGTGGTGTGCCGAGAACTGCCCGACCGAGGCAATCACGGTCGAGAAGATCTTTGAAGGCGACATCGTGTTCCATGCAGAGAAATGCCCCGGCGGCTGCTCAACCTGCGCAGACATATGCCCGGCCAATGCGATTTACCTGCCGAGCCCGATCCCTGCGGCTGATATGAAGAGGGACAGCATCGAGGCGACCATCGCGGTCAACAAGGACTACTGTATCCTCTGCGGCGCCTGCGTCAATGCGTGTCCCGGTGAAGACATTATCGTTCTCACGAGGACCAATATCCGCATGAAGGGTACCGAGACCGACCTGTTCAAGAAGATCAAGGCAAAACTCTGCACCACCAGGACATCAAAGGTAAAAGAGGACATTGCCGGCCAAGTCAGCATTAAGGTAACGGAGAATGCGTGAGTACCATGGCACGAACAAAAGGATATCCAGAAGCACTGGACAAGAAACTCCGCGACCAGCGGTACTACCGTGAGGACTCAAACCCCGAGTTCCTCAAGAAATTGAAGACCATCTCCCGGACCATCCCCCACATGTGCTACCAGTGCGGAACCTGCACCGGCTCCTGCCCATCGGCACCCCGCAGCACCTACCGTATCCGTAACTTCATGCGGAGAGCAGTCCTCGGTCTTGAGAACGAAGCACTGACCGACCCGGACCTGTGGCTCTGCACAACCTGTTACAGCTGCACGGACCGTTGCCCGCGTGACATTGCACCAACCGATGTCATCATGGCTATGAGAAACCTTGCCGCACAGCGCGATATTGTCCCGGTCAACTTCTTAAAGACCGTACAGGCAATTTACAGCTCAGGCCACGGTGTGCCCAATAACGATGTCAACCGTGCAGCCCGCGAGAAGCTCGGCCTGACCCGTGACCCGCCGACCACCCACATGTATCCGGAATATGTCAAGGGCATCCAGAAGATCCTTGACCACTACGGGCTCAAGGCCCGTGCCGACCGGATCATCAAAGAGAGGGAGGGTTGATCCATGTCAGAAACAGCAAAACACAAGTATGCATTTTTCCTCGGCTGTATTGCACCGAACAGGTATCCCGGTGTAGAATCGTCTGCAATCAAGACGTCAGCAAAACTGGGTATCGAACTTGTTCCCCTCAAGGGTGCAAGCTGTTGCCCGGCTCCCGGTGCATTCGGGTCGATCGACCTGAACATCTGGTATGCAATGGCAGCCCGGAACGTTGTCCTTGCCGAGCAGATGAAGACAGATATTACCCTCATCTGCAACGGGTGCTACAAGTCAATCTGGGAAGTCAACCACAAGCTCAAGCACAACAAGGACCTCCGGGACGGAGTCAACGAAGTCTTAAAGGAGATCGACATGGAGTTCAAGGGAACTGCCAATGTCTACCATCTGGCCGAACTCCTCTATGACCCGAAGATCTGCGGAATCCAGAAGATCCGTGACAGTGTCACCAACCCCCTCACGGGAACACGGGTTGCTGTCCACTACGGCTGCCACCTGCTCAAGCCCAAGAAGGACCGTGAATGGATGGCACCAGGTATCGGGGATACCGAGAACCCGATGTGGATTGAGGAACTTGTCGGCGCACTTGGCGCGGAGCCGGTACAGTACCGCAATAAGATGCAGTGCTGTGGTGCCGGTGGCGGTGTCCGCGGGTACGATCTCGTCCACTCGCTGGATATCACCAACGAGAAGATGATCAANNAAAGAAGCACGCGTGGATGCCCTTACTGAAGTATGCCCGTTCTGTCAGCTCCAGTTCGACCGCGGCCAGATCGAGATCGAGGAGAAGTTCGGCGTTTCCTACAACCTGCCGGTACTCCACTACAATGAACTGCTCGGTCTTGCACAGGGAATGAGCCCGCAGGAACTTGCACTTGACCTCCATGGGATCAGCTGCGAACCCTTCCTGCAGAAGGTGCTTTGAGGTGGTAATGATGGCAGAAAAGAAATCCACCAAAAAAGCCCCGTCCAAGAAAGAGGATACCAAGAAGGCAGCTCCCATGAAACTGGAAGTCAAGAAGCAGGCAGCACCTGCAGCAAAGCCCAAAGCGGCTCCGGCAGCAGCAGCTGGCAGCACCACAAAGCCGGGTGAAGCACGTATCGGTGTCTTCATCTGCCACTGCGGTACCAACATCGCCGGGTCGATGGATATCGAAGCTGTTCAGGAAGCCTCCAAAAAGATCCCGAACGTAGCCTTTGTTGACAACTACAAGTACATGTGCTCGATGCCCGGTCAGACCGTCATCCACAAGGCGGTCAAGGACCAGAAACTTACCGGCGTTGTCGTTGCAGCATGTACTCCCCGTCTCCACGAGCCAACATTCCGGACGGCCACCAAGGATGCCGGCTTAAACCCGTTCCGGTTCGAGATGGCAAACATCCGTGATCAGAACTCGTGGGTGCACATGCACGACCGCGTCGGATCAACGGACAAGGCAATCGATGCCATCAAGATCGCTGTTGCAAAGGCAGCACTTCTTGAGGACCTTCACCCGAAGAGTGTGCCGGTCGAGCCCACCGCGATGGTCGTGGGTGCCGGTGTCGGCGGTATGCAGGCAGCCCTTGACCTTGCCGCTGCAGGTATCAAGACCTACCTCATCGAGAAGGACATGAGCATTGGCGGACGTATGTCCCAGCTCGACAAGACCTTCCCGACGCTTGACTGTTCGCAGTGTATCTTAACCCCGAAGATGGTGGATGTCGGCAGGAGCCCGAACATCGAGCTCATGACCTGGTCCGAAGTCCACGAGGTTGAAGGGTACATCGGCAACTTCGATGTCACCATTCGCAAGAAAGCCCGCGGTGTGATGACCCCGGCTGAAGCCGAGGCAAAGGGGATCTCCGGCGGCGGCTGTAACGGCTGCGGTGACTGTGAGAACGTCTGCCCGGTCATCAAGCCCAACGAATTCGAAGTCGGCATGAAGCCGCGCAAGGCTATCTACGTCAACCACCCGCAGGTCGTGCCCCTTATCTACACTATCGACTTTGACTCCTGCGTCAAGTGCGGTCTCTGCGTGACTGCATGCGGTCCCGAGAAGCGTGCAATCGACCTCGAGATGAAAGACGAGTTCGTCAAGGTCAAGGTCGGCACCGTCATCCTGGCAACGGGATACGACATCTTCCCCATCGAGAACAAGACCGAATGGGGATACAAGCAGTACGAGAACGTCATCACGAGCCTTGAGTTCGAGCGGCTGATCTGTGCATCCGGCCCAACCGGTGGCCACCTGGTCCGCCCAAGCGATGGCAAGACCCCGATGCGCGTCGGATTCGTGCTCTGTGCAGGTTCCCGTGACAACACCGGTAACGGTAAGCCCTACTGCAGCCGCTTCTGCTGCATGTACTCGCTCAAGCACGCCCACCAGATCATCGAGAAGATACCCGGGTGTGTTCCCTACCTCTTCTACATGGATATCCGTTCATTCGGTAAGATGTACGAAGAGTTCTACTACCGCATCCAGGATGAGGGTGCCAAGTTCATCCGCGGCCGTGTCGCCAACATCCTCGAGGACCCCAAGACCAAGAACCTCACCATCTACACCGACGACACGCTGCTCAACCGCCCGATTGCCATGGACGTCGACCTTGTCGTTCTTGCAGCAGCAATCCAGCCGGCAGCAGACACCAACCGGACCCGCAAGCTCTTCGGTGTGTCCTGTTCCATGGACGGATGGCTCCTTGAGGCCCACCCGAAGCTGAACCCCTGCGGGACCACCACGGCCGGTGTCTTCCTTGCCGGTGTCTGCCAGGGACCCAAGGATATCCCTGACACGGTAGCATCCGCAGAAGGTGCGGCATCAGCGGCATCCATACCGATCCACATGGGTGAAGTCGAGCTCGAGCCCTACTTTGCCATGTGCATTGAGGAGAAATGCGCGGGTTGCGGCATGTGTGTCAACCTCTGCCCGTACAGCGCCCTCGCGCTTATCGAGAAGGATGGCCGTACGGTTATGCAGGTCACCGAAGCCAAGTGCAAGGGCTGCGGTACCTGCGGTGGCTTCTGCCCCGGCGGTGCTATCAAGATGAACCACTTTACTACACCCCAGATCGTTGCGCAGATTGATGCTTTCCTCCTTGGAGGTGAGCAGTAATGTCTGCACCAGGAAACTTCGAGATCCCCGAGCGGGGCCCCGGTATCTGGCAGCCCAAGATCCAGGGCATTGTCTGCAACTGGTGTTCCTATGCCGGTGCTGACCTTGCCGGTGGTGGCCGTATCCAGTACCCGCCCGACATCCGGATTGTCCGTGTCATGTGCACGGGACGTATCGACTCGCTCTTTGTCTTAAAGGCATTCGCTGACGGCGCCGATGGCGTGCTTGTCTCGGGCTGCCACTTCGGTGACTGCCACTACCTTGAAGGCAACTACAAGGCAGCAAAGCGGATGTTCATGGTCAAGCGCCTGATGAAGAGCATCGGCCTCGATGACCGCCGCTTCCGGATGACCTTTGTCTCGGCATCCGAAGGTGCAAAGTGGGGAGCGGTCGTAACTGATGTGGTTAATACAGTACGTGAGCTTGGCCCCAGCCCGATCACGGAAATCAGAAAAGAGTTAGAGAACAAATAATCGGAAATTGCAAAAGGGGCGTTAAAGAGGATCCAATTCACTCTTTTCTATCCCCGGCAGTTCCGGTCCAATCACACAAGAACGCACTGCAAATTGATCCAGGGGGGAAAAACCGTGCCTGGTTTTTGGGCCCGGGATTTCCTCAACCCCACCTTTTTTATACAGAGCGCACAGGAAAATCAAACAATCACCTCCAAAATATAAGACTCCATATTACCTGATCATATTTTCGTAATACTGCGTAAAAAATTGAAACGGGATGATTATGTTGTATTTGAATATTGCTTCATTTTTAACAATTATTGGCTTAAAATTATAAAACGATTTTACGAAATAAAATAGGAATACTTATATGGCGAGATCGGGAATTATTGAATGTCCCATTTTAGGGGACGTGCAATAGCGACTTTCACTCATTAACTCGTGTTCTTTCAGAGGACACGCTCTCGTTCAGCGACAGTATTGTACCGTGGTTAAATGAAAATTTGGAGGAATTCAAATGGCAAAATTTAAAGACACAATCGATCTCTACGACGATGAGGGGAAGCTCTTAAAGAGCAATGTCTCACTCGAGAAGATCAGCCCCCTGACCAACAAGGGTGCACTGCAGCTCATCGATCAGACCAAGAGGACCGTTGCAGTCAACTTTGCGGGTATTGAGGACGCACTTAAGACCGGAAAGATGGGCGGAAAGTCCAACCAGATCCTCGGACGCGGCATGAACTGCAGCGTTGTCAAGGACTGCGATGCACTCACGTCCAAGATCAAGGACATGGTCCAGGTCGAATCCGGTGACAACACCAAGATCACCAAGATCGGCGGCGGCAAGATGATCCTCGTCGAGGTCCCGTCTGCCCGTCTCAACGCGGCAGCAACCTACGATGCAGCAATCACCTCTGTAGCAGCAGCCACGACCTATGCACTCATCGACCAGTACAAGGTCGGTATGTTCGACGGGTCCTACGTGAAGGCAGCTGTCTGGGGTACCTACCCGCAGACCATGGACATGCAGGGCGCAAACTGCGTCTCAATCCTGTCCATCCCGCAGAACAACGAAGGTCTCGGCTTTGCGCTCCGTAACATCCCGGCAAACCACGCCGTCATGATGACCCACCGGAACGCATTCCAGGGTGCAGCACTCTCATCGACCTTCGAGCAGGCAGGTATGTTCGAGATGGGTAACGCAATCGGCCCGTTCGAGCGCGCCCAGCTCCTTCTCTACGCATACCAGGGACTCAACGCAAACAACATCGTTTACGACCTCGTCAAGAAGAACGGCAAGAACGGTACCATCGGTACTGTTGTCCAGTCCCTTGTCGAGCGTGCGATTGAGGACAAGGTCATCAAGGCAGGAAAGAAGGGCAAGAGCGGGTTCATCTTCTATGATACCAAGGACCCCATGCTCTGGAACGCCTACGCATCCGCCGGCACCCTTGCAGCCACCATGGTCAACTGTGGTGCTGGACGGTTCGCCCAGGCAGTCTCAGCAACCCTGCTGTACTTCAACGACCTGCTTGAGCACGAGACCGGCCTGCCCGGCGCCGACTTCGGTCGTGCAATGGGTGTCGCAGTCGGGTTCTCGTTCTTCAGCCACTCGATCTATGGTGGCGGCGGTCCCGGTGTCTTCAACGGTAACCACGTCGTGACCAGGCATGCAGCCGGTGTCGGTATCCCCTGTATCGTCGCTGCCTGTGCACTCGATGCAGGTACCCAGATGTTCGGACCCGAACACACCTCGAAGATCTACCAGGACACCTTCGGCCAGCTTGAATCATTCAAGAAGCCGATCCAGGCAGTTGCAAAGGGCATCTAAGCCCCTCAAGGATACAAATGACAGAAGCCACGTTCCCCCAGTGCAGGATTGTCACCGAGCGGCTGCTCAACCCCGAGACAACGGAGAAACTCTTAAACAAGGTTGTCAGCGTTGCCGGGGTCAGGCGGATGGTCATCAACGGACCCCGCCTCCCCGAGACGGTCCCTTACGGGCCGGCAAAAGGACAGGCCAACCCTCACCCGATGAGGAAGACCATCCATGTCGGCGACCAGGAGGTAGCCCTCAATGTCCACGTAGGGACCGTCCTTCTCGAAGTCGAAAGCCCCGATGTCATCCCCGCACTGAAAGCCGCAATCGAGCCAGTTTTTACGGATTTTACCTTCCGCATCCAGGAAGGAAAATACATGAAGACCTCGCCGTCGCTTGTGGACTACTGCAAGTACGGACCTGATGCGGACAAATCTATGCTCGGTCTTGCTGATCCAAACAGCAAGTCCCGGCCAATAATCCTCCAGGGAATCAAGTAATCATGCCAATTGGACGAGTAACCCAGGTTGTTGACTGCCGCGAGGCGATGGGCATGGGTAAAGGAGGCGGTCTTGCCCAGCGGGGCACCATCTCCGAATGCCGTTACCCGGACGTCATCGTGGTCGGGATGTCCCCCGGACGCCGCCACGTGACCAAGCCGGTCTGCGATATCACCTCCGGCCTGCGACAACAGGGCGTCGAATACAGCATCAGTACGCTTGTACTGAATGCCGGAAGCGGCGTCCCGCCGGACGCACCCAAAATTGCGGGTGGCGTCCTCGGCGCATATTTTGGGCTTACTGAAAAAGAAATTGTGCAGATTGAGAAACACAAGGTTGCCATTCTCCACCACGGGAACGTCCGTTCCCATGTGGTGCACAAGGTCCGTTTTATCCTTCAGGCCTGTGATGTGAAGGCAGTTGTGGTTTCCCAGGCCCCGGTCGATTACGAGGATCTCGCAAAAGAGGGCGTGAAGACTTCGGTTGTAATGCCGCCACAGGACAAGATCCGTACCAAAGGCACGGTCATGTCCATCGTGAGCGGTGTTACCCGGGGCCAGACCCCCACCCGCGAGAAGATGGCAGAAGTCATTTCATCCGTGTTGAGAATTGTGAAACAGAAGAAACCATTGGAGTGATAAAATAATGGCATACAAACCCCAGTATTGTGCAGGCCAGACCGTTGTCGCCGCTAACCGGCGCAAGGCAATGGACCCGACACACAAGCTCACGAAGCTCCGGGACGTTACCGACAAGGACATCGTCCTGATTATGGGACACCGTGCACCCGGCTCAGCCTACAAGAGTGCACACCCCCCGCTTTCTGAGCAGCAGGAGCCCGCCTGCCCGGTCCGCAAGATGGTCACCCCGACCGACGGCGCAAAGGCCGGCGACCGCGTCCGTTACATCCAGTTCGCTGACTCGATGTACAACGCACCCTGCCAGCCCTACCTCAGGTCATACCTCGAGGCATACCGCTTCCGCGGCATCGACCCCGGTACCCTGTCCGGCCGTCAGATCATCGAGTGCCGTGAGAGAGACCTTGAGAAATACGCCAAGGACCTCGTCAACACCGAGCTCTTTGACCCCGCACTTTGCGGTATCCGTGGTGCAACCGTGCACGGCCACTCCCTCCGTCTCGATGAGAACGGCATGATGTTCGACATGCTCCAGCGCTGTGTCCTCGACAAGAAGGCCGGCGTTGTCAAGTACGTCAAGAACCAGATCGGTGAGCCCCTCGACGCAGAAGTCAAGGTCGGCAAGCCCATGGACAACAAGTGGCTCAAGGCAAACACCACCATCTACCACTCGCTCGTGGGCACTGCCTACCGTGACGATGCAGAAGCAATCGAATACATCCAGCGCATCCACTCGCTGAGGACCAAGTACGGCTTCATGCCCAAGGAGTGATAAGACATGGCAAAAGCAGCAAAAATCGAAAGGACCCAGAAGCTCTTCCTGAAGGCAATGAAGGAGAAGTTCGCAGAGGACCCCACCGCAACCGCAACCGTCTTCGGCCGCGAAGGTCTTGAACAGTCCGCCCGCAAGATGGAGTTCCTCAAGGCCGGTAAGAAGGTCGAGATGGACCGCGGTATCTCCGCCTACGACCCCAAGCGCTGCCACCTTGGTGGTATCCCGCTGGGTCAGCGCCAGCTGATGACCTACGAGGTCAGCGGCACCGGCGTCTTTGTCGAGGGCGACGACCTCCACTTCGTCAACAACTCTGCAATGCAGCAGATGTGGGACGACATCCGGAGGACCATCATCGTCGGCCTTGACCTCGCTCACGGCACCCTCCAGAAGCGTCTCGGCAAGGAAGTCACCCCCGAGACCATCAACGAGTACCTCCACGTGCTCAACCACGCAATGCCTGGCGGCGCAGTCGTCCAGGAACACATGGTCGAGACCCACCCGGCACTCGTCGACGACTGTTACGTCAAGGTCTTTACCGGTGACGACGAGATGGCAGACGACCTCGAACCCCAGTTCGTCTTAAACCTCGACAAGCTCTTCCCGGCAAAGCAGGCAGCAGCCTTAAAGGCAGCAGTCGGCAAGTCCATGTGGCAGGCAGTCCACATCCCGACAACCGTCAGCAGGACCTGCGACGGTGGAACCACCTCCCGCTGGTCTGCAATGCAGATCGGTATGTCCTTCATCGGTGCCTACCACATGTGCGCCGGTGAGGCAGCAGTCGCTGACCTCGCATTCGCGGCAAAGCACGCCGGTGTCATCCAGATGGCCGACATCCTGCCGGCACGCCGTGCACGCGGCCCGAACGAGCCCGGTGGCATCAAGTTCGGACACTTCTCCGACATGGTCCAGGCCGACCGCAAGTACCCCCACGACCCCGCAAGGGCATCCCTTGAAGTCGTCGGTGCAGGTACCATGCTCTTCGACCAGATCTGGCTCGGCAGCTACATGTCCGGCGGTGTCGGATTCACCCAGTATGCAACCGCTGCATACACCGACAACATCCTCGATGAGTACACCTACTACGGTATGGACTACATCAAGGACAAGTACAAGGTCGACTGGAGGAACCCCAACCCCAAGGACAAGCGCAAGCCCACCCAGGAACTCGTCAACGAGCTCGCAACCGAGGTCACCCTCAATGCAATGGAGCAGTACGAGCAGTTCCCGACCCTCATGGAAGACCACTTCGGCGGCTCCCAGCGTGCAGGTGTCATCGCTGCAGCATCCGGTCTTACCTGTGGTATCGCCACCGGTAACTCCAACGCCGGCTTAAACGGCTGGTACATGTCCATGCTCGCCCACAAGGAAGGCTGGTCACGTCTCGGCTTCTTCGGCTACGACCTGCAGGACCAGTGCGGTTCCGCAAACTCGCTCGCCATCCGGCCCGACGAAGGCTGTATCGGCGAACTCCGTGGACCAAACTACCCGAACTATGCAATGAACGTCGGACACCAGGGAGAGTACGCTGCAATCGTCGGCAGTGCTCACTATGGTTGCGGCGATGCATGGTCCCTGTCCCCGCTGATCAAGATCTGTTTCGCAGACCCCGCGCTCAAGTTCGACTTTGCCGAACCCCGCCGCGAGTTTGCACGTGGTGCTATCCGCGAGTTCATGCCCGCCGGCGAGCGCTCACTCATCATCCCCGCAAGGTAAGCACGGATCCCCAAACAAAAATTTTTTTTCTTTTTTTGCTTCTGGTTTCTTCCCCACACATTAGGTTTAATTCATTGCCGGACACGTGAGCCCCGGCAGAAATCCCGGTGGATGAGATGCCAGGTTCCTGTCCATGTGGGGATGCGTGATGCGCTATTTTCCTACCCCCCCACCCAGGGGGAGGGGGGGATAGTGCGTTTTGAAAAAATTTTGCGGGGGGGGTCTGGCGCTGACCCCCCTCCCCGGAATTGAGTAAGGCCTGGTTTCTTGCACGCGATAATCTCCCGCTTCTTCTGGAACAACCGGCGGAGTGGAAGAATCTGGCCGGTTACCCGTTATTGAGTTGGGGGGGTCCCCGGGAGATGCGGGGGGAGGGGGGCAGGTGCATACCCCCCCACCCGGGGGCAGGGGGGGTTGATCGGATTTTGAAGACAACTGGTGGGGGGGTGACC
>DANA01000009.1 GCA_002508495.1 Methanoregula sp. UBA276
ATGACCACATCGCCTTCCTTGATTTTCCGCCCGAGGATCGCCTTCATGCCGGCGTCTTCACCATCGAAGACACGGGCCGGGCCGGTATGTTTCCACATCTCCTGAGCAACACCGGCACTCTTGACCACCGCGCCATCCGGTGCCAGCGAACCGGTGATGATCCTCAGTCCCCCTGCTGAATTGATAGGGTTATCCAGGGGCCGGATAACCTCTTCGTTCCGGATTGTTGCAGCCTTTGCGATCTCGCGTATCTTCTTTCCAAAGACCGTTGGCGTGTTGTCGAGGCACTTCTCAAGCCGCTGGAGCACGGCAGGAATTCCCCCGGCACGATGGAGGGTCTGCATGGAGTGCGGGCCGGACGGCTGCATGTAACAGATATGCGGAGTAACTGCGGCCAGTTCATCGAAATCATCGAGCGAGAGGGGGACCTCTGCCTCGGTTGCGATTGCCATGAGGTGCAGGACCGTATTTGTCGATCCCCCAAGCGCCATGTCTACCCGGATAGCGTTCCGCAGGCTCTGTTTCGTGATGATATCACGTGGCTTGACCTGTTTTTTCACGAGCGGCAGAATAGCTTCGCCGGTCTCCCGGGCAATGCGATACTTTGCAGCATCCACGGCAGGAATGGCGGCACAACCGGGAAGCGACATGCCCATTGCCTCGGTCATACACGCCATGGTATTGGCCGTGTAGAGCCCCTGGCAGCTCCCGCATCCCGGCATTGCGTTGCATTCAAGTTCGCACAATGCATGCTCGCTCATCGTTCCGGCAGCAACTTTTCCGACACCCTCGAATACATCGATGAGTGACAGGTCCTTACCGTCCTGGTAACCGGTAAGCATCGGGCCACCGGTGACAAC
Source organism: Methanoregula sp. UBA276 (assembly GCA_002508495.1). Classification (GTDB taxonomy): domain Archaea; phylum Halobacteriota; class Methanomicrobia; order Methanomicrobiales; family Methanospirillaceae; genus Methanoregula. The sequence continues at coordinate 861 of DANA01000009.1, forward strand.
AATCGCAGGGATATTGCACCGCGCTGCAGCCATCAGCATGCCGGGCACAATCTTATCGCAGGTGCAGACGCAGACGAGGCCGTCAAACTGGTGAGCGTTTACCATCAGTTCAATGGAATCGGCAATATTTTCACGGGACGGAAGAGAATGACGCATCCCCTCATGGCCCATCGCAATTCCGTCACAGATGCCGATGACCCCGAACTCAAACGGGACTCCGCCGGCTGCAGCGACTCCCTCCCGGACTTTCGCGGTTACCTGCCGCAAGTGAAGGTGACCGGGAACGATGTTGTTGAATGCGTTCGCAATCCCGATGAAAGGGAGGTCCATCTCCCGATCTGTGATACCAAGGGATCTCAACAGAGAGCGGTTCGGTGCCCTCTGGTACCCCTTCTTGACCATATCACTGCGCAAAGCTGCCATATAGTAACCGGTGGGTGGTTTGCCATCAAAAAGGTATATGTCAGCTTATGCGCATTACGGGAAAATCAGTCCTGGATCCTGCTCCGGCCTGCGGATCCGACCAATTCCCGAGCAAGGGGACGGGTAAAATATGCATGGGTGTACATACCAAGCGTGTTTTTGGCAAAAAGCCCGTCCCTGCCATGGTCAATGCCCTTGCCCCGCGTGAGGATCAGCGCATACCGTGCGTCCATATCCGGAAGGAGACGTGAATAATGGAATTCATGACCGGTCAAAGGGGTGTCCAAAGCAAGGATGGCCGCATCCGAAACAACCGATCCTTGTACGTACCCGAGAGCCTGGATCTTCCGGGTCATTTCGGTGTCCGCAGGAAGTAGTCCGGCCATCCGATAAGTCTTTTCTGCCTGTACTTCCCGGCTCAGGTACATCAGCCCGCCGCATTCTCCATACACCAAAATGCCGTTCCTGACAGCATTTTCCAGTTCCCGGGTGCAGGGAGCGCTCTCGAGGGCGGGAAGGTGTAACTCGGGATATCCCCCGCCAAAATAGAGCATATCAGCCTCCGGCAGGTGATCGGCAAGCGGGCTGAAAAAAACAAGTTCTGCACCAGCATTTCGGAGGTGGTCAAGATTGTCCTGGTAATAGAAACAGAATGCATCATCCAGGGCAACGCCAATCCGTACAGAAGGGATTTGACCGGGGGGGGTTTCAGGGCGGCGCACCGGAAGCGGGGGAGCAGCCCGGGCTGCAGCGATAATACCCCCGATATCCCCGTGCTCTTCCAGGATCGCGCCGGAAGATTTCAGCGAATCTGACTCACCGGCCATCACAAGCCCGAGGTGCCGGCTGGCAAGCCGGATCTCCTCGTTTCGCGGAATCCAGCCAAACGATCGGATGGTCCCGGCAGCTTCAATCATCTCCCGGTGCCGTGCGCTGCCGATATGGTTGAAGATGACACCGGCAAACGTAATCGCCGGATCAAAACCGGCAAATCCCTGTATGAGAGCATGGACGCTCCGCGACATTCCCCTGACATCCGCTACAAGAATGACCGGGCACGCTAAGATACGGGCAACCTGTGCGGTGCTGCTGACATCGGTTCCGTCAACCCCGTCATACATCCCCATCACGCCCTCGATTACCGCAATATCGGCACCAGCACAAGCCCGGGTAAATGTTTCAGTGCAACCGTTCTCTCCCATCATAAAGGGATCCAGGTTTCGTGACGGGCGGCCGCATATCCGGGTGTGGTGAGAAGGATCGATGAAGTCCGGGCCAATCTTGAACGGCTGGACGTTAAGCCCTCGCGCAGTCAGGGCAGCCATAATCCCGCTCGCGATGGTGGTTTTTCCGCACCCGCTGTGGGTGCCGGCAATAACAATACGGGGGATTCTCATCATCATGCCTCCGGGGACGGCGGACTATCCGCATCAGGCAGTCCAGGATTGAACAGGCGGACCGGAATACTTGCTCCGCTCTCAGTACAATACGCCTCAACCCGTTTTTGGACGCGGGGGATCATGCTGCTGGTTGTCAGGATGAGGGAGTTTTCGCCGAGCAGGGCTTTGAGAATGCATTTGTCGATAACGCCGTACGTGAACGTGAGAGGGATGCCGGACGATTCCGCACGCTGTTTGGCGCGGGTCCCCATAGCCCCGACCGGCAACCCGTTGTTCTTCCCAAGCCAGGAGATGACCCGTTCATCCCAGTCAGGTTCAGCATTGCAGACCATTATTGTCCCGCACGCTTTTGGTACTGCATACTGCTCGAGCAGGGTCTCGATGCAGTGCATCATGTCAAGGACGGTCCGGGGCCGTTTCTGGTCATCAGGTACATAACCACGCTTCTGGAGTTCCTGGTGAAGTTCGAGGAGGGTGGGGAGAAAAAGGTGTGCCCTCCGGACGGATTCGGGGTTCCCGAATGCAATTTCCGGGACATCTTCCTGCAGTATCCTGCCATTCAGCATCAGGATTGCCCGGTCGGCCCACGGGTATGCCAGTTCGACGTCATGGGTGGAGATGATGATGGTCTTTCCTTCATGGTTGAGTTCATCGAGGAGTTCCATGATATCTTCAGAACCTGACGGGTCAAGTCCACTGGTTGGTTCATCAAAGACAAGGACATCCGGGTCCATTGCTAAAACCCCGGCAATTGCCACCCGTTTCTTCTCTCCTCCCGATAACTGGTGCGGGGGCCGGCGCCCAAACCCCTCAAGCCCGACATGCCGGAGGGCCCGCGTTACGGTCTCTTCTACCTCTTCATCACGGTACCCGAGATTGGTCGGGCCAAACGCCACATCCTGGTAAACCGTGGGAGCGATGATCTGCCGGTCCGGGTTCTGGAGGACAAAACCGACACGCCGGCGAAGATCACGCAGGGACGAAGCATCATACTGCATTGGCTTATTATCAAAGAGCATCGTGCCGGAATCGGGCCGGATCATGCCATTGAACATGGTCAGGAGGGTGGATTTTCCCGCGCCGTTCGGCCCAACAAGAGCAATCTTCTCCCGTTTCCGGATATGGAAACTGATGCCCCGGACCGCTTCCATGCCCCGCGGGTAGCGGTACCGGATATCGCGTGCTTCAAGGATGATGCTGCTCATGCGTGTCCCGCCTATACAAGGATAATTGTGCCGGTTGCCATCACTATCAGCAGGGAGAATGCAAGAAAGGCAATAACAACAAGGCAGGGTACGACTTCAACCGGCCTGCTCTTTTTCATAAGCGCGAACTTTCCGGCATAACACCGGGCATCCATAGCGCGTACCAGGTCATCGCCGGCATTCCAGCTGGCAATGAATGCAGCACCACAAAGCTGGGCAAAGGAGGTGATCGATTCACGGTACGAGGAATAGCCAAGCCGCATAATCTGTGCGTGGTAGATCTGGATTACCTGGTCGAGCAGGATGAAGATAGTACGGTAGATGATCATCATCAGATCAATGATGGTTTCGGGTACCTGCACCTTGCGCAACACGGAAAAAATATCGGTCATCGGGGTTGTCAGGGCAATAAAGAACAGGGCCGACATCCCGCCAATTACCCTGCAGAATACGTAGATACCCTGGTTGATACTTTCCCGGGTAACAGAAAGGGCAAATCCGGGCAGAAGGTCCAGCTGCCAGTAGACATCCTGACCTCCCGTAATAAGGATAATTCCCGCAACACCCATCAGGGCAAACCAGACCGGGATGAGGAAAAGTCCCGCATAGATCCGCAGCTCGACCTGTGCCAGGACAAGGATTGCGATAGCAAGGACAAACGCTATGACGAGTGGCGGGAGAAAACCGGACGAGAAAAGGCACAGGACAATTGCACCGAGGCCGGCAATGAGTTTGAGGGAGGGATGTACCTCGCTCAGTCCGTTCTTCTGGGCAATATCTTCCAGAAGTTCCTCAAACATACCTGTACCTTTCCGCGTTATCACCGCTTATGCTTTCTTCTTCTGGCCAAGCCAGAATCCAAAGACTCCACCGATCAGAATGCCGCCAATTGCAGCCTGCAGGGCAAAGAGGCAGGACTCTATCTCACCACTTGGGGGTTCCCACTGGGGGACGAGGGGTGAGAAATTATCTTCCGGGGTCCCGCTCAGGTCTGCAATCATGCCTGAACCGACGGTATCGGACCCGGCAAATTCTGCATCGGACATGGTTGAACTGGTGAAGAGGAATAATCCGCAGAAGACCAGGATTGCAACAACTGCCAGGACCTCTAGACCGTATCTGAACTGCATCATGCATCACCGTGTGCCTTGTTGATCGTCTCTTCCGGGAAGATCTTCAGCCGGATCAGGATATCCGGCTTGAGCGCTACGATATACTTGAATACGAGGGCAAGGACGATCCCTTCGACGATTGCCAGCGGTACCTGCGTGATAGCAAATATTCCCAGAAAGAGGATGAACGAACCAAGAAATCCGCCGGTCTGTGCAGGGTATGCCAGGGCGAGTTCAAGGGACGTGGTGATGTACGTGAACATATCGGCTAGCGCAGTTGCAAGAAAAACCGTGAAATACATGTTTACGGTTGTGTCGCGGAGGAGCCGGTATATGGTATACCCGGCTAAGGGGCCGACAATTCCCATGGAGACAATATTTGCTCCAAGAACCGAAAGCCCCCCATGAGCAAGGAAGAGGCTCTGGAACAACAAAACAATTGCGCACACGACTGCCGTAATCCATGGCCCGAATGAGATGGCAGAGAGCCCTGTTCCGGTGGGGTGAGAGCAACTGCCGGTCACTGATGGCAATTTCAGGGACGAGAGAATGAAGATGAAACCACCGGTAACGCCAAGGAGCGGGAGTGCCTCACGGTCAGCTGCGAGGACTTTTTTCAACTGGTACAATCCATAAATCAGGCAGGGCAGGGCGATGATCCACCAGACCAGACACCACTGCCAGGGCAGAAATCCTTCCATAATATGCATAGTATCACCTTGGAGTGTTCAATGTAATTTAAATTGATTTAACTCCATAAAATTTGCA
>DANA01000021.1 GCA_002508495.1 Methanoregula sp. UBA276
GATGAGGTCTTCCGGGCGATCGAGATTGTCAATGAAGAAGGCGGGAAGCGGCGGGACAATGTCCCCGAGCTTTTGCCGGGCATCAACTTCGTCTGCGGGCTTGCCGGCGAGACGGAAACAACGTACGACCTGAACGAGGAGTTCCTCACCCGCGTCCTCAATGCCGGCCTCTCGGTCCGTCGCATAAATATCCGGCAGGTGATGCCGTTTGAAGGCACCCGGGCATATACCGGGAACACGCTCGGGAAGCACGAGCGCCGGTTCAAAAAATTCAAGGAATTTGTCCGGGGCAGGATCGATCTCCCGATGCTCCAGCAGGTGTTCCCGGTCGGCACGGTGCTCCGCGATGTGCGGGTCGAGGTATCAGCAGACCTCTCGTTCGGGCGGCAGCCGGGTTCTTACCCGATCCTGGTGGGCATCCCGCTCCGGCTTCCGGAACGGACCGTGACCGATGCGGTGGTGGTTGACTGGGGAACGCGGTCGGTGACCGCGCTGCCGGTCCCGGTCCGGATCAACGAACTTCCGGCAACCGCGATCCGCTGGCTGCCGGGCGTGGGGAAGAAGAAGGTGGCATCGCTCATCGCGAAACGGCCTTTCAAGGATCATGCGGAGTACCGGAAAGTGGCAGGGAGCTCAGCGCTGGATGGCGTGCTCGCGTTCTGACCGGTTCAGGCCTGGTTTTCACAATTCAACCGGTTTTCGTACGCTTTGCGGCCTGTCGCCGTTGCCGTTCTTTTGCCCGGTCATTAAAAAGACCGAAAAGCACCGCAGATCCCCGCAGCAGTCGGGTTTCACGGGCATTGCTGCGGTGCAGTTACGGATATTGCCAAACCCGGCCTGCCAAAATTCCCGTTTCAGGAGGGAACGGTCAAATCCTTCGTGATACACCAGCTCGGTCTTTTTATGAAACATCCCGCACTCCGAATCAAGGTCGGCAATCGCAAGAGTCCCGCCCGGTTTCAGGACCGAAAAACACTGATGGATAAGGCGGGGGACGTTGTGGATATGGTGGAGGGTCATGCTGCTGACCACCAGATCATAGCTACCCTCCCACGCATCCTCTCCTTCGAGATCCATGAGCCGGGTCGTGATCCCGAATATCCCATCATCACGGATCCTCGATTCGAGAATTCCCAGCATGCCTGCCGAGCTGTCAAGTGCGGTGATCGAACGCACATGCGGTTGTAAAAGTAGCGTGAGAAGTCCCGTNNGTCCGTGCCACGTCTCGTGCGAGCCGGACCCGGTATGGGTTCGTGTCCCATGTTGCCGCGGCGGAATCGTAATTTCGGAGTTCTCCTGCCATCCCTGTCCGGGAGAGTATAGGTTGCAGGAGAGCAAAAAGCAACCGGACTGGATTTGAGCAGGTTCAGATTCACGGGAAAATTTTCCCAGCCTTTCCGGTTCTGTTGGTTTTTGGGCATTGCATCCAAAAACGGGAATGTTCCTGCATGATCCCCCATGCCCTGTTTGGGAAACCGTGCCCAGATGCAGGTAATTCCATTCGGAAAACCACCCGGATCCGGCAATCCTGCACAAAGGGGGGTCATGCAGGTACACTTAAAAAATGAGAGCCCTGCATTCATGGACAAGGCCGCAGAAACCGCATGGTTGGCAGGTAAATAGCGGATTCATTTTGCATTTTTACCCAATTCCGGACAGGACCTGATCCCTATCTCCTTTTTTAGATCTGTCGCAGCTCGGTCACTTTTAAAATATCCGTCCGGGTGACGATCCCGAGGATCTTCCCGTCCAGCACGACCGGGATCCGCCCGATGTCGTTCGAAGACATGATCCGCAGGGCATCGATGACCGGTGCAGAGGGGGGCAGGGTGATGACTTCGCGGCTCATGATGTCCCGCACCTGCATGGCGTCGCGGTCGATGGGGGAGGTCCGGTTTAAGTCGGCAAGGGTGATGATGCCGATGAGCACATCCCGCTCGACCACCGGAAAACCAAGGTGCTTGCTCGCGTACATCATGTCCACGACCTTGCTCACAGGCATCGCCTGGGAAACCGTCGTGACCGGGCTTGACATCATCGAGCCGACCGTAACGTCCTGCAGGAGATGGCTGTACTTTACTGCGGTCGACTCCATGCCGGCGCCGATGTAGATGAACAGCGCTATCAGGATGAGGAACGGGGAGAAGGTCACCAGTCCGACAATGCCGAAGAGGACCGCAAATCCTCTGCCGACATTTGCCGCGATCCGGGTGGCTTCGTGGAGTGGCATACGTTTGGCGAGCCATGCGCGGAGAACCCTTCCACCGTCCATGGGAAAGGCCGGGATGAGGTTGAAGAAGCAGAGAATGATGTTCAGGATACCGAGGTACCCGACCGTGAAGATGAGCAGGCCGGCAACCGGGGGATCGGCAACTGCGTGCGGGATGACATAGACGATGGCGCAGCAAACAAGACCAAAGACCAGGCTCGCGACCGGGCCGACCAGTGCCATGGGGAGTTCTGCATCAGGGTCCGGGGATCCCTGTTCCATGGAGGCGATCCCGCCAAAGATCATCAGCGTAATATTGTTGATCCCGATCCCCCTGCTGCGGGCAACGAGGGAATGGGCAAGCTCGTGGACAAGGACCCCGAAGAAGAGGCCGAATGCAACAATCACGCCCAGTGCCCACGGTATGAAGCCGGCCGAGAGGAGTGTGGTATCGACCGGTATCCCGAAGAGCGAGGCAAGCATCTCTGCGGTTACAACGATCTGGCTGGCAATAATCCAGGCAAAGAGGGGGATGATCAAAAGGAACGTGTAGTGGATCAGGATCGGAATACCAAATATATGCCCGATTCGAAACGATCCGTCCATAATAAAGGGTTATCTTTTTAACGTTTAAGTATCTACTCTCATCTGATAACGATGGAAGCCCAGATTACCGATTTGTTCAGCCTGCAGATTTATACCGAGAAAGGAATGTACATCGGGGAAGTCGAGGATGTTGTCATCGACGTTGACCAGAAAAAGATCGACTCTCTCGTGGTCGGCAAGGTCAACGAACAGCTCTTCGAGCTCAAGAATTTCAAGGGCCTCAAGATCCCCTACCGCATCATCAGTGCCATTGACGACATCGTCCTGATCCGCCACCTCCCCGGTGCATTTTCGGGCGGCAGTGGCAGCAACAGTCTCGGAGAATAAGATTCATCACGGGGGCAGATTTTTAAATAAAGCCCTCTTTTTTCTCTGAACCTTTAAAAAAACTGTATTTTTATGGAAAACCGGGAAATCTTTTCAGCCATCACCGCCATCCCCCCAGTTTTCGTCCGGCTTGACGGCCGCACCTTTCACCGCCTCACCGAAAGTCTTGGTCTCGAAAAACCCTTTGACGAGTTCTTCCACAAGGGGATGGTCACGACCTGCATCTCGCTCCTTTCCGAGAGCGGGCTCAACCCCGACCTCGCGTTCACGTTCTCTGATGAGATCAGCCTCTGGTTCACCCGGCTCCCCTTCAATGGCCGGGTGGAGAAGATCGATTCGGTAGCCGCATCGTTTGCGGCAAGCGCCTTGTCCCTGGCATTCGGCGGGACAACGCTCCTCTCGTTCGATGCCCGGGTGATCCCGGCAACGCCCGCGTTTGCTCTTGAATACCTGGCCGGCCGCCAGGGCGAGGCATGGCGCAACCATATCAACGCCTACTGCCAGCAGGCACTCATCGAAGAAGGGATGGACTCGCGGGCAGCAGCAGAACAGCTCCGGGGCCTGCCGGCCCAGGCCCTTCACGAGATGATGCATGAACGGGGATTCAACCTTGCGACAACGCCGGCATGGCAGCGGCGGGGGACGCTCGTGTACAAGAAGCGGACGATAAAAGAAGGGTTCAACCCCCTCACGCAGGAAACGGTTGTTACGGAACGGAGTTCCGTAGTGGCAGAGTCCGACCTGCCACTCTTCACCACTCCCGAAGGGCAGGACTTCTTAAACAGCATTCTTGGCTGACCCGGGTCCCGGGCAATCCGGGGCTTATTCTGCCGTTTTCCTATTTTTTAAGCCCATCCTGGCCCGGCCACGTTCTTTTTCCTGGTTCCGGCTCGCGTTTAATTTTCAGGAGATGATTCCGGTCACTCCGGATTTTTCTGGGGTTCCCGTTAATTTATTATTAAAACAGAATTTCATTAGCATTATGTCGGTATTTCAAAATAAAAAACTATAAGTATAGTGACGGTATAGTATCACCTATCCATACGGGAAGGGGGTGAAACTCTGTTCGACTGGGCTTTGTTTTTAAAGATCGTAATCGCTGTCCTCCAGGCGATTCTTGAGAACCTGCCGGTATGACCGTGCGGGCTAACATTAGGATGAATCATTCCACCCTTTTCCATGCATCGGGGTCAGGCTCCAAAGTGCATCATAAAATACCCATACAATACCAGATACGGGAAAAAAAGAAGATATGGGGAGAAGAAAAGCCGGTTCAGGGGGTTTTTCCAATCCCGATCGTCATTGCAACCCCTTCCACGTCCCATTCTTTTACGGAGGGGTAGGTTGCAGGATCGATGGATTGGCCGTCCCCTGCAAGCGTGAACGATGCTGCCCGGACTTCATCGCCGATGAGCGTGGAAATTTCCGGCGTGTTGAGCAGGGCAAGCACCCGCTGCTCCCCGACTGCCACACCCGCAGTGATGGTATCCTCAACCGCAAGGTCGAGCTGCTTACGCATATCCTGGATCCTGCGGATAACCTCGCGGGCATAGCCTTCCGCCTCCAGTTCGGGTGTTAAGGTAACGTCGACATAGACGGTAGCATCGGTCATCGGGGCGGCAAAGATGCCGTCAGGGAGTTTCTCCGTGAACGTGACATGGTCCGGCCCGATTTCGAACGCAGCCCCGTCCGCACTGAGCGTATACGTCCGGCCGGCATCAACTGCTGCCCGGATGGCGTTGCCGTCCGCTGTCTCGATGAGCCCCTTGACTTTGAAGGAGTCTTTGCCAAATCCCTTGCCGAGTGCTTTCATCACCGGCTCCGCGTGCCACCCGATTCGGTCCCAGCTCCCCGTGATGACCGTGACCCTGCGGGCATTGGCCCGGTCCATGCAGACCGCGTTCAGGCGCTGGATGGCTTTTTTGACAACATCAGCGTTCGTGACAACCACGACTTCGGCAACCGGCCAGCGGAGTTTCCGCTTCCCGCTCTGGCGGGCATTGGCACTCGCCTCGTCAAATGAACGGACGATTGCAACCGCGCCTTCCAGCGTGGCATCGATAAGTGCCGAGTCACCTGAATTCCAGTCCAGCAGGTGAACGCTCGCCGGATCCTTGGTACACCGGAGGTTCTGGTAAATCTCCTCGGTGAGGTGCGGGCAGATAGGGGCAAGAATCCCCATGAGGCGGCGCAGCACGTAGTAGATGGTCTCGTAGGCAAAGATCTTCTCTTCGGATTCACCTTCAAGCCACATCCGTGGGCGGACGAGCTGGACGTACCAGCGCGAGAGGTCTTCTAATATGAAATTCACGATCTCGCGGGTTGCCCGGTGGAGCTGGCACTCCTTCATGGCCCCGTCAACGGTAGCCGCAACCGAATTGATGCGGGAGATGATGAACCGGTCCTCGTCCGGCATTTTTGAGAGGTTTGCCCGGACAAAAGCGTCATCCCAGACCCCGTCTTTGGTTGCCGGCTCGAATTTGTCCAGCACCATGTACGGGATGGGGAACCGGTACACGTTCCAGAGGATGTTGATGGTCCGGTTGATGGTGCCGACGCCGTCCCAGTTGAACTTGAGATCGTCCCACGGGGCAGAGGAGGAGAGGGTATAAAGCCGCAGCACATCGACGCCCACCTTCTCCACAACATCGGACGGGTTGACGACGTTTCCGAGGCTCTTGGACATCTTCTTGCCTTCAGCGTCAAGGGCGAACCCGTGCATGCAGACACTCTTGTACGGTGCCTTGCCAAACGCAATCGTGCTTGCCCCCAGCTGGGAGTAGAACCATCCCCGTGTCTGGTCCTGGCCCTCGGTGATGAAGTCGGCAGGCCACAGGCGTTCGAATTCTTCGGTCTTGTTCGGGAACCCGAGCGTTGCCCACGACGCGACTGCCGAGTCGAACCAGACATCGAAGATGTCCTCGACCCGCTTCATCGTACCACCGCAGCTGCACGGGATCGTCACCTCATCAACGTACGGGCGATGGGGATCGGGCAGGGGCCTGCC
>DANA01000026.1 GCA_002508495.1 Methanoregula sp. UBA276
GTCGCGGACGGAATAGTAAAAAATTTCCTGACCATCAATATCCAGTTTTCTGAACTCTTCATCAAGTGTCCGGAGTTCTCCAACAAGATCTTCCACCGAACGCTGGATTACCTGGTACGTGAGGATGAGTTCGCCATTGGTATCGCAGACCGTGCACTGGTCAAACCGGTACTGCCGCGAGAGGGTGAAGAATACCGCACCCCCGCCAAGGAATGGCTCAACATAGTTTTTGATAGCACCGGTTCCCAGTTCTTCCGGCAGGCAGCGGAGAAAGAGATCGAGCAGCTGGGTTTTCCCGCCGGCCCATTTCAGGAAGGGGCGGGTCTTTGGGTCGCGGGCTTTTGTCTGTACCATGTTCGGATGAACACCTGTCAGTATGATCTTGCGGTCTGATGTTTTATCTCTCTAGCGGATCTGCGTCATAATAGCGACCCGTAGGCCGGCTGCCGGCCGTTTCCTTCGGAGAATCTCTCTGCCCCGACGGAGGGGGGGACCCGCAAAACAGGGGTTTCTTTCGATCCTGGGGGCACCAGCCTGATCCGGGACGGGATCGGCTGCCCAATTGCTGCTATTTACGTCCGTGCTTCTCCGGCGTAAAAACGGTAAAAAACAGGTGAATTATGCCTGCATTTTTTTCAATTACGACTGGTTTTTCCCGTTACCGGCAAACACCTGCCGCCCCCACTCTGACGGAGAGGCGTGCAGGTATAGGGGATCTCCTTCTGGAGGAAATGGACGCATACAGGGACGGGGGGTTTCCCATAACGACCGTCAGTCGATAAGAGAGTTTTCACTGGTGCGGGTCATATGCATCGGCATTCTCAAGACAACTCCGCGTACCTGCGAAAGCATTCATCTGCTGCATCCAGCCGGCCGGCATTTTTCAGGGTCACGCCTTTCATGTGCCAGACCGTGGCGTTGTCCGGCTCCATCTCCAGCACCCGGTCATACAGGGGGAGAGCATCATCGTACATCCCCAGATTGTTGTACGCAACAGCTTTTCCTATCCATGCCTCGCAGAACAGCGGATCGATCGCAAGCGCTTCATCAAAATACCGCAGGGATTCGCCGGGCTGGTTGTATTGCATCAGGTGCGAAAGGCCGGTCTTCAATTTTGCTTTTGCTTCCGGTGATTTTGTGGAGATATCCGCTTCCCGGAAGGCGACCATGAGTGCAGTCGGACCCGTCACCATCTGCGACTGAGGGCCGGGCTCCGGCTGGATGCCCGTTACGGGAGACAAATTACCCGAAAACCCCATGCAGCCGGAGAACGTACTTGCGATGAGGAGAAGGAGAAGAATAATGGCGGTCCGTTTCATCAAATAATAATTCACTGTTTTATAAAAAAATCTTGCGGATTGCGTGGTGCCGGAATTCCCGGCGAAAAATGGTTTTCGGAAAGAACCCTGGTATTGCACTTTTTTTACCCATTGCCTCCTGCCCAAAACGTCCCTCCCGAAGGGTCGATTCTCCGACGGAGAGGTCACGGGCGGGAACGGGGGAGAAAATTCGGCAGTGGAAATGATGTCCACGCCCATGGAAAATCCTCAAAAAAATGGTATTTTAGGAAAAAGGGGGATTTTTATGGGGATTCTAACCTGCAATTTAGCGGCCTGATAAAAAGCGCAAAAATTACCCACCCGGCACTCAGTCCTGCAAATTTACGGTCGCCAAAAGCCAGCCACGGGCGAAAAATTTCCCTGTATCATGGGGGTCAAGAACCGGGAGATTCTGTTTGCGAGAAAAAATGGAGTTTTGCCCCCATAGGGGCAATAGCATGGGTGAAAACAGATACCGGGTGACCGGATGACGTCTCCCGAATAGGGGATTCTCCGTCAGATTGGGTGTTTTGGGATGGGAGCCGGATGGGTAATATCTGCCGGGATGGATCTTTACAACCGCAACTTCACAAAAGAAAATTTCGTGAAGTACTGAAACCGAGTGGTTGTTGCCAGCCCGGTTCCCCCATCGAATACTTGAGGGGCAACGTGTTCTTAAAAAAAAATGGTTTGCATGATGATGCTTCATGGTGCGCCATTTATCGATCCTGCCGGGAACCGGACCGTTCTGCACCAGCATCAATGATCGCTCAGCACACTTCCAGAAAAGTTTGCTCTGCGGTATTCGTACCTGGTCTGGTGTGGGAGCATCCGTCTCCATTACCCGGGGTTTTTTCAGTGGTCTGGTTTGAACGCCGGTTCATCTCCGTTTCGAGAAGAGATCTCTTCACGCTCTCTCTAGACGGGGGATGCCAAGACGTTTCCGGACCCCCTGTGCCGCAAGGTGTCCGGTTGAGAATGCCGCCTGGAGGTTATACCCGCCGGTATCGCCATCGATATCCAGCACTTCACCGGCAAAGAAGAGACCGGGTACGATCTTTGATTCCATGGTTTTGGCATTCACGCCATCCAGCGCAACACCGCCCCGGGTCGCCATCGCGATCTTGAACTCTCCAAGAGCGGTAACAACGAGCGGAAGTTCCGTGCAGTTCGTGATGAGCGCGGAACGTTTCTCAATAGAGAAGTGGGCGCAGGTGAGATCGTCCGGAATCCCCGAGAGCGAGAGGAGTTTCCGGTTCAGCCGTTCAGGTATCGGGTACTTGGCAAGGATCGTGCCGATCTGCCAGCCGGGGTTCTCCTCGGCACGCCTTGTAATATCAGTGGCAAATTCCTCCCGTCGCATCGTTCCCACAAACGAGAGCCGGACCACATCTCCGGCCTGGATCTTCCGTGACGCATCGAGAATGCCCGGTCCGGAGAGCCCGAGGTGGGTGAAGAGGACATCGCCCGTGTGGTCTGCCACCTTCTTCCCCCCGCGCCAGATCGTGAAGTGCATGCTCTCAAACGAGATCCCGGCAAGGCTCGCAAACGGGAATGGCCGGATGAGAAGCGGGGCGAGTGCCGGGGCAATCTCCGTTACCGGCTGGCCAAGACTTTCAGCAAGCCGAAATCCGTCTCCGGTTGTCCCGCACTGGGGATACGAGGCCCCGCCCGTGGTGATGACAACAGACCCTGCCCGGTACGTCCCATACGGTGTCGTGACCGTGAAAGCATCCCCGTCACGGGCAATACCGGTTACCGGCTCGCTGCACCGGATTGCCACCCCGTGTTTTTCGCATTCGGCAAGGAGGACCAAAAGAACATCGGCCGACTTCCGTGTTGCGGGAAAGACCTTGCCGTTCCCTTCGGTCACCAGGGCAAGCCCGCATTCGCAGAAGAAATCCTGGAGGGTCCGGTTCGGATATGACATCAGGGACGGTTTTACAAATTTTCCATGGTCGCCGTAATGCGAAACAAACTCCCGGATATCCCCCTCGTGCGTAAGATTGCATTGCCCGGTACCGGTAAGCAGGAGCTTTGCCCCGGGCTCCTTGTTCTTTTCCAGAACAAGGATCCTGGTACCGGCACTGGCAGCATGGATCGCACAGAAGAGCCCGGCCGGACCGGCACCGATTATTATGACATCGAAGTTTCGGTCCATCACCCAGATCTTTGTTGTCCTGTTCCTTGGATATATCGCTCCTTACCCGCGCGCGTGCGCTGGTGCGATCTGCCCGGTTTCCCCGGTTTTCCATATCCTTAATCCCGTGGAGCGCCAACCCGTTTTACGTATGACCGATGACCACGGGAAGAAGGTGATCCTCCTTGTTGCATCGCTTGCAAGTTTCCTTGTCCCGTATACCGGGTCATCCATCACGGTTGCCCTCCCGGCCATGGCAGCGCAGTTCAGTGCCGATGCCGTTACGCTTGGCTGGATCACCTCCGCGTATATCATCTCGGCTGCCGTTTTCATCGTGCCGTTCGGCCGGTATGCCGACATCATCGGGCGCAAGCGGATCTTCTCTGCTGGTCTCCTGGTCTTCACTCTTGCATCTCTCCTCTGCGCCTTTGCGCCAACCGCGGAACTTCTGATCGGTGCACGGTTCCTGCAGGGGATCGGGGGGGCGATGATCTTCTCCACGTCCGTTGCCATTATTACCCAGGTCTACGGGCCGGGTGAACGGGGAGCGGCACTGGGCATCACTATCGCCACGGTCTATATCGGGCTCTCGGCAGGACCGTTTTTGGGTGGTGTCCTTACCGACCTGTTCGGCTGGCCGGCAATTTTCCTCCTCAATGTCCCGCTCGGGCTTGCAACGCTTTTCATCACGATCCGTAGCGTCCGTGACGAATGGGCCGAGGCTGCCGGTGAACGGTTCGATGCCCTCGGGGCAGTAGTCTACAGTGTCATGCTCTTCTGCATCGTGTACGGCATGCTGATGGTCCCCGACCCGGCCGCTCCTGGCTGGATTGTTGCCGGTCTTGGCTTCGCAGCGGTCTTTGCCTGGCAGGAACGGCGGTCCGGTGCCCCGCTCATCGATTTCTCGGTCTTTTCCGGCAACCGGACATTCGTCTTCTCCAACATCGCTGCCATGATCAACTATGGTGCAACCTTCGGGGTCGGCGTCCTCCTCTCCCTGTACCTCCAGTACCTCCATGGCCTCACTGCAGCAGAAGCCGGGCTCATCCTTGTTGCGCAGCCGGTGGTGCAGGCCATCTTCTCCCCGTTTGCCGGCCGGCTCTCCGACCGGATTGAGCCCCGGATCGTCTCAACGGCCGGCATGGCAGTCACGGCTTTCGGACTGTTCCTCTGCATCTTTCTCTCTCCAGCAACCCCGCTTCCCGTCATCATCGGCTGCCTCATGGTGCTCGGTTTCGGCTACGGTATCTTCTCCTCCCCCAACACCAACGCCATCATGAGTTCGGTGGCAAAACGGCACCTGGGTATTGCCTCGGGGATGAACGCAACGGTCCGGTCTTTTGGCCAGCTTCTCTCGATGGCAATTGCGATGGCGTGTTTTGCCGTTTTCATCGGCCCTGCCACGATCACCCCAATCCTTTACCCGGCTCTCATGACCAGCGTCACGGCTGCCTTTATCATCTTCACGGCACTCTGCAGCATCGGTGTCCTGGCATCATGGGTGCGCGGGACGATCCATGGCGGGGACTAAAAAAGGATAAATACCCGAGGGCTTTACTATTGCCCATGCGGGAAGAGAAGATGCGGATCCGCGCGATCCTGCGGGAGAAAAAAGCCGCCCTTTCACCGGAAGAGCGGCTGGAGAAGAGCATGAAGATCTGCCAGTACGTGCTGGGGCAGATCGCGGATGGCGAGACCGTGCTTGCTTACACGTCAAAAGAACTGGAGGTCAATACTGCCCCGCTCATCGATGAACTCCTGAAGAAAAAAATTAACGTGGCAGTTCCGATCATCCAGAAAGAGGACATAAGCCTCCGGCTTTCCTATATCCGCGACCGTTCGGTCCTGGTCCCGAGCACGTTCGGTGTCCCGGAACCTATCGGGAACGAGATCCCGGCACCGCCCGGGGAAATAACCACCATCCTCCTTCCCATGCTCGGATTCGACCGGACCGGCGCACGGATTGGGTACGGTGCCGGGTATTATGACCGGTTTTTAGAAAAGAATCCGGCCTTGAGAAAGATCGCCCTTGCCTTTGCCTGCCAGGAGGTTGAACGGCTCCCGCTCGACCCGACTGATATCCGCATGGATATGATCATCACCGAGAACGGTGTGGTATATCCTGAATAATGGTGAATCACCATGGAAAAGAACGGTGTCGTGATCCTTGATACCTTTGCCGAGGCATTCCCAATCTGGATCTCCAGAATTATCATCACTGCGGACACCCCGTCATGGGCAATGAAGGCGGCAGTATCCGCAACCGGCTTTGCCAGCTCCAAGATTGCCTGCCCCTGCGAGGCGGGAGTCGAGCGCACTCTTGGCACCAATGAGACCCCGGATGGAAGGCCCGGGGTTGCGATCCTGATCTGTGCCGAGAAGAAGGCGATGAAGGCCAATGTCGCTGCCCGCGTCTCGCAGTGCATCCTTCCGGCACCAACGGCGTCTGCATTCGATGGACTCGTCGATGCAGCGTCCCGGTTTTATATCCGGATGCACTACTTTGGCGATCATTATGAGCGGAAGTGCACGGTTGCCGGCAGGCAGTGCTGGAAGATCCCGGTCATGGAAGGTGAATACGTGGGTGAGGAGCGGTTCGGCACGGTCAAGGGGATTGCCGGGGGGAACTTTCTTGTCATGGGCGAGGACCGGGCATCGGCACTCGCCGGGGCTGAAGCCGGGGCTCGTGCTATCGAGGGAACACCCGGGGTTGTCATGAGTTTTGCCGGGGGAATTGTAAAAAGCGGATCCAAGGTGGGGTGCCGGAACTACCGCTTCCCGATGCCTGCCAGCACCAATGATGCCCTCTGCCCGTCACTCCGTGGCCTTGTCACGGACTCGCAGGTGCCCGAAGGGGTTGGCTCCATCTACGAGATCGTCATCAACGGCATCGATGAAGCCTCAATACAGCGTGCGATGAAGGTCGGGATCGACGCGGCAACCCTGACTGGCCGAATCACGCACATCGGGGCATCGAACTTCAGCGGAAGGCTGGGGCCGTACCGGTTCCCGCTGCACGCACTGTTTGGGTGAGGAGAGAGCGGAAGTGAAACCGGAACCCAAAGTAGGGCAGGACTGGCGTAATGAGGGCATCCCCCAGAGAAAAACCCGGATTTGAACGTTACTAAACAAAATGCTCTGAAGAAATCCTCATTCCGGAAAAAAGGTGCCCCCCTTGCGCCAACCCTGCCCCCAAGGGGGCGGGGGCGCATGCGATGCCTCTGCACTACCTGTACTGGATACTCCCGACAAAAATTGTTTTCACAAAACAGAAATTGAGGCCGCCGCGGGGCGCCCAAACGGGTGCGGCGGCAAGCATCGTAAAGGGGGTATGGGGGCATCAGCCCCCATCATCACTTCAAATGGTTTCCCATGAAAATCATGAAAATTATCAATTATGGGGGCTGATGCCCCCATACCCCCGGTTGGGATTCCTGCCGCCGCCCCGATGGGCGCCTGTGCGGCGGCCTCAATGAGCAGCATTCCTGGTACGGTAATCTGCCCCGCCGTGCCCCGTGAGGGGCGCCTCGCGGCGGGGAGCCATCCTCTTCCACTTGTATATGGGTGATTTTCATCATTCTGGTGTGAACGTAAGTTCATGCGTGTTTCTACAGAGCAAAACAAAAAACATCCATCTAATTTGCCGCGGTGTGCCGCCTGCCCCGCAGGGCTGCGGTGTAATGCCGCCGGAGTTCGGCCTTCTCCTCTTCGGAAAAATCTTTTTTCTTGGTGGTGTGGAGGTGGCGTTCCATCTGTTTCACAATATTTTCAGCTTCGTGATGGTCCTCGACTTCAAGATACACCGGTACCTTCGCCACTTCGTACGCGTGGCCGCAGAACGGGCAGAGTTTCCATTTCTGGAAGCGATCAACGTACGTGAATGTCCTGCATCCTCCCGGGCACCGGATGATGAAGTACATAAGTATGACGTTTTGCGTGCTGTCATGATATAAAAATATCTCATGTGCGAAACTAACCGGGATCTCCGGTCATTCAGCAAGAGGTTCCGGCCAAAATGAGTGCCTGCTGCACACAATTCGAAATCCCTATATCGGACGGTCATCGCATAGAGATGGTATGGAAGACATTTCGGTCATCGGGGTGCGTGGCCTCCCGCTCATCCGCGAAGGGGACGACATCGCCGCCCTGGTCTGCGATAAGGTAACGGTCCATGATGGCGACATCCTCTGCGTTGCCTCGACCATCTGGTCAAAAGCCAAAGGTTATACCCGGAAACTCACCGATATCACCCCGACGGACCGGGCTGTGCGGCTCGGGAAACTCAATGGCGAGGATCCGCGGTTTGTCCAGGCAGTTCTTGATGCATCCACCGATATCATCATGGAACACCCCTTCATCCTCTCGGAGATGGCATTCGGGCACATCGGTGTCCGGGCCGGTGTCGACCAGTCCAATATCGATGACGGCATGGTAATATTCCTCCCGCCGGACCCCATGAAGTCCGCTGAAGAACTCCGTGCGGCAATGAAAGCATCCTGCGGCCGGGACGTGCGGGTCATCATCACCGATACCTGCGGGCGGTCGTTCCGTCGCGGGCAGACCGGTAACGCGATCGGATGGAGCGGGTTTCCTGCAATCCGGGACTTCCGGGGCGACCATGACCTCTTTGGTCACGAGCTGAAGATCACCGAAGAGGCAGTTGCCGATGAAATTGCAGGGTTTGCCAACTTCGTGATGGGCGAGAGCAACAACGGTGTTCCGGCAGTAATTTTCCGGAATTGCGGGACGTGGAGCGGGCACGACAGCCTGTACTTCCGCGGGGATGAGGATATCACCCGGCGCGTGCTGAAAAAAGAATGGTCCTCTTAAAGCATGAGGTCCAGTGCATAGATGACGATGCCGACAACCGCGGCAACGATCATCACGGTAACGGGGCTGATGTGAATTGCCCGGCGGTCCTCGCTGTCATAATAGTTGACAAGGCCCGCTGATGAGAGGAGTCTTCCACCTTGCTTCTTTGCCATGAATAAATATTTGATTTCTCGATATATAAAGAAGAGTTACCCCCCATGAAAAACAGAACCCGGATCCTGTCCGGCCAGGTATTCCTTGGCGAAGAGCTCGATGTTGTGCCTGCCGACATCTCGGTTGAAGATGGCATCATCACCGCAATCGAGGAAAATCCTCGTGCCCCGGATCGCTGGATCTGCCCGGCACTTTTTAATGCCCACACGCACCTTGGCGATACGGTTGCCATGGACTGCGGCGCAACCGGCGACCTTGCCGCGCTTGTTACTCCCCCGGACGGGCTGAAACACCGCCTGCTGGCACAAACCCCGCCCCGCGAACTTGTTGCCGGTATGCGGGCAAGCATCGGGGGCATGATAGCCGGGGGGACGCATGGCTGTGCTGATTTCCGGGAGGGTGGAAAAGCGGGAGTACAAGCCCTTGCAGAGGCAGCAGATGGTCTTCCGTTCCATCCGCTGATCTTCGGCCGGGATGGCGGGGAAGAGATCGCCGATGGTCTTGGGATCAGCAGCACCCGCGATGTCCAAAATATTGACCGGCTCGTTGCAGCAGCAAAGAAAGCAGGCAGGATGGTTGCTTTTCATGCCGGGGAACGTGATGCAAATGACATTGACGATGCCCTCTCGTATGAACCTGACCTGATCATTCATGCAACCCATGCCACGAAACGACAGTTGCGCCGCTGTGCCGATCAGGAGATCCCGATTGTCGTGTGTCCCCGCTCAAACTGGATGCTGAATGTTACAACATCAGCGAGGCACCCTCCCCTCTCCCTCATGGGAGAGCTGGGTTGTACGGTCTTTTTCGGCACGGATAATGTCATGTTCGTGCCTCCCGACATGCTCGCGGAACTGGCGTTTGCATCGGTTGTGTATAAACAGCACCCAAAAAGCCTGCTCCATGCAGCTGTAGCCGGTTCGTTCCTTACTGGTTCGCCGTTCTTCATTCGCAAGGGTGCACGGGCAAACCTCTTTGTGGTTGATGCCGCGTCCGTACTGCGCTTCAGCCGCGATCCGGTATTTTCTTTAATAAAACGGGCTCAATCCGGGCAGATTTGCCATAATGTTTTTAATTTGTAACTCCAATAAAAAAGCCATGTTTGTTTTGGGTGATTATTGTGTTCGCTAATATACTTGTAGCGATTGATGGATCGGAGGCCAGCCAGCGCGCATTTGACCGTGCCCTTGACATCGCAAAACGGGGAAACACACCCCTTCATGCGGCATACATTGTCGAGACCGGCCTCTTCTCTTCTCTCCCTGCTGACAATACGGTCGAGATTATGTACAATGTGCTCAAAACCGAGGGGGAGAACGTGCTTGCCAAAGTACAGGAACAGGCAAAAGCCGCCGGCGTCACGGTCAAAACCCACCTGAAATTCGGTCATGCCGGCAGCGAGATCATCAACCTTGCCAATGAGAACAAGGCGGATCTCATTGTTGTCGGTTCCCATGGCAAGAGCCAGACTGACCGCCTCTTGATCGGCAGCGTAAGCACATTTGTTGTCACCCACAGCAAAGTCTCAACCATGGTGGTGAGATTATAACGGACATGATCGTCAGGGACTACATGACATCGGACGTTGTCCACGTCGAGATCCCGGGCAACCGCGACGATGTCTTAAAGATTCTCAAGCGAACAGGAATTTCCGGTGTTCCGGTCATCAAGAGCAAGAAGATTGTCGGGATCATCACCAGAAAAGACCTCCTGCGAAAGCCCGAAGAGACCCAGCTCGGGCTCCTGATGACAGCAAAACCCATCACCATTGACCCTGACACGGACATGGTGGAAGCTGCCCGCCTGCTCGTGAAGAAGCGTATCCGCCGTCTTCCGGTAGTTGAGAACAACAAGCTCCTGGGTCTCCTCTCGGTTGCCGATGTCATCCATGCCCTTGCAACGGTCAAGTGCCGCGAAGAGATCAAGGACACGTATGTCAGCAAGTCGTTTGCCCTCTGGGAAGAGACCCCGCTGCCGGTCGTGGGCCGGGTTATGGAGATCTCGGGTGTTGACGCGATCCCGATCCTCGATGCCGACAACACGCTCATGGGCATAATTTCTGAGCGTGACCTGATCCGGAGTTCCAGCATCGAGGACTCGGTCGGCGTCTCAGACTTCTCGAACGGGACTGATGATGACGAGTGGACGTGGGAGAGCATCCGCGACAACCATACGATCAGTTTCGGTATCTCGAAAGTACAGCTGCCGAACCGCCCGGTAAAACTTGCCATGGTCAAAAATGTCGTGGCGGTACCGCAGAATGCAGAAGTGAGCGAATGTGCTCTCAAGATGAAGCGATCCCGTGTTGACCAGCTTCCGGTGGTGAATGGGGACAAGAAACTGGTCGGCATGCTGTACGACCGCGAACTTATCCGGGCTTTCTGCCGGGAAGAGTCATAATAACAATCTTTTTATTTCCGGGTATCATTTAATAACTAAGCGCTTTTACGACATTTTCGGCGTAAAATTTGTTTTTGGGGTGTTACTATGCCTGAACAGTTACAGGAGTCCATGAAGGGGACGACCACGATCGGTATCAACTTTGCCGGTGGTGTCGTACTTGCAACCGAGAAACGGGCGACCATGGGCTACATGATCGCAAGCAAGAAAGCAAAGAAAGTTTACCAGGTGGCAGAACGGATCGGCATGACAACTGCCGGCGGGGTAGGCGATGCCCAGCAGCTCGCCCGGGTACTGACGGTTGAATGCAACCTCTACCAGATCCGCCGCTCCCGGCCCATCACGGTCGGTGCAACGGCAACACTGCTCTCGAACTACCTGAACCAGAACCGGTATTTCCCCTACTATGTCCAGCTCCTTGTCGGGGGCGTTGACGAGAACGGCCCCAGTGTATATTCGGTTGATGCAATGGGCGGGGCAACCAAGGAAGCCGAGATCGTTGCCACCGGGTCCGGTTCCCCTATGGCATACGGGGTCCTCGAAGACCGGTTCAAGGCCGGCATGACCGAGGACGAAGCGGTTGAACTTGCGGTCCGTGGCCTCAAGTCCGCCATGAAACGCGATGCCGGTTCCGGCGAAGGGATCCACGTTGTGGTGATAACCATGGAGAAGTACCAGGAACTCAGCGAAGATGCCGTAAAAGAGTACATTTCCCGGACTTCCGCCTGATCCCTCTTTTTTTAGGACGACTTTTTTATGCAGATTGAAGAAAGGCTCAAAGAGCTCAAAGAGAAGATCAACGACAAGGTGCCGTCCGGCATCAACGTAACCCAGGTAGAATTCGAGGGGCCCGAGCTCGTCATCTATACCGACGACCCGAAACGGTTCGCCGATGAGGCTGACCTTATCCGGATCCTCGCCCGCGACCTGCGGAAGCGTATCGTTGTCCGCCCGACTATCCTGGAAGACCCCGAGAAGGCCTACAACGACATCAAGGCCGTGGTTCCCGAGACCGCAGGGATCACTGACATTTTCTTCGATGCCGACACCGGTGAAGTGCTGATCGAGGCCGAGAAGCCGGGCGTTGTTATCGGCAAAAACGGCACCACCCTCCGGGATATTACCCGTCATATCGGCTGGACACCCAAGGTTGTCCGGACTCCCCCCATCGAGAGCTCGACAGTCAAGCAGGTCCGGCAATACCTCCGCTCCGTGAACGAGGATCGCAAGCAGTTTCTCCGGACCATTGGCCGGCGCATTCACCGTGACCTTCCCGGAAAAGACGAGGCAACGAAGGACGCCCCGAAAAAGGACCAGTGGGTCAGGGTCACGACACTCGGGTGCTGCCGGGAAGTCGGCCGGGCTGCGTTCCTCCTCTCGACTCCCAACAGCAAGGTGCTCATCGACTGCGGGGAAAAACCCGACAATGCCGGTGCCACCCCCTACCTCTATGTCCCGGAGATCTACCCGCTCTCCTCGCTCGATGCCGTTGTCCTGACCCATGCGCATCTCGACCACTGTGCCCTCGTGCCCCTCCTGTACAAGTACGGGTATGAGGGCCCGGTCTATTCCACACCCCCGACCCGGGACCTCTCTGCCATGCTCCAGCTCGATTACCTTGACGTGATCCACAAGGAGGACCGGAAGGTCCCCTACTCGTCTGCGGACGTCAAGACCTACATCAAGCACTCGATCACCCTCAATTATGGCAGCGTGACGGACATTGCGCCGGACATGAAACTCACGTTCCACAATGCCGGTCATATCCTTGGCTCGGCCATTGCGCACTTCCATGTCGGTGACGGCATGTATAACATCGCGTTTACCGGCGACTTCAACTATGCCAAGAGCCGGCTGTTCAACCCGGCCGTCAACCAGTTCCCCCGCCTCGAAGCCCTCTTTATGGAGAGCACGTACGGGGGCAGCAACGATTTCCAGCAGTCCCGGGTAGAGGCAGAAGGCCGGCTCTACGAGACGGTCAACACGGTTCTCCAGCGGGGTGGCAAGGTCATCATCCCGGCCTTTGCCGTGGGCAGATCGCAGGAAGTGATGCTTGCCCTTGAGGAGGGCATGCGCCTGGACAAGATCCCGAAGGTGAAGATCTATCTCGACGGCATGATCCGCGAGGCTACCGCGATTCACACCACCTACCCGGAGTACCTGAACAACGAGCTGCGCAACCTCATCTTCCGCGAGGGCATGAACCCGTTCCTTTCGGAGTGTTTCCAGCAGGTCGACTCTTCCGATCTCCGCGAGAAGGTCATCAGTGGCGACCCCTGTGTCATCATCACCACGAGCGGGATGCTCAACGGAGGACCGGTCATGGAATACCTCCAGAACCTTGCATCGGATGAGAAGAACGCGCTCATCTTTGTCGGGTACCAGGCCGACGGCACCTATGGGCGCCGGATCCAGAAGGGATGGCGCGAGGTCCCGATGGGGCGCAAGGGCACCATCACCATCAACCTCGAGATCGTGACCGTTGACGGGTTCAGCGGCCACTCCGACCGCCGGCAGCTGATGAACTTTATCGGCCAGATCCAGCCCCGGCCCGAGAAGATCTTCTGTATCCACGGTGACGAGAACAGCACGATCGATCTTGCAAGTTCTATCTACAAGCGCTACCATATCGAGACACATTCTCCCATGAACCTCGAGACCTATCGCATGGTCTGACCAGCCGGGTACTGCCATGAGGACCCGGCTGACCCTC
>DANA01000023.1 GCA_002508495.1 Methanoregula sp. UBA276
CGGATGCAACCCGGGTTGGTACTCCGGAAGTGACTGCCACCGGGTGGAGTGATTCGTACTGTACCGGCGTGACGGGCCGGATGGATTCCGTTTCCTGAAGCGTGGTTGCCACTACTGTAACCTGAGGGGTTGTTCCATCAGCGACCGGTGTAGTCACCATTGACGGGGTGCCGGAAACCGTTGCAGCCGGTGATGCCGGGCCGGTGCAACCGGCAGCAAGGATCATTCCCAGCAATAAAAAAACCAGGGAGAGAAAAATTTTCTTCATCAGTACCCGTTACCGGGATTTGGCCAAATACTCTCTGGTCGGTGCGGGTGGTTGTTGTTCTGGTCTAAAAAAAAATCCCGGAAATTTTTTCCTGGTTGCATGCCGGTGGATAATCCGGAATTAAAAAAATTTGCCCGCTGCGGTATCGTCCGGTACCGGGTTTTTTCCTGGTCACCTGCCAGAAGAAGGCCGGCGGGTAGCGACTGTGGGATCCATATCAGAAGACCTGCATCCCCCTACTGCCTGTTCTCCGACGGAGACCCCGTAGACAGAAGTCCGCCCGGCAAGCAAAAACAGGACAAATTCCCCAAAAAACAGGCGGAATGACAGGACAAATTCGTGAAAAATGCGTGGTTTTACGTCGTGGAGCCAGCGCCCGGAAATACAGACGCTAATAAACGCTAATGGAGGGGCGATCGGGTACTTTTTGGGGCTGGAATAAACGGGGAGGGTTTTCGGTGGCCGGAGACGCGATATGAGGGTTTTTTGATTTTGGCTTATTCTCCGTCAATACAGGGCCCCATTTCGACGGCAAAAAACCCTGTCACGGTCACAATCCCTTAATAGGGTAACCGTCCAAGGAAGGGTACAGGCCAGACCGGATGGCCGGAGATACGCATGGTGAAACGGAATATCATAACGATCGATGAAGAGAAATGCACGGGTTGCGGCCAGTGCATCCCCGACTGCCCGGAGGGAGCGCTCCAGATCATTGACGGGAAAGCCCGGCTCGTGAGCGATCTCTTCTGCGACGGGCTCGGTGCCTGCATCGGCACCTGTCCTGAAGGGGCGATCCACGTGATCGAGCGCGAGGCTGAACCCTATGATGAGCGGGCGGTGATGGAAAAGATCATCCCGCAGGGTGCAGGTGTCATCAAAGCACATCTCGAACACCTGCTGAACCATGGCGAGCGGGCACTCTACAATGAGGCGATCGAGTGCCTGCTTGAGAAGATGATCCCGGTTCCCGACCATGACAATTCAGCGGTGCTGAAGAAACCGGCGGGGAACGTGCCCCGGAAATCCGGTGCAGATGTACAAGCCCCTGCCCCTGCATCCTGCCCGCCCGGGCCGGACCAGAAACAGCCGTTTGCCGGCTGCCCCGGTTCTGCTGCCCGAAGCATCGATCGGCCGGGCAGCCCTGGTCAGCGGGGGAGGGGCCCCCATGCCGGCATGGGGATGCACCAACCGTCCGGCACAACCGACTCCGCGCTCCGGCAATGGCCGGTCCAGTTCGCGCTCATGAATCCGGGTGCCGGGTATTTTGATAATGCCGACCTGCTCGTTGCTGCTGACTGCACGCCATTTGCATACGCCGGATTTCACGCGGATCTTCTTTGCGGAAAGATCCTCATCATCTTCTGCCCGAAACTCGATGCGGATATCGAAGGCTACATTGAAAAACTCGCAGAGATCTTCCGGCTTCACGCGATCAAATCGATCACCATCGCCCGCATGGAGGTGCCCTGCTGCGGTGGTATGCGGTACGTGGTCGAAAAGGCCATGGAGCGTGCCGGTGTGCAGGTTTCGGTTGAAGAAAAAGTCGTGACCATCAACGGCGAGATCCGCTGATCGCGGGCGGGCCCATTTTTATGCTCTGCAGAAACGAACATGAACGGGCGTTCACTCATGAAGAATGGAAAACGGTTAACTCATTTTTGGGGGGAAGATTACTCCGCTCTAACGTCTCTCCGTGGCACGGCGGGGCGGATTATTGGGTCATGATCTAAACCCGAATTGAGGCCGCCAGAAGGAGCGCCCCCGCGGGGGCGGCGGCAGAAATCTCCAAGGGGGCATGGGGGCAGTTTACCCCCCACAATCTATTCTTCCGGAAATTGTGTTTTTTTTATGGGAAAACCTGCGATGGATTATATTGAGTTGCGATGGGGCCACGGGCGCTCGGGGTCTCATCGACCCTCGCCCCGTGGAGCAGGCCGTTTATCGGCACCTGAAAATGGATGATTGAAACCGGGGGTCAAGGGGGCTTGCCCCCTTGGGGTGCTTCCCCCTCTGGGGGAGAGAGGGGGTCACCATCGTAATTCCACAAAAAGACGCTGTGGGTTTGATTTCCCAAAAAAAAAATACGAAATGCTCTGCTGATGAATACTGATCCTTATTATGGCCCGATTCTGATGAACGGCAGTCGCACCTGTTTGGGGACCCTGCGGCGGGAAGTACTCACACATATTCAAATTTCTGGAATTTTTCATCGTTCGGGTGTGAACTCTGTCGGTTCATGCCTGGTTCTACAAAGCCCATTTTTGTCACGGCCGGAATCTTTTTTGCGCCAACCATGCCAATGGGAGCCTGAGGAACTATCATGGCCGAATGGGTGTGCAGCGTCTGCGGGTACGTGTACGATGAGAAGAGCGGCGATGGAGCAAACGGGGTTCCGGCCGGGACCGCGTTTGCAGATATTCCCCCGGGCTGGACCTGTCCGGTCTGCCGGGCGGGGAAAGATGCTTTCCGGGCCCGTGCCGCTGCTGACGAACCGGCCCGGGAGGGCACAACGGTCTCGGACATCATGGCAGCCGAGCTGGTTGCCTGGGGGGTCACGGTCGTCTTTGGCCTGCCGGGTACCTCATCGCTCGGGCTGGTCGAAGCGATCCGGAAGAACCCGAAAATAAGGTATATCGTTGTCCGCCACGAAGCGAATGCAGCCTTGGCCGCATCGGCCTACCATAAGCTGACCGGCAGGATCGCGGCCTGCCTGACGATTGCCGGCCCCGGGGCAACCAACCTTGCAACCGGCCTGTACGATGCAAAGGAAGACCACGCGTCCGTTCTCTCGCTCAACGGGCAGGTGGAGACACAATATGCCGGGGCGGGCGGCGTGCAGGAGATCGACCAGGACGCGTTCTTCCGGCCGATTGCGGTGTTCAACAACACCGTGTACGAGAAGAACATGGCCGTGCTCCTCTTAACCCGCGCCCTCAAGTATGCCATTCTCGACCGTGGCGTTGCCCAGCTCTCGGTCCCGAACAACATCCAGAAGCAGCCTCTCGACGCGCCCTACTGCTCCCGCGAGTCCTGCGTTGCCGGCTTTGATATCATGCCCCCGCCCCCGCTGCTCGAACGGGCTGCCGCGGCCATCAACGCAGCAGAGCACCCGGTTATCCTTGTCGGCTGGGGTGCGTTTCCGGCAGCAGCGGATGTCCTTGCTCTTGCAAAGAAGATCCGATCGCCCATCCTCACCACCTACCGGGCAAAGGGGATCCTTCCCGAGGACAACGAATGGGTGATCGGTATCCTTGGCAATGTGGGATCGCCGGCTGCCCGCACCCTTGCAACGGAGTCTGACCTGCTCATCACGCTCGGCGTCGGGTTCTCGAAGTTCACGAACGTGCCGCTCGACCGGCCGATGGTGCAGGTGGACATCGATCCCATCCACCTCATGAAGAACAAAAATACGATCGGGCTCTACGGCAACTGCTCGTACGTGATCCCCGCCATCATCCCGCTCATTAGGGGTCGGGAGGATAACGGTGCCCTTGAAAAAATTGCCCGGATGAAGCGGGAGTGGGATGAGGTGCGGGATCGCGAGGCTGACCCGAAAGCCTCTCCCCTCCGGCCGCCGTTCATCATGAAAGTGCTGTCCGACAATTTACCACAAGATGCGATCATCTCGGTGGACGTGGGCGAGAACCAGTGGTGGTTTGGCCGGAACTTCCGGATGAAGCGGCACCGGTTCGTGATGTCGGGCTACCTTGCGACCATGGGTTTTGGGCTCCCCGGCGCGATCGCGTCAAAGATCGCCTGCCCGGGTAAGACCGTTGTCTGCGTCACGGGCGATGGCGGTTTCTCGCAGGCGATGGGCGACTTTGTTACGGCGGTGAAGTACAACCTCCCGATGGTCGTTGTCATCCTCAACAACCACGAGCTCGGCATGATCCGGGTCGAGCAGATGATGGAGCGGTACGATAATTTTGCCACCGATCTGTTGAACCCCGACTTTGCCGCGTACGCCGATGCCTGCGGCGGGGTGGGGATCCGGGTAAGGAACCCGGGCGATCTCGCGCCGGCCCTTCAACGGGCACTGGGGCTCAACCGGCCGGTCATCCTCGATGTCGAGACCGACCCGAAACGGTTTTGAAAAACCTGGCCGTCCTGTTTAAAAAAAAACGGGTGGCAGGCGACAAGCGCGAGTAACCCGGTGGAGGGTCCTGCACATACCTTTTTTTGGGGGCAGACCAAGATCCATCAAACAAATTTTTGGTATGAGAAAAACCCTATGCCCTCATTGACCCCTCCAGCAACCGAAAGCACCGGAAAATCCCCGGCCGGACCCGGAGGGCTCCGTTCCGGCGGTGCCGATCTTTTTGACCCGGCCCGTGCTGACGGCCAGCCGGATTATATCATCGTGTATGGCGATGACGGGAATGTCCGGTATGTCAACCCGGCCTTCAGCCGCGCAATGGGCTACTCTCCCAACCAGATGATCGGCACACCATTCCTTTCGTATGTCCCGGAAGCCCTCCGGGCGGACGCTGCTGCAAACATGGCAGAGCGGCAGGATACGCGGGAAGGGCCCCTGTACGAGATGGCCCTTACTTCGGCCGATGGCAATGCCCGGTCGGTGATCGTGAAAGGCCGGCCGATCCGGTTTGGCAGTGACCCTGCAACCCTGCTCTTTCTCATCGACATCACCCAGCGCAAGACGCTTGAAGACGAACTCATGGCCCGTGCCGACGAGCTCCAGCGGATTTCCGCAGCATACCGGCAGGCCAACCGGAAACTCACCCTTCTCACCACGATCACCCGGCACGACATCAACAACCAGCTCACGGTACTCAAGGGATACCTTGAGCTGCTCGCCCCCCGGCAGGCAGACCAGAAACTGGCGGATTTCTGTACAAAAGCAGAAGAAGCGGCCGAGCGGATCGCGGCAATGATCCGGTTCACCCGCGAGTACGAGGAGATCGGCACGTCCGTTCCGCTCTGGCACGATGCCCGGGCCCTTGTTGATGCGGCGCTGGCCCATGCACCGGTCGGGGATGTGGTGGTCAGGAACGATATTTTCGCCGGCACGGAAATCTTTGCCGACCCGCTGGTGGAAAAGGTCCTCTACAATCTCATGGACAATGCCGTCCGGTACGGGACAACCATCACGACCATCCGGTTCTCCGCCCAGGAGAAGGACGGGACCCATATCCTCGTCTGTGAAGACGATGGCACGGGTGTTGCACAAGATGAGAAGGAGCGTATCTTCGAGCGGGGATTTGGCAAAAACACCGGCCTTGGTCTTGCGCTCTCCCGCGAGATCCTCGATATCACCGGCATCACGATCCGGGAGAATGGCGTGCCGGGCAAGGGCGCACGGTTCGAGATGGCAGTGCCGCCCGGCGCATGGCGGGCCCGGCCCGTGCCGGCACACCCGTAATCCGGCCCAGGCACCCTGCCACCCAACCGGGCTCGCGCCCTCAAGCCTTATCATGCCGGCGCGGGATACACATCCTCATGAAACCGGCGCGGGAACTCCTGCAGAGCACAACCGTTCCTGCAGCGGGCAGAGCATACCAGCTCACGCTCCGCAGCGAAGACTTCTCCGCGCTGTACCCCGGCATGATCCGCTATGTCCTCGAAGCAGAGGCGCCCGGTGGAAAACGGGCCCGGTACATTACCAACACGTTCGAGTATTCGCCGCTCCTGCCCGGATCTGCCGAGTCTGCAGCCCGGGAGATGATGGCAGGCTGGGAAGATGACCTGCACAACGAGCCGGATCGGATCTTTTCTGCGTATCCGGCAAGAACCGGTGTCCCTGCCCCCGACCCGGCTGTGGATCTTCTCGTTCTCCAGGGAAGTCCCCGCCCGGATGGCAACAGCGCCATCCTTGCATCATGGGCGGTTGCAGCGGCAGAGGCGGTTGGAAAAACTGCGGAAGTGATCTATCCCCATGACCTTGATATCCACCCCTGCATCGGCTGTTACCAGTGCTACAACACCGGCACCTGCGTATTCGACGACGATATGAAGGAGATCATTGCCGCAGTCCGCGCGGCATCCGTCATCATCGTGTGCTCC
Organism: Methanoregula sp. UBA276; assembly: GCA_002508495.1. Classification (GTDB taxonomy): domain Archaea; phylum Halobacteriota; class Methanomicrobia; order Methanomicrobiales; family Methanospirillaceae; genus Methanoregula. The sequence goes on from DANA01000023.1 coordinate 6,290, forward strand.
CCTGTGTATTCCAACACGGTTCCTGCCGGGCTCAAGCTGGTGATCGACCGGATGCAGGCATACCACGCGGAGCGGGCGCTTTTTGGGGGACGAACCAATCAGCACGGGCTGATCTTTTCTGTTGCGGGCCGGGAGGGTGAGGAGAATTTCACCTGTATCACCCGCGTGCTTCTTGCCTTCTTCCATACGCTGGGAGTGCAGCCTTCCGGTACGGTGCTCATTGACCGTGCAGATGTCATAAAGGACATCCGCACCCTGCCCGGAAAAGAAGCGGATGTAAAGACGCAGGTGAAACGGCTCCTTTTTGCATGATCCGTGCGGTCACTCAGGAGGAGGGTTGCGCGTCTCCAGCATTTCCATGCGCCTCTCGATCCGGGCAAGCGACTGGTGGATCATGAAGATGAACGCAAGGCCGATTCCCCAGACAATGAATTCCATGTTGGCCATGGCAAGCAGGGTGATGAGCCCGGCACCGAGGACTGCCTCTCCCTCGCCCTGCTCGATGGCACGCTTCTCCTTCTTTGTCCCCTGGTAGTACCAGGTGAGCCAGCCAAGGAATGCAAGGATGATGATTGCGGCGGCAAGCAGCAGCTGCATGGTCAGGATTCCAAATAAGCCGATAGCGACGATGGCGATGAGAAAGAGGTAGTGTTTTGTCCGCGTATCAAAAAGATTCATAATTATTCTTATGTTGATATAATAAAAATGCATATGGTCTGGGATGCGGGGTTCTCCTGGGACGGAACTATCCAATGCATTTTTCCTGCCGGTATTTTTCATAGGATCTCTCCGGTGTCTGTGCTCCGCTTCCCGTCCCCACATGCGAAAAAATCCGGCGTACCACAATTAACCCTGCACAAAAACGGTAATTTTGTAGTGCCACCCATGTTCTATGATATGCGTGGCAGCGGGAAAACGGGTGAGAAGAGACGGGACGGGCGTACCCGCATCGCGCCGGTCTTCGTTGCCGTTCTCCTCCTCCTTGCTCTGGGTATTCTTGCTGCCGGCTGCACCCTTGCCGGAAAACCCGCACCTGCCCCCGCACCAGCGGCTTCCGGAACACCGTATGCTGTCACGACCGGCAGTCACCTGATCCGGAATGTGGTCAATGCCACGGAACAGCCAAGCGACGCGGCTCATGACGAGGATGTGCGCGCAGCTGCCATCCGTGATGCTCTGGATTATCATGACCCGGTAACCCGCGACTTTGCGGTCTCCCTGATACGGCCGGAACATGGCGGGGTATTCCGGATGTCCCAGATTTGCGATCTTTACGACGCGGTCTTCGCGCGGTGGACCTATGTTGAGGACCCGGCCGGAAGCGACTATTTCTCGCCCGCAAGCCGGACCATAACGCTGGGACTCAAAGGCGACTGCGATGATTTTGCCATCCTTCTTGCTGCCCTGATCGAATCGGTAGGCGGGAACGCGCGTGTCGTGTATGCTGAAAACGGCATGACCGGGCACGCGTACCCGGAGGTTTTTATCGGCACAACCCCGGAAGAGTTTGAAAAAGCAGCCGGGTATATCCGGCAGCGGTACAAGGTTGCGGATGTGGGGTGCCACGTCACGTACCGGGACAATGTGCCGCAGTACTGGCTGAACCTTGACTGGTGGAGCCGGCATGCGGGCGGGTCGTTCTTTGCTGATGACGGGGTCCGGACTGCGTTCTACCCGGACGGCAGGTGGGAGCGGGTTGAATCGTAAGTGATGCCGAGGCTCTTGTGGCATACATTGCGTTTGCGCTCTTCCTTATCATGGGAACGTACCGGAAATACCTGGCAATTATTGGGTGGTCCGTAACAATCCTGAACCTCTGGCTGCTCATGACGGCGGTTGTTTTTGAGATCAATCTTCTCTATCCTGCTCTTGCCCTCCTCGCGCTCCCCTTTCTTGCCATCACCGCCCGCAGTCTCCTTGATGAAAATCCCGTTGCCTTCCGGCTCACGATGAGCGCGGCAGTTGCAACCCTCATCTTCGTCCCTGTTTCCCTGATTCCCCTGCTGCGGGATGGTCTGGTCAGCATGGTCGTCACCCTCGTTTCTGGCATGGTGACCGCTCTTGGGTATCACCCGGTGCTGATCGCGTGGGATGTCCTTGCCGAAAACGGGTTCTGCAACCAGATCATCTCCCTGCACGGGCATCCTTGCCATTGCGGTGGTCACCGGGATCATTGCCGGTGTACCGCACGCACCCGTCCTGCAGCGGGTTGCAGTGATCGTTTCCCTGGCCGTTTCACTGTTTGTTCTTAATATCGTCCGTGTCGCGGGGGTGTTCATTGCGGTTTCCGGCCGCTGGTTCGATGGCCTTCCCGATCCCCCCGGCACAGGCGATGCCAACTTCTTCTGGGCCCACAACGTGGTTGCGGAAATCCTTGCTGTCGTTTTCCTTCTTGCACTGACCGTAGCACTCTGCCGCGTCCTTCCCGGATTGCGCGGGTACCTGCGGGAGATTGTCCTCCTGTATGCCCGCGAAGGAAAGGCAATGGTGCAAAAAATATTCGGCTGATTATCGTCGTTATTTGGGGCACGACGTCTCTTCAAGGCGCAATATCGCGGCACGCCGGGCAGTTAAGACCATAATCGTGGTATACTTCTGCCCATGGGGCAAACCCTATGCAGACTGCCGGCTTGACCGTGTGGATCCCGCAATAGACCTTCCCGTCATCGCGCTTCTCGTAAAACGGACAATAATACAGTTTTGTTCCCGCGGGTGAGACCCAGTAGTAAATCTGCGCTATCTCCGGAAGATCTGCAAGCGAAAGGTCACGCCCGGTTGTTCTCCTGCCATTGCGGAACCGGATCCAGACATGCTCCAGGATGTCGGTACGGCCGTTCCGGATCCAGGGCACAAGGTCAGCAACAATGCCCGGCTGGTCCCATCCCCATTTCTCGCAGCACTTGCCGCACTGGAGGCATTCCTGTACTGCTGCCATAATTGCACCTTTTATCATCAGGGGGTTTCATTTCATCGCAGGTATTTGTTGCTACGGGGCCAAAAAGGAACGAAATTTCATGCCCAAACGGTTTTCATCTCAAATATGCAATATATTGCATCCAGAAAGGCATACTTTCCGCAACCCTTTAATCAAACTACATCGCTATCACTGTCCTGTACCCGGCTATCCCCCCATTATGACCGCCTACAAAATTCTCTATGTTGATGACGAGTCCGACCTCCTCCACCTGGGAAAGACATTCCTTGAAAAGACCGGCGGTTTTTGTGTCGACACCTGCGAATCCGTGCCGGATGGGCTCAGCGCGCTGCGTGCCCGGACCTATGATGCGGTAATATCCGACTATATGATGCCCGATATGGACGGGCTCGATTTTCTCAAGGCGGTCCGGTCGGAGTTTTCCGCCTTGCCGTTCATCCTCTTCACCGGGCGGGGACGCGAGGACGTTGTAATCGAAGCGATCAACAACGGGGCTGATTTCTATCTCCAGAAAGGCGGGGCTGCAAAAGCCCAGTTCGCCGAGCTTGCCCACAAGCTCCGGATGGCAATCGAACGGCAACGTGCCGTTGCCGAACGTGCCGAGTCTGAAAACCGGCTCAGCGCCATCTTCCACGCAAGCCCTATCCACCAGATGATTTCGGAGTTTGCCACCGACCGAATCATCGACATCAACGACCGGTTCCTGCAGGATTTGAGCAAATCATGGGAGGAGGTCGTTGGCAGGACGATGCAGGAGATCAACCTGACTCCCGATCCCGGGCAGATGGCGCAGCTCAAATCAGAACTTGCAACGAGCGGGATTGTCCGCAACGTCCCGGTCACGCTCCGGGGAAAGACCGGAACTGTCTATACTTCCCTCACCTCCATGACCCGCGTGCAGGTCGGGGGCCGGGATCTCATCTATACGCAGTCTGTTGATATCTCCCCGCAGAAGAAAGCACAGCAGACCATCGATGCGCTGTTAAATGCCCCATCGGATGTCCTGATGCTGATCGACACGGATGGAATGATCCGTGCGGCCAACCAGGCAGCGGCAGTCCGGTACAAGATTCCCGTCCCGGACCTTATCGGCCTTGACGCATACACGCTCACGTCTCCTGACTACGCTTCCCGGCGGCGCGAGCGGGTTGCTGACGTGCTGCGGACACGGCAACCCCTTACCTATACCGATGACCAGACCGGTTGTGTCTATGAGAACCATCTCTACCCGGTGCTCGATTCCGCGGGCAGTGTTTCGGGAGTTGCCGTCTTCTCCCACGATGCAACGGATGAGATCGCTGGAAAACGCGCACTCCACATCTCCGAGGAGAAATATCGTCTTGTTGTCGAGCACAGCCATGATTCAATCTACATCTACCGGGGCGACCATTTCCTCTTCATCAACCAGCAGGCCGAAGATCTGACCGGGTACTCCCACGAGGAACTGATGCAGCGGGATATCTGGGACTTTTTACACCCGGATGACCGCGAACACCTGAAGCAGCAGGCACAAAAGCGGTTTGCCGGGGGATATCTCTCCACTGAGTTCGAGGCCCGGATTCTTAAAAAGGACGGCACGGTGCGGGACGGGCAGTTCTTTGTCGATCTGGTGGACTTTTCCGGTGAACCGGCAATCCTCGGCATCGCCCGGGACATCACCGGGCAGAAGCGTGCGGAGGAGGCAATCCGGGAACGCGAGCAGCAGATCCGCTCACTTTCCGACAACCTCCCCAACGGGGTCGTGTACCAGGTGATAGTGGAACCGGACGGGGCCTGGCACATTGCCCATATCAGTGCCGGGGTTGAAGAGATCCACGAGGTAACTGCGGAGGACGAGATGCGCAATCCCTCGCTTTTTTATTCGCAGGTGCTGGAAGAATACCGGCAGCCATTCATTGAGGCCTTCCAGCAGGCTGTTCTCACGAAATCCCGGGTGAGTTACGAAATGCAAATCCGCACCCCTTCCGGGAAGATACGGTGGATCCTCACCCGCGCTGCCTCCCGGCAAATCAGCGACGGCAGGATTGTGCTGGACGGGATAGAACTTGATATCACGGCAGTAAAACAGCGGGAGGAGGAGCTCCGGGCTGCATACGAGCAGCTTGCAGCCTCGCAGGAGCAGTTGCAGGGACAGTTCCTGGCACTGCAGGAATCGCAGGACCAGATCGCGGAGAGCGAGGTCAAGTACCGCACCCTTGTCGAACATACCGATGACGGGGTCTTTGTTGCGCAGGACGGCAGGCTCATCTTCGTCAACGATGCATTGGCAAACCGGGTCGGGTATGTTCCGGATGAATTGATCGGCAAATCGTTTGCCAGTCTTGTTGCGCCCGAAGACCGCGATCTCGTAACCTCGCGTCACCACCAGCGCCTTTCCGGCCATATCCTTCCTGACACGTACGAGTTCTCGCTCCTGCACAAGGATGGAAGTACCCGGTACCTGGTTCGCATCCGGGTCGGTACGGGCCGGTTCCGCGGGGCCCCGGCAGTTATCGGCACGCTGCACGATGTAACGGAAGAGCGGGCGCAGCAGGCTGCACTTGCAGAGAGCGAAGCACGGTTTCGCGGGCTTTTCGAGCAGTCGCTTGACACGATCATGCTCTTTGACCGGGAACTTCGGCATCGCTATGTCAGCCCGATGGCCGAGAAGATCAGCGGCATTCCGGTTGCAACGTTCATAGGAAAGACCCATGCCGAGCTCGGGTTTCCTGCGCATCTTGTAACGATTTGGGAAGATGCATTGAAGAAGGCCTTCTCCACCGGCAGAACGAACCGGGTCGAGTTTTTGCTCCCGACATCCGGCATCTGGATTGACTGGCAGCTTGTGCCGGTCATGGGACCCGATGGGAAAGTCACCGAAGTGATTGCATCTTCCCGTGACATTACGGATCGCAAGAAGACCGAGGAGGCGCTAAAGGAGAGTGAAGAGAAATACCGCGATCTTGTCGAGAACGCCAACATCATCATCCTGAAATGGGATAAGTCTGGCAACATTACCTTCTTCAATACCTATGCCCAGCGGTTCTTCGGGTATACCGCAGAAGAGATCATCGGAAAACCCGTTGTGGGGACCATTGTCCCGGCAACTGAATCCACATCCGGCCGTGACCTGAAACACATGATCGACGAGATCATACGGTACCCGGAGAAGTATACCGATAACGAGAACGAAAACATCACCCGCGACGGCCGGCGGGTCTGGATCCGCTGGCAGAACAAACCCCTCTTTGACAAGAACGGGGAATTTATCGGCCAGATCTGCATTGGCAGTGATAACACTGACCGGAAAAAGGCAGAAGAAGCGCTTGCAAGAAGCGAGGAACTGCACCGGAAGATGATCGTTGCTATCCCGGATGTTGTCGTTACTGCCGATCTTGAGGGGACTATTACTTTCATCAATGATCAGGGCGTCCGGCTTGCCGGGGTCCCGGATGCAGGAGCAATTGTCGGGAAGTCCATGTTCTCGTTCTTTGCACCGGAATGCCTGGAGATGGCACGAGAGAATACCCGGCGCATGTTTGATGCGCCGCTCGGGCCGATAGAATACGTTTTTCTGGCAGGCAGCAACAGGAACGTGACCCTCGAAGTGAACGGGGATGTCCTGCGGACACCGGACGGGAAGCCGTATGGCTTTGTGTACATCTGCCGCGATATCACCGAACGCCGGCAGGCGCAGGACGCCATCCGGCAGTCAGAAGAACTGTACCGGAGCCTTGCCGATGCATCACCTGATGGTATCGCGATCCTGGATACGAATGGGTACCTTACGTATGTCTCGCCCCGGGCTTTGGAGATGTTCGGGCTCTCAAATCCGAACGAAGCCGTCGGAACCCACGTGCTTGACTGGCTGGATCCTTCTGACTGCGAGCTGGCACGGCAGCAGTTTGCTCCCATCCTCTCCGGATCACCCCATGATTCCCGCATGTACCGGATGCAGCGGAAAGACCAGTCGACGTTCGTTGTCGAGATGCACAGTAGTGTCTTCCATGGTCCGCGGGGATCGGTGAGCGGGATCATATCCATCCTCCGGGACATTACCGAACGGGAGAAGGCCGAGCAGGCCCTCCGCGAAAGTGAGGATAACTACCGGCGCATCATCGAGAACATGCAGGACGTCTTTTACCGGGTGGATACTCATGGGATCATCACCATGATCAGCACGTACGGTGCCCACCTGATGGGGTATGCTTCGCCCGAAGAGATCATCGGGAAACTGCGGGTCGAGGATGTCTATGTCAACCTTGACGAACGGAATAATCTCGTGAAAACGCTCAATGAAAAAGGGGTCGTGACCGGGTACCCGCTGACCCTGAAGGACCGGAACGGGAACCTGCACTCCGCAACGGCAAGCAGCCGCATGATTTATGACACCGATGGGAACGTGACGGGCATCGAGGGGATATTGCACGATGTCACCAAGATCCGGGAAGTTGAGACGGCCCTGCGGCAGGCCAACCGGCAGATCACGCTCATGACCCGGATTACCCGCCATGATATCCGCAACCAGCTCCTTGCCCTGAACGGCTGGCTGGAACTCTCCCGAGCATCGGTCGATGATCCTGACCGGATGCTGGAGATCATCGACCGGGAGCAGAAAATCGCCGCCAACATCGGCCACCAGATCGAGTTCACCACGGTTTTTGATGACATGGGGCTCAAGCCACCGGTCTGGCACAACCTGCCGGAACTGATTTGTCGGGCAGCAGCAGCGATCCCGTTCAATCCTGTTGTGTTCGAATCTGCAGTCCCGGATATCGAAGTCCTTGCCGATCCGCTTCTTGAGAAGGTATTCTATAACCTACTTGATAATGCGCTCCGGTATGGCGGGAGCGGCCTTACGCACGTCCGCGTATCAGCACGGGATGAAGCCCGTGCACTGGTCCTTGTTGTCGAAGACAACGGCGACGGTATCCCGAATTCCGACAAGGAGCGGATTTTTGAGCAGGGATTTGGCAGAAACACCGGTCTTGGCCTCTTCCTTGCCCGGGAGGTGCTCTCGATAACCGGCATCACCATCCGCGAGACCGGCACGCCGGGCAGGGGTGCCCGGTTCGAGATTTATGTTCCGCAGGGAAGGTACCGGTTCACCGGAACGGGTTAAACGTTCCTCAATGCCCGCCCTCCGGATACCGCGGGTTTCATGCTGGAGATATGCCCTGAACGCCTGCTCATAGTGCCAAATTTTTTATAGGATTGCAATAGCATCAGGATACGGGAAGGCAAGGAACCCTGTGATCTCGATACTCTACGTGGACGATGAGCCCGACCTGCTGGATATCGCCAAACTCTTTTTAGAGAAGACTGCGGACATCCATGTTGCTACCTTCACCTCGGCACAAGATGCTCTCGCCGCCCCGGCGTTCGCGTCGTATGATGCAATCATCTCCGACTACCAGATGCCCGGCATGGATGGGATCGCCTTCCTAAAGGTTGTCCGGGAACGATATGGCTCGATCCCGTTCATTCTCTTCACCGGGCGGGGACGTGAAGAGATCGTTATCGAAGCCATCAACAACGGTGCGGACTTCTATCTCCAGAAAGGTGGCGAAGTCATGGCACAGTATGCCGAACTCGCCCACAAGATCCGCCAGGCAGTAAGTCGCCGGCAGGCAGAGATCGCGCTCATCGAATCCGAGAAACGCCTGGCCGACATCATCGATTTCCTTCCCGATGCAACCTTTGCCATCGACCGTGACGGGACGGTCATCGCATGGAACCGGGCCATCGAGGATATGACCGGCATACCGGCAACGGAGATGATAGGGAAAGGCAACTTTGAATATGCCCTTCCGTTCTACGGGATCCGGCGCCCGATTCTCATCGACCATCTTTTTTTGGCCGACGAAGAGATCGCGAAGCATTACAGCGCGATATTGCGGCAGGGGTCGTCCATCACTGCCGAGACGAGCCTGCCGCACCCGAAAGGTATGCGGATTACGGTCCTTGCCAAGGCAAGTCCGCTCTACAACCAGGAGGGCGAACTGACCGGCGCGATCGAGTCGATCCGGGATATCACCGAACGCAAGAAAGCAGACGACGAGCTCCGTGCAGCGTACGAGCAGATCTCGGCAAGCGAGGAGGAGCTTCGTGAACAGTTCGATGTTCTTGCAGAAAGTGAAAAGAGTGTCAAGGAGAATGCTGCCCGGCTTGAGTTCATGCTCGGTTTTTACGAGCGGTCTGGCGAGGATCAGAAGGTCCTCATGGATTTTGCCGTAGAGGGTGCCGGGATCGTCACGGACAGCCCGCTTGGCTATCTTGCGTTCCTCAACGAAGACGAGAGCGAGCTTGCGATGTACGCGTGGACGAAGGCGGCGATGGAAGAATGCTCGATACGCGACAAGCCCATTGTTTACAAGACCCGGGAAACGGGTCTGTGGGGCGAGGTGGTACGGCAGCGCCGCCCGGTCATCACCAACGATTATGCAGCGCCCGGCCTCTTGAAAAAAGGATACCCAAAAGGCCATCCGGTCATTGTGCGGCACATGAACATCCCCGTTATCGATGACGGCCACATTGTCATGGTAGCCGGGGTCGCGAACAAGCCCCACGATTATACAGAAGATGACGCCCGGCAGCTGAGCCTTTTAATGCATGGTCTCTGGCAGGTGCTCAAACAACAGAAGATCAAAGGGGACCTTGCAGAGAGCGAGGAGAATTACCGGAGCGTTGTGCAGTTCTCGCCATCCGGGATGCATTTCTACGAGCTGCTGCCAGATGGCGACCTTATCTTCACCGGCTCGAATCCCGCTGCTGATCGCATCCTGAATACCGATCACAACCAGCTTATCGGAAAGAAGATCGAAGATGCGTTCCCTGAACTTGCCAAAACGGAGATCCCGGACCAGTACCGGAAGGTGGCGGCGGAGGGGGGTGTCTGGCACCAGGACCAGTTATTCTATGAATATGGAACCCTCCGCCATGCCTATGCAGTCCAGGCATTCCGGATACGACCGGGTATCATGGTCGCAGCGTTTTCCGATATCACCGACCGCATGCGAACAGAAGAGGCACTCCGGCTGAAGACCGAGGAGCTGGACCGGTTTTTCAATGCAAGCCTCGACCTCTTCTGCATTGCGGATACCAACGGGTACTTCCGGCGCCTGAACCCCGAGTGGGAGCGGGCGCTCGGGTACACGCGTGCTGACCTCGAAGGGCACCAATTCCTTGACTTTGTCCACCCGGATGACCTGCAGGCAACGCTCGATGCCGTCTCGCAATTGAAGGACCAGGAGCAGATCCTCAACTTCACCAACCGGTACCGTCATAGCGACGGCACGTACCGGTGGATCGAGTGGCGTTCACATCCCGTCGGGGAGCTCATATTTGCTGCAGCCCGGGACGTAACTCACCACCGCGAGACCGAGGATGCCCTGCGGGAGAGCGAGGAGCGGTATCGTTCCATCTTCGAGAACATCCAGGACGTGTACTACCGCAGTGACCAGGACGGGAACCTCGTCATGGTAAGCCCGAGCGTCCTGCCGTTGCTCGGGTATGACTCGGTTGATGAACTGCTGGGAAAGAACATCGCATTCCAGATCCTGCACCGCCCACAGGAGCGCGCAGCGCTTCTTGAAACGCTTGCCCGTGATGGATCGGTGAAGAATTATGATGTGGTGCTCCGGTGCCGTGACGGTTCGCAGGTCACGGTCAGCACGAGCAGCCACTTTTTTTATGACCCTGCCGGAAAACCAGCCGGGGTTGAAGGGATCTTCCACGATGTGACTGCCGTGCGCAAGGCAGCGCAGCAGCTCCAGCTGCTTGCCGGGCTCCTTGAAATATCCCCTGCATCCATCACGGTTCATTCTGACGATGGAACATTTTTGTATGCCAACGAACGGACGTTTGAACTCCACGGGTACACAAAAGAGGAGTTCATGGCGCTCAACCTCCATCAGCTTGATGTGCCCGAGAGTGAGGAGCACATTGCCGAGAGGATCGAACAACTCCAGAGCAAAGGCGAGGTCTCATTCGATGTCGAGCATTTCAGAAAGGACGGTACACGGATCCCGCTTCATATTGTTATCCGGAAGATTCGCTGGGACCCGCACGATGCCATCATGAGCGTGGCAACCGAAATTTCCAAAAACCCGGTGTAGGGATCACGCTCCTTTGCCCGTGATGCGCCCTGCAGGTATGTCGTGGGTAACCCCCAGAATTCCATCGAGCTGATGAGGTCATGCGGGACGATCGTCGTGGCATTGTTCAATCGGATTTCACGCAACGGAAGATTGGCTGCAGAGGTCTCTGTGTGGGGATAAACTTACTTATAGCAGGAGTGGGCATTCACCATCATAGCGTCTGGATGGCGTAAAAAGGGGAGAGGAGAATGACTGCAGCAGTACGCGAGTTACGCAAGTTTGTTGCACCGGAATGTATCATCGGGACCGGTGCCCGCCTGCTTGCCGGGCGGTACGCAAAAAACTACCATGCACAGCACGTTTTTGTGGTCACCGGGCCGCACGTGAAGCGTGCCGGCTGGGTGAAGGATGTGACGGACAGCCTTGAGGCAGAGAGTATTGCGTACACCGTCTTCTCCAAAGTCTCCCCCAACCCCCGCGACCATGAGGTGATGGAGGGGGCCGCCTTGTTCGAGGAGGCCGGGTGCGATGCCATCGTCGCCATTGGTGGTGGGAGCCCGATCGACTGCGCAAAGGGCATCGCGATCGTGGTCTCCAATAAAAAACACGTCCTGGAGTTCGAGGGCGTGGACAATGTCCCGGTCCCGCCTCCCCCCATGATCTGCATCCCGACCACCGCGGGAACCGGCGCTGACGTCTCCCAGTTTGCGATCATCAACGACACGACGCGGCGGGTGAAGATCGCCATCGTCAGCAAGATGATCGTCCCGGATATCGCCCTTGTCGATCCTCTCCCGCTCACGACCCTCCCGCCCGAACTTACTGCCCACACCGGTATGGACGCCATCACCCACAGCGTGGAAGCCTATGTCTCGAACGCCAGTTCGCCAATAACGGATATCCATGCGCTGGAATCCATCCGCCTGATGAACGCCCATCTCCCGCTGGCTTGTGCGACACCGGAGTCGGTTGAAGAGCGGTACCAGACCATGCTCGGGAGCCTCTTTGCCGGGCTGGCGTTCTCGAACGCGAGCCTTGGGGCTGTCCATGCCATGGCCCACAGCCTGGGCGGGTACTCGGATCTCCCCCACGGGGAATGCAACGCTCTGTTGCTCGAGCACGTGGCTGAGTTCAACTATGACGCGTGCCCCGAGCGATATGACACGATCACTGCCCTCCTCATGCCACCGGGATCCCGGAAGACCGGAAGAGATGCACTCATCCATGCACTCAGAACATTCCGCGAATCGCTGGGCATCACGGACCGGCTCTCTGATCTGGGCGTGAAGAGAGAGGATCTCCCCATGCTTGCACGGAAGGCGATCCGCGATCCCTGCCTTGCAACCAATCCCCGGAAGATGGCCGTAGAGGATATTGAACGGGTCTATGAACGAGCACTCTGACGAACAGCCCGACTGGGAAGCCCAGCGGAACCGGATCATCGGTCTTGGCGAAACTTCGTTTCGGAAAAGTTACTTCCCTGAGCTCCAGCAGCGCATCCGGGACCTGGAGAAGAAGAACCGCGAGCTTGCGCAGGCGTATGCCAACCAGACGGCAATCGAAGAAGAGCTTCGCCAGCAGGTTGACGAAACCCTGAAAACGGAGCGGGACCTGCGGGAGAGCGAGGAATTTTTGTCGGGCATTGTCGAGAACCTGCCACTCATGATCTTTGTCAAGAGTGCGTCCGATCTCCGGTTCGTCCGCTTCAACAAGGCCGGTGAAGACCTTCTCGGGTACGAGCGCAGCAGTCTCATCGGGAAAAACGATCACGACTTCTTTCCGCGGGATCAGGCAGACTTTTTCACCAGGAAGGACCGGCAGGTTCTTGCAGATAAGGTGGCAGTCGACATCCCCGAAGAGACGATAACAACGCGGGTACTCGGCGAGCGGATCATCCACACGCGGAAAATCCCCATTGTCAGCGATTCGGGTGAGCCCCGGTACCTACTCGGGATCTCAGAAGACATAACCGATCGGAAGAAGAGCGAGACGGCGCTGCGGGACAGTGAGGAGCGATATCGCACTCTTGTTGATATCACCGAGACCGGCTATCTTGTTGTCGATATGAAGGGTTTTGTGATCGATGCAAACGAGGTCTATATCCAGCTGACCGGAAGGAATTCGTTGGATGACCTGGTCGGGAGACCGGTGAGTGAGTGGACGGCCCCCCACGATCAGGAACGGAACAGACGGGCTATAGAAGCGTGTCTTTCAACCGGCTATGTCCGGGGTCTCGAGATCGATTACATCCACCCGGATGGCACGCTCCAGCCGGTTGAGATCAATGCCACGGTTTTCCACAGCGAATCCGGGGATGTTGTCCTGACCCTCTGCCGCGATATATCCGAACGGCAAAGAACCCATGTCGCCCTCCAGCAGGCGCGCAACAAGCTTACGCTGCTGAATGCCGTTACGTTCCAGGATATCCAGACTGCCGCGTTCTCCCTAGCCGCGTACCAGGAACTTGCAAAGAATGCCGCTGTCGATCCTAAGATCCAAAAATACCTGGACAAGCAGCAGGTATTCTTGAAAAAAATCGTCGACACGCTGGAGTTTGCCCGGAATTACCAGGATATGGGCATCCACCCGCCCCGGTGGCAGAACGTCCGGCAGGTCTTCCTCTTTGCCATCTCGCACCTGGACTTTTTGAATATCCGGCAGGACCTCCATATCGACACCCTCGAGGTATTCGCCGATCCCCTGCTCGAAAAGGCGCTTGCCAATATCATGCACAACGTCATCAGCCATGGCGTCCATGCAACTGCTGTACGGCTCGCGTATACTGAAAGTAATGAAGGCCTTCGCCTCACGATCGAGGACAACGGTGTCGGGATACCGACCGAGGAGAAGAACATGATCTTCGACCGGGGATACGGTAAATGCAGCGGCCTTGGGCTCTTCCTGGTGCGCGAAGTTCTCTCGATCACCGGGATGACCATCAGCGAGAACGGGACGCCCGGGCAGGGAACGCGCTTTGTCATCACCATTCCCCACGGGGTGTACCGTTTCGGGCCCTGAACCGGGCCGTTGATGACGCTCTCCCGACAGCATATTATACCGTGAGTTATTCACCTTAACGTATGGTGCACAACAAAATCGCGAAATCCCGGCCTGCTTTGGTCTTACTCCTCCTCCTGCTCCTCATCCCCGGCGCCCTTGCCTTCACCGTATCACCGGTTGTCATCACCCCTGCCGGAGTTATCAACCCGAATGACGAAGTCACGGCATCCGCAACGGTGTATGCAGCATATGGTACTGCATTCCCGTCATATGATGATATCCAGTTCGTAACGGAACTGGACGATGCAGTCTGGTCGTACACGATCCTCGTCAACGGGATCGAGAATGTCCGGCCCGCTGACCGGGGAAAGATCTTCACCATCAGCGGGTTTGAGCTGAATTACCAGAACCGGGATGAAGTCAATGTTGATGTTATCCTGACCGGCCGGGTGCCGGCAACCGCACCCCTGGGATCGGATCTGATGGTGCTGAAGGTACAGGAACTGGATGCACGGAGTAACGTGCTCCAAAACTCGGTTGTCCGGTTCGATCACCTGATCGGCCAGCCGACACCGACCCCCACGCCAGCGTATGGCACCATCCGGGTTACTTCGGAACCGGCCGGTGCAACGGTCTTTCTCGATAATGCGATCAAGGGCATCACACCAATGTCGCTCGAAGCCGTACCCAACGGGGAGCACACGGTTCTTGTACGGCTTGACGGGTACTATGATCACTCCCGCACGGTTACCGTTACCGGTGACACGCGGGATTTTGGCGCCAGCCTTGAGCCGGTTACCGCACCTGGGTCCGTACAGACAACCACTGCCGGCGTCACATGTCAGCCCGGCGTGACCGCAACCGTAAACGAGCCTGCCCGGACCGGGACGCTCTCGGTTACCACAAACCCCCCCGGCGCTTTGGTCTACATCGATGATGAGATGAAGGGAATAACGCCGGCTATTATCCCCGGCCTCTCCCCCGGATCCCACGCGATCCACCTGATGATGGAAGGATACGAGGACTTCCGGACCTCAACCGAGATTACGGCCGGGACCACGTCCGAGTTCGTGACCGGGCTCTCTCCCCGGAAGCAGCTGCCCGGCTTTACCCTTGCGGGGGCACTCCTTGCGGTCGGTCTTGCCGCAGGGCTGCTGCACGGGCGGATACGCAGGGAGTAAGGGGATATACAGGGTAGATCTTAAAACAGACGGTTTTTTTGGGAAATGCGGGACAGTCAACCAGCAGTATGGATGGCGATCCTGCGATTACCCTCATCCCGTTCCCTCCGTTCACGTGCCTGGAACTGCCCCCGGAATTCTTCCCGCCATTATCCGCGTGATAAACGAACCGCTTCTTTTCACCACCTGCCCCGGTATTTTATGTATCTGGACAACGGAACTCAATAGCAGGAAATTGCGTGATTACCATGCCGGAAAAAAACGGACATTTTGAAAAGGGCGTCTGGATTGAAGAACCCCCAGCAGGAAACGCGGCACCGGATCAAAGCAGCGGGCAGATCGATGTCCGGCTCGCCTCTGCAACAAAAGCAGTTCTCTCTGCCATGGACGAGCTTGCCCGGGCAACCCACGATCTTGTGACTACCGAAGAAGGCAAGAAGCATATCGAGAAGACCATGAAGGATACCACCGCAAATGTCCAGAAGTCCTTTGACGATATCATCAGCCGCGCAAAGGCCGAGATGGACAAGGCGGTCAGCAAGGCCAAGAAGTAAGTGCGGCGGCCGGTGGGCCCGCCCTTTCAAACATCTCTTCTTTTGATTTTTTTCTTTTACCCGCGATGACTTGGATCGTCATTCCCGGATCATGGTCAGGACCATCTTGAACCGCTGCTTTGCCTGCACGCTGTG
>DANA01000031.1:0-1691 GCA_002508495.1 Methanoregula sp. UBA276
TTCTTGAAGAGTAGCTCTTTTTTTTTCTTTTCTGCCAATCGATTTGCTCGTGTCACGCAGGTGCGAAGCGGGGCGGGGGCAGCCGGTTTGTCCGGTTTCTCAATTCATCTGACGGGGGCTGACGCATCCATATCTTCCGGTGATTGTTTTTCCGCGCAACCGAAGATCTCCCGCCACGGTTCACGCGCCACGATTACACAACAAAATCTGCTCTCTTTTGAAACGCCGATGAACGAGCGTTCACCCGCCCGGTGAGAGACTGAATAAATTTCAGAAAATATATCTTTGCCGGGCACCAAACTTCATCACCTGATCGCGTATTGGGAATAACCATCGATTTCTAGTGATTACCATGATACAACGAGAACGCATTTTCCTGGCCGGGGCGATTATGCTTGCCCTGGCATTTATTGTTGTGCCGGTGGCGGCGGCACCGGTTTTTTCGAGCATCTCTCTGTCATATGGGACGACAGCTGGCGGAACCTCGGTAACCATTACCGGTACCGGTTTTTCCAACGTAACTTCAGTAACTTTTGATGGTATTGCAGGAACTCTGGGGCAAATAACTGACACATCTATTACAGTAACAACTCCGGCACACTCGACAGCCGGTGCAGTAAATGTTGTTATTACCACTCCTGAAGGTACGGCAACAGCATCAAATGCATTTACCTATACAACGAGTCCGGCCATAGCATTGGTTAATCCTGCTTTTGGGTATAGCACCGGCATTATCAACAATGTTAACATCGTTGGTTCAGGATTCTCCACATCCCCTGTTCCAACGGTTGTTTTAAAAAAATCGGGGTATTCAGACATATCCGCGACGAATGTCGTTGTGAGTTCCTCCGGAGCGGTAACAACAATCTCCTGTACATTTGACATTACCAGTAAAACAGCGGGTTATTGGAATCTAGTTGTGACTAACCCCGACGGGCAGTCTGCTACTCTGACAAATGGCTTTGAGATCAGGACATCAAGCGATGGTGTTACCGTCACCAGCATCACCCCAACCAGTGGCACGGCAAATTCCACAGTCTCAATTAGCAATCTGGCCGGCACCGGCTTTGCTGGAACACCAGAGGTCTACCTGAAACGATCCGGGTACAACAACATTGTAGGATCATTCAGCAGAACAAGTTCAACAAAACTGACCGGCTCCTTTGATCTTGATAATCAGGTGCATGGTCCGTACCAGGTCTGCGTCAGGAATAGTGGTTCAGATGCTGTCTGCGGACTCACGTTCACTATCGTTTCAGAAAACGCGGTCAACGGCTCGCTGTACTTCTCATCAACCCCCTCGGGTGCAAGCATCTACGTGGACTCAACATACAAGGGTAAAACGCCAATGACCCTCGATAATGTCGTTCCCGGGACCCACACGATAAAAATCGAGAAGGCCCAGTACGTTGATTATACAAAATCGGTGACGGTCGTTGCCGGTGAAGAGGTGACCGTTTCTGCATCGCTCACGTACAAGACCTCGGCAACCACGGCAACCCCGACCACGGTCAAGATAACCACGGCAAGCCTGCCCCCGACAACCGTCAAGTCGACGGCCGTTGTCCCGACAGCGTGGCCAAGTGACACGCCGGCCCCCGAATCACCGGTGAGTCTGGTTGTTATTGTCGGTGCACTTGCGGCGTTTGTCGTCCTGGTAAGAAAAGAACAATAAAAAAACAGATTTTTTT
>DANA01000031.1:1704-15394 GCA_002508495.1 Methanoregula sp. UBA276
ACCTCTTTTATCACCGAATTTGCACAGAACCTGACCTGCACGCGGGCAGATATCCGCTCCCGTTCCTCGTACAACGACCCGTGGGAGAACTCCACCATCCGCTTCATCGTGATGTTGGTAGAAAGGACAAAAACGCAGATCCCGGTATCGCCCGGGCTGAGGTCCTCGAGATCGGTGGAGGTCATGAAGACATGCGTGTCAGGGCTTGGCACGACGCCTTCGATGGTGATGATGTTATGGGTGCTCTGGAGCTCGATGGTCCGCGGCCGGCCTGACCTGAGATCGGCAATCACATCGGGCGAAATTCCGGTTAACGCTGCACATTTCATCGCCACATCACCCGTACATCGGCAGATCTTTTTTCGGTCCGGTCTCGGTGGACTGCTGTACTTCCTCGGCCAGTTTCACCATGCTCTGCTCGATCTCGACGGCCTGCTCGATGAGCGGCTGGGTATCGAGCCCGAGATCGTAGAGCTTGTTGAGCACCTCGATGGTGGCAGCGGATGCCCGGGGGTCCGGGGCATTGACCGTCTCGCCAAGGAGCCCGAATGCCGGGATCCCGCGCACCCGGCACTCGGTCAGGATGCTGGATGCGATCCCCGATATACTCCCGACCGGGAGCAGCAGGGTGTGCTCCTCGATCCGGGGGAGCGCTTCAGGGGTCGTGGCCACACCAAAGACGCGCTTCTCCGGCTCGTTTGTGATGATACCGGCAATCGTGAGCACCTCCCGCGGCCGGGTCGTTGCCAGCCAGTCGATGATTGCCGTCGAGATCTCGTAACAGATGGTCGGGTGGATGGGGATGTCGGCAACCACCGCAGCGATATCGTTTTTCTGGTAGATCCTCACTGGATCGTTGATGATCCCCTTGTTCATCATCGCAAGCGGCGGGAAATACCGCGAGGTGATGGAACCGATCTGGGTAAATTCCAGCTTGTCGACCATGTACTGGAGCGCGATGGTGCCAACCAGGCCGCTTCCCGGGAACCCAAGGAGGACTGCGCCGTTCTCCGGCAGCGGCCCGGATGTAATCGTCAGGTCCTTTCGGGGTTTCATCTCGCCGAGATCTTCATGCACGGAATCGAGCCGGGTGATGATCTCGTCGCACAATTCGGGAGTATCTGCCGTCATTAGGTTAACATACACCCTCAACTAAAAAAGTATTATGCAAGAGTATCCCATCAAACGCGGGCTGACCAAGGACCTTGAACCACGGGTTATTGCCGAACTGAAGAACTGTTTTGGCAAAGATGCAGAAAAGACCGGCAAGGGGTACCGGATCGGGTCGGGTGCGCTGAAAAGGCTCGATGTGATCATCGGTCCCGAAGGCAAATCGCTCATCATCGACACGGAATCCGACATGACCGTCAGCGACGAGATCATCATGGATACGAACAAGCGCTTCCGCAAATTCCTCGATGCCGCAACCGGTTTCTCGACAAAAGAGCGGGTCAAGCGGGCAAAAAGTGTTGCCGGGGATGCGTAATCCCGTCCGGAGCATGAAGGTTCATCCGTAACCTGACCTTTTTTGTTACCGGTTTTGGTTTCCCGTTCCGGTTCTTCTCCGGAAAGCAACCCTTTTTTCTTCCTGATGCGATTACTGGTACGTGACAATCCATGCCGTTCTGTCATGAATGCGGAAAACCCATTGCAGCAAAGGCCAAGTTCTGCCGGGAATGCGGCGCTTCGCAGGCAGAAGCCCTTCATGAAGAAGCAACCCCGGCACCGGAGGCTGTGCCCGCACCGGAAACAGCGCCCACGCCCATGCCCGTTGCAGACCCGGCCGCCCTCACCTGCCCGTCATGCGGGAGCGTCATCGGCCCTGACGAGAAGTTCTGCGGTTCCTGCGGTGCAAAGATCGGGTTCATCCCCCCGCCGCAACCGGCGCCGGCCCCTTCCACCCACCCTGCCATCTTCTGTCCTGCATGCGGAACGTCCAATCCTTCCGGCATGAAGTTCTGTGGTTCCTGCGGAGCCCCGATGGGGGGCACGGCACCCCCGCCGCCTCCCCCGCCAGCGATGGCCCCCGCGATAGCGCCGGTGGCAGCAGCACCGGCGGGCCCCATGCTCTGTACCGCGTGCGGCAACCCGATCCAGCCGGGCAACAAGTATTGCAGCAAATGCCTGGTGATGGTAAAAGATCCTGCCCCGGCCTCCCCTGCGTCATTTCCTCCGCCGCCACCTCCGCCCCCGCCCATGAGCGCACCGGTGGCCGCAGCCCCTGCGGGTGCCCGGCTCTGCACCGCGTGCGGTAACCCGATACGGCCCGGCGACAAGTTCTGCAGCAAATGCCTGGTGACCGTAAAAGATTCGGCTCCGCCTGCTGCACTCCCGCAGGTTCCGATTGCTCCACCACAACAATCTTCGGGCAGTTATACCTGCGCTTCCTGCGGCAGCCCCCTCTCCGGTAATGAGAAGTTCTGTGGGGTTTGTGGTGCAACTGCTGTTGCAGCTGCCCCTGCGAATAGTCCCGGCCCGGCCGCATTGGTCTGCAGTGCCTGCGGTGCGCCGATCACTGCCACGACAAAGTTCTGCGGGAGGTGTGGTGCGCCGGCCGGCGCCTCATTTCCGCCAGGGCAGGTGACCGCCCCGTTAACGGGTGAAACTATCATGGGGATCATCCCCAATACCCGGAAGATGAAGATGATGGGCCTTTCTGTCGATACCTACACGGTTATCGTTACGGATCGCCGGATGATCCTCGCCCAGCTGACGCAGGCAATGATGAACACTGCCATAACCGAAGCACAGGCAAAAGCGAGAGCTGAAGGAAAGGGTTTCTTTGGCGTGTGGGCGGACCAGCTTTCGGCTTCGTTTGGCTTTGCAAAGCGGTACGAGACCATGCCACCTGACGCGGCGCTTGCGGAGACACCCGGTAACTTTGCCCTGGAAAATTCCCGCATCCGTTTGATCAAGGTAAGCGTGGTCCGGTCAAATGATGACGATTCTTCTTCCAACCAGTTGCGGCTCAAAATTGACGCTGCTGACGGGAGTTTTGAGTATGTCATCAGCGAGGACGACCGCTTTACCACCCTCCTCCAGAACGTGTATGGCGACCGGGTAAAAATGCCGTTTGGCCTGTTCAAAGCAGGCCCGGTCCGGATAAAGTTCTTCTGATTTTTTTATTGGCCTCCCGTTACCGGGGAAAATTCCGCCTTTTTTTTATTTTTCCCGGTAAAAGAAAAGGAAAGGAACCGGTTATTTCCTGCGCAGCCCGACAAGCAGGACTGCTGTTGCAACGAGCGCCCCGATTGCTGGCAGCACTCCCGCGGGGGACTGTCGGGTTGGTGTGGGTGCGGGTGTTGTTGGGGGAATCGTTGTCTCAATGGTCGAAACAATGGTTGTCGGCTCCGGGGTGGGGGTATCCCATGTCCGGTACGTCCGTACCGGTTCGAGGGGAGGCGGGGTGTAGGTACTCACAACTTCGGGTGTGTCCCCACCGCCCATCACCGAAAGGGCGTAGAGGTAACGCATATCGGCAACCGCAAGCCGCTTCCCATCTTTACTGAGGGCAAGCGAGCGTGGCTGGATGCCGGACTCCATCTTCTTTTTGGCGATCACGCTGCCGGCCCGGTCGAACAGGTAGACCGTCCCGTCCAGCCCGCCCGCGGCAATAACCGTAGCGGTGTCCGAGATCGCAACCGCGTTTATCCATTGCCCGGCCTTATAGGTCCAGCGGGTCTTTCCGTACCGGTCGAGAGCAAGAACGGTGCCGTCCTGGCTCCCAATGATGATAGCAGACCCGTCCGGGTTTGCGGCAATATCGATGATGGCCTCGGTGGTGGGATAGACCATCCAGTTCTTCTCGCCGGTGTGGGTATAGGAGGAGACGCGGTTGCCGCCTGCTGTGATGACCGTCTTGCCATCCGAGGTGATAATGATCCAGTTGTCGAGGCTGCCGGACTTGTTGTCCGACCAGATCGAAGAAAGGGTCGGCGTGTAGAACCGGAGTCCGTCAACGGTTGTTGCGACAACGAGGTTGTCCGTTGGGGAGATGGCGATCTGCTTGGCAAGGTTGTCGGTTGTCCGTGCACGGAGCTCTCCGCTTCCGGACCAGGAATTGTAGTTTCCCTTGTTATCTGCGGAGATGACATAGGTGCCGTCGTTTGAGATCGCGACTGCCTGGATCTGCCCGTCCATGTTCCGTGACCAGATATCGGTCATGTTCTTGTTCATAACGAACATCCCCTGCCCGATACCGGTGACAATGGGATCCAGGTCACCGGTCATAGCGGTGATGAACCCGGCCCGGCCGCCCCACTTTTCGGTCCCGTCCCATGAGCAGACGATCATCCGGCTCCCGCCTGCCCAGACATAGTTCCCATCGCCCGAGAACTCCACGCCCGAAAACGGGCTGTCCCCGTACGCGCGTTCTTTCCATTCGGTGCCGAGACTTGCTGCCGATACAGTGCCGGCAAGGCATGCAAGGAGGAGCATGCCGGAAATGAATACCAGGGTGCGGGGTGCGGCGATCATACGAGTATCAGGGGAGTGTTGCATGCAGCGGGTTATCTTATTTGTGGAACCCCTTGGTTCAATGCACCGGAATTTTTCCTCGTGGACAGGCCGTAAGATCTCCTTTAGGGAAAAAACGAACGTGATATGTGGATTTCCCGGTATACGTTTCACCAGACGGCCTTCCCGATCTGCTGCCCAATGGACCTTCCTGCACTCCTGCTATTCATCCGGCGTTCCGCAAGTATTACGAACTTCAAATCTCCATACTGGACTAACCGGATGACCCACCTCTACCCATCCATCAGGCGGCGGATCTTTCAGATAATGGAAGAACCGGTCAAAGGGGACCGTGTCGCACGGTGCTTCAACTTCTGCATCTTCTCTCTCATTCTCATCAATGTCGTTGTCGTGATCCTGGAGACGGTGCCGTTTCTCAGCGCAATGTTCTTCTGGGAGTTCATGATCATCGACATCATCTCGTTTGCTGTTTTCAGCATCGAGTACGTGCTCCGGCTCTGGGTCTGCACCTGCAACCCGAAATTCCGCGGCATAATTTCCGGCCGTGTCCGCTATGCCCTGACCATGCCGGCGCTCATCGATCTCCTGGCGATTGCGCCGTTCTACCTGCCCATGTTCATGCCAATCGACCTGCGCATGCTCCGGCTCCTGCGCCTGTTCCGGATCGTGCGGATCCTCAAACTCGGGCGGTATTCAGCAGCGGTCAGGACCTTTGGCAAGGTTATCGCACAGAAAAAGGAGCAGCTCCTCATCACGCTATCGGTTCTGCTCATCGCCATCGTTGTTGCCAGTTCCCTGATGTTCTATGCAGAGCACGAAGCCCAGCCGGAGTCCTTCTCCAGCATCCCGCACACCATGTGGTGGGCGCTTGAGACCCTTGCCACCGTCGGGTATGGCGACATGTATCCCATCACCCCGCTCGGGAAAGTCATCGGCGGTGTTGTGGTTATTGTCGGGATTGCGATCTTTGCCCTGCCGACCGCGATCCTTGCATCCGGCTTCATCGAAAATGCCGATGCTGCCTGTGCGGAGCGGAATAATAAGGAGAAGACGATCACCTGCCCGGTCTGCGGCCACCATATCAGTACCGAAGAGCACAGCCACGATGACTAGGACCATGGCGATACCTGAAGCGGGCGATGGACAAAAAGAGAGATTTCCGATCCCCGTCACCGGGAGGAACGGGATGACTGCTGGCAGTCGGCCCGTTCAGTCGTACTTCCGGAACAGCGCCGGGTTCTGCCGTCGGATCCACCACCGCCGGGCAACAAAGCCGCCCGCGGCAAGGATGACGAGGCCGGCAATGACAAGGAGGGGCAGGGGGATCTCCGGTGCCTGCCCGTGATCAGGCGCCGGTACAGCGGTGGTCTGCGTGACGGCCGGTGCCTGTGCCCCGGCCAGGTCTTCAGCTGCCGGCCCGGAACCTGCGGCAAGGTCGCCGAAGGTCTTCACGCCCGGTGTCTCCGGTGTGCCGGGCGTTCCGGCGATCGCGAAGAGCGAGAAGCCCGGGCTTGTCGCGGTGAAGGTGACGATCCCGTTCTGCATCGTGGTTACGGTTGTCGGCAGGGCAACCCACGCACTGTTCTCGTAATGGTACAGAACGATATTTTCCGGCGGGATGTTGTTCTCCTCCAGCCACGCGGCCGGGATGGTGAAGATGATGGCGGCTTCGGTGATTGTAGTGAACCGGGCCGGGACGAGGCCGATGTACTGGTACACGGTGCCGGGCGGGGGCGGGACATTCGAGCCGGGTTCTGTCATGCCGGTGACGATCAGGTTATTTATGCCGGTGCCGGTGACCTCGGCATGATCAACCGCGGAGTTGCCGCCGATGTTGACCATCAGGGATACGGGCGGGGAGGAGGACGACGGACCGCTGTCGCTGCTGCTGCCGTCACCGGGATCGGACGCAGGCGGGTTCTGTCCCGGAGCCGGTGCCGTTACGGTGATGTAGCCTGCCCGGGAGAGCGTTGCGGGGGTTCCGCTGATGGTCGCTGTCAGGCTCACGGTATATGTCCCGACACTCGGATAGGTATGCACGGGACTGCTTGCGGCGGCACTGGTGGTGTTGAACCACGTTCCGTCTCCGAACGACCAGTTCCACATGGTGGGGGAACTAACCGAGGCATCGGTGAAGGTGACTGCGAGTGGTGTCGTCCCAATGACCGGAGTTCCCGTGAATGCCGGCCCGGCCACCGTGACACTCGTATAAACGGTCTGGTCGTCAACCGTTGCAGAAATAATCGTGGTGCCACCCCCGAATGGGATGAAGGTGGTTTCAGCAGCGCCAAGCGTGGTCGTGTTGGTCGCTGCCGAGAGCGAACCCTCTCCGCTGACAATAGTAAAGGTGACCGTTGTGCCGTTCGGGATATGGCCGGATGCGATGGTGTTGGTGCCGGCCGAGTCAAACGTGAGGTTGGCCCGGATCAGCGATGTCTGCGATGACGCGATCGATGACGGGGACGCGGTTGCGTTGAGCATGAGCCAGGGGGTGGTCGTGACTCCCCCGCTGGTATATCCCGCGGGGTTAGCATTCGTGCCCCACCAGGTGTTCGTTGCGGAAAAAGTGCCCCCGTTTCTAACGATTGCGGTGCCGGTATTACAATCATAAATCCGGGAAAAATGCACGTTGTTGGTGTCATCAGAATTCTGATAGATTGCGCCACCGTTTGTTGCCGAGCAGGAAGTGAAGGTGGAAGAAGTGATGGTCATCGTGTTATCTGCGGAAAAGATTGCGCCTCCTCGGTTGGATGCCGAGCAGGAAGAGAATGTGGAAGTGGAGATGGTCATCGAGGTGAGGCCGGTGTTATAGATTGCGCCACCGTTTGTTGCCGAGCAGGAAGAGAATGTGGAAGAGGAGATGATCATCGTTTCGGAGTTAGAGATTGCACCGCCTGTGCCCGCTGAGCAGGAAGAGAAGGAGGAAGACGAGATGGTCATCCAGAAGCCGTTATAAATTGCGCCAGCCGGGCAGGAAGAGAATGTGGAATATGAGATGGTTGCAGTAGCGTGGTTAAAGATTGCCCTCCCCCCGCAGAAAGAGAATGTGGAAGTGGTGATAGTGACCGTACCGTTGTTATCGATTGCACCGCCTGCAGCCGTTACCGAGCAGGAAGTGAATGTGGAAGAGGAGATGGTCATCGTGCCTTCGTTATAGATTGCGCCGCCAAAGCGCGCTGCGCAGGAAGTGAATGTGGAAGAGGAGATGTCCATCGTGCCGCTGTTATAGATTGCGCCGCCATCTCCTGCCCCGGCATCGCCGCGGGTGAACGTCAGGTTGTCGATGGAAAGCGTGATTCCGGTATTCACGTACATGATCCTACTGGTGTTCGTGCCGTCGATGATGGTGTTCGCCGCGGTGCCGCCATGCGAGGTGTTGGCCCGGATGGTGAGGTCCTTGTTGACAAGAATGCCGTTCTCGGTGTAGGTGCCCGGGTTCAGGATGATCGTGTCACCGGCAACCGCATTCCGCACGGTTGTGTTGATGATGTTGGCCGGCCCGGCATCAATGGTTATCACTGCCGCCGCCACCGGCCCGGCAAGGGCAATCAACCCAATAATGAGAAAACAGATCACAATGCGGAGCGGGTGGGAGTGCACCGTCCGATCCCATACTCTCGGTGTACTCACAACCGGCACAGCTCCCGCATAATTCCGTTGACAAAATGTAAATTTTCAATACGATAAATATATCGAAATGAATTCGTGTAAAAATCGCTCCGTTCTCTGAATTCAGGTTGATATCGACCCGTTTTGGAATATAAACATTTTTCCGTGCACCAAACCTGAAAAAGATAAACGCGAAGAAAAACGTGAACGCTTTATCGATCCGGCAGATTCCCGGGCGCGGAGGCCCGGGAGGTATCCGGAACGGACCGCAGATGAACGGGGGATATCCCGTCTTTTTGTTGCTGCTATAAAAAAAACCGCAGGAAGTCACCGACTTCATAAAAAAAATGCAATGAAAACTTTGCTCTCCGGACTCACGTTCCGGTTGTCTGCCGTATCATGAGAACGGTGAAAAATTTTTCCTGACTCCTGTCAGTCGATGCCATGATCGTTTCGGGGTTACGAGGGTGTGGGAAAAAAGAGAGAGATTATTCAATAATGATCGACGGCTTGAACGGCAGCGCCATTGCAGAGTTCAGTCGTACTCCTCAAACAGCGCCGGGTTCTGCCTTCGCATCCACCAGCGCCGGACAACAAACCCGCCCGCGGCAAGGATGATGATACCGGTAAGGGCGAGGAGTGGCAGGAGGGGGATGCCGAAGCTTGCCGGAATGATTGCGGGAGCAGCGGGGGTCTGCGTGACGACCGGTGCACGCTGCCCGGGCGGGCTTTCTGCTGCCGGCCTGGGACTGGCGGCAAGTTCCCCGAAGGTTTTTACCTCGGGTGCGGCCGGGCTGCCGGGTGTTCCGGCTATCGCGAAGAGCGAGAAGCCCGGGCTGGTCGCGGTGAAGGTGACGATGCCGTTCTGCGTCCCGCTCACGGTTGTCGGCAGGGCAACCCACTTGTTGTTCTCATAATGGTACAGGACGATATTTTCCGGTGAGAATCCGTGCTCCTCCAGCCATGCGTCCGGAATGGTGAACGTGATCGTGGCTTCATCTATGGTGGTGAACCGGGCCGGAACGATTTCGATGTACTGGTACACATTTCCCGCCGGGGGTTCGATGTTGGGGCCCGGGCCGGGCCGGGTCATGGCAGTGACGATGAGACCGGATATACCGGTGCCGGAGACCCCGACCGAACGTATCGCTGAGTTGCCTCCCACATTCACGTCCATGGTGTGGAGCTGCTGCTGGAGCGGAGCCTGCTGGGGCTGAACATTTGCGGGATTGTCGCTGTCAGATGTGGGAGGTGTCGGTTGTGGAGGGGGAGGTGATGGTGAGAAGGCAAAAACATACGCTTTGCCGGTTTTAACATTATCCTCCCATGAATCAGGCCCAGGTGATCCACCAAGAGCAGTATCTCCGTCAACTGCAACCGATTCACCAAAGTAGTCGGATTTTGTGGCATCCGATGTGGTAAGGATCTTTACCTCTCCCCAGTTGTTTACCCCGCTCTGGTCTTTTTTGAAGACATATGCCTTTCCGGCCTCTTCACGTCCTCCAGAATCGGCTTTGGGAGATCCGACAAGTGCAGTATCCCCGTCAACTGCAACCGATTCACCAAAGTAGTAGTTGTCAGCAGCATCCGATGCGGTAAGGATCTTTACCTGTCCCCAGTTATTTGCGCTTCCCTGGTTTCTTGTGAAGACATACGCTTGTCCGGCATCTTCACGTCCTCCGGGATCGGCTTCGGGCGATCCTATGAGAGCAGTGTCTCCATCAATCGCAACTGAATACCCGAAGAAGTTGTGAGTGTCAGAATCGGATGGGGTAAGGATCTTTACCTCTCCCCAGTTGTTTGCGCCTCCCTGGTTTCTTGCGAAGACATACGCTTTTCCGGCATCTGCACACCCTTCGAAACCGGCTTCTGGCGATCCGACAAGAGCAGTATCTCCATCTATTGCAACCGAGTAACCAAAGGAGTCGTCGTCAGCAGCATCCGATGCAGTAAGGATCTTTACCTGTCCCCAGGTGTTTTCACCGCCGTGGTCTTTTGAGAAGATATATGCCTGCCCGCGGTTTGAGCCGCCGGAATCCGCGCCAGGAGCCCCGACAATGGCGGTGGTGCCGTCAATTGCAACCGAAGTACCAAAGGAGTCCTCATAATCAGCATCCGATGCGGTAAGGATCTTTACCTCTCCCCAGGTGTTTGCGCCTCCCTGGTCTTTTGAGAAGATGTATGCTTTTCCCGCGTATGAATTCCCGCCCGAAGAAGCATCCCGGGATCCGACAAGAGCAGTATCTCCGTCAATTGCAACCGAATACCCGAAGAGGGCGTCTTCAATCATATCCGATGCGGTAAGGATCTTTACTTGTCCCCAGTTGTTTACGCCGCCCTGGTCTTTTGAGAAGATGTATGCTTCTCCGGCACCCTCAGTCCAGTCCGGTTCGGCATCCATTGCCCCGATAATTGCAACATTTCCTGAGACGGCAACTGAGAAACCGAAGAAATCTGATTTCGGTGTCGGATCCGATGCGGAAAGATTCTTTACTTGTCCCCAGTTGTTTACGCCGCCCTGGTCTTTTGAGAAGACGTATGCTTCTCCGGCACCTTCAAGTCCTCCGAGATCTGCTTCGGGCGCTCCGATGAGTGCAGTGTCTCCGTCAATTGCAACCGATTCACCAAAGTAGTAGTAGTCGGATTCAGCGGCATCCGATGCGGTAAGGATCTTTACTTGTCCCCAGTTGGTTACGCCGCCTTCAGTTTGAGAGAAGACATACGCTTTTCCGGCATACTCAAGTTCTCCGGGATCCGCATCTGGTGCCCCGACAAGAGCTGTATCTCCATCTATTGCAACCGAATTACCAAAGGAGTCATTGTCAGCAGCGTCCGATGCAGTAAGGATCTTTACCTGTCCCCAGGCGTTTTCACCGCCGTGGTCTTTTGAGAAGATATATGCCTGCCCGCGGTTTGAGCCGCCGGAATCCGCGCCAGGAGCCCCGACAATGGCAGTGGTGCTATCAACTGAGACCGAGGAGCCGAAATATTCCGAGAAATCCTTGTCAGAGGCGGAGAGGATCTTTACCTGTCCCCAGGTGTTTTCACCGCCGTGGTCTTTTGAGAAAATATATGCCTGCCCACAGTTGAAGCTGACGGAATCAGCACCACGAGCCCCGACAATGGCGGTGGTGCCGTCAACTGCAACCGAATAACCAAAGTAGTCGTAGTTGGCAGCGTCCGATGCAGTAAGGATCTTTACCTGTCCCCAAGTGTTTTCACCACCGTGGTCTTTTGAGAAGACATATGCCTGCCCGCGGCATGTGCCGCCGGAATCTGCGTCGGAAGCCCCGACAATGGCGGTGGTGCCGTCAACTGCAACCGCATACCCGAACAGGTCTGAGTCAGCCTTGTCAGAGGCGGAGATGATGGCAACCTGTCCCCAGTTGTTTACGCCGCCCTGGTCTTTATTGAAGACATACGCTTTTCCGGCGTCTTCATGACCTCCGCTATCGGCAAACGGGGAGCCGACAAGAACAGTTTCTCCGTCAATTGCAACCGAATCCCCGAAAAGGTTTTTGGCCGCAGCATCCGATGCGGTAAGAATCTTTACTTCACCCCAGTTGTTTGCGCCCCCTTGGTTCCGGGATAAGACATACGCTTTTCCCGCGAGTGCGAAATCGCCGGAATTTGCATGCGGAGATCCGATAATTGCAGTATCTCCCGAAACCGCCACCGAAGTGCCAAAGTAGTCCTTGATAACACCATGCGAAGCGGAAAGGATCTTCACCTGCGTGACCACCGGATCGATCCTGATAGGATAGTGTGCACCATCATCATCGATTTCCCAGGAGAGCGTTGTGCCGTCAAGGATGAGCCGGGCCGGGAGATGGTTGCCACGAGCGTCCTGTGCGATAAGCCCGGTGTACTGGAAGACCGGGCCTCCTTCATCCGAGAAGACAACGTCCTGCCCTGCAAGAGACGGCGTAAGATCGCCAGAGAGAGAAAAGATTGCCCGCAGCGGCCCGGTGCCGTCCGTCCGGGCAGCGATATCCATCCCATGCTCGATCCCAGCGTTATCGTTTACGTACCATTCTGTGTTCCCGTCTCTCTGGATAGTGAGGCGGGTCCCGTCCCCGCCCGGGGTTCCCGGCCCGGCCCGCCAATAGTTTCCGTCACGTCCAAGAGCAGTTAGCTGCATACCAATCGATCCGTTCGCTGACGCGATGGTAACAGCACCGGAACGGTCAGCGCGAATGCTGCTCTGCTGGGCATGGTTCTGTGCCGACCACGAGCCGGACCTCTCATCGTAGCGAAACGCGTACAGGGTCTCTTCGATGCGCAGTTCGAGATTCCCTGCTGATTCCGGTGACAGGCCGGCAGCCCACGGCTTTCCAGCGGAGGCCTGGGAGGAACTGCCAGGGGGCACCTGGGAGAACGTATCCGGTGCGACGATGGGAATGCCGCTGTTACCGGCAATGACAATGCTGTCCGTGAGAAGAGAATCCGGCAGGATGTATTCGGCCGATGCCGGCCCGAAAATCATGAACAGCGCGATGATGACAAAACAATACGACAGTGCCTTCCGGCACCTTTGCTCAACGGGGGTCTTTTCCGGGAAGATACAGGCTCCTTGCATAGGACTACCACGATTGCCCCTCTTTTTTATGATCCCATAAATATACCGAATTGTTATCAAAGAGAAATGGATGTTGTTCTCTGTAATTCAGCTCGCATCAGTGTTTTTTCTACGCAAACATTTGCATCTTATGTGAAGAATAAACGGGCTAATACCCTAAAATTCAGCAATGGTTTACCAATCCGGTTAATTACCTGTCTCAGACCTGCCACCAAGTAAGAGCGAACATGCGCATTTGAATGCTGCAGGAATAAAAAAAGAGAATTTATTCAATAACAATCGCCGGCTTGAACGGCAGCGCTGTTGCAGCTTTCGCATGGCCGCTTCCCTCCGCTTCAGCGATGTGCACCGCCACGCCAAACTCTGCTTCAAGGAATCCCTTTGCCGCATCGAATACGGCCTTCTCGTTGATCGGCTCCTTTACCAGCGGAGCAACAACGTGAGGCGGGAGCCGGTGGATGAGGGTTGTGATCTGCTTTGCCGCATCCGTTGCTGCCTTGCCACGCTTGCGCATCGATTCATCCTTCATGATCTCCTTCACCACGGTATTCTTGTCGCCTGCCGTGGCGATGGTTGTAAAGATGCTCTGCTTCCACGCGGGGGCAAGGACGATGGTGATGGCTTTTGGCTGCATCTGGATCAGCTTGAGGATCGACTCGATGTCTTCGACTGTACGGGCGAGCAGTTCTTCGGCAAGCTCCGCCTTCTCGTCCTTCTGTTGTTCAGTGGCAACCGGCCATGTGGCAAAGGAGACGAGCCCTTCCTCCCCGAGTTCCTTCCAGAGGTTCTCGGTTGTGAAGGGGATGAACGGGGCAAGGAGCCGGACCCATACCGAGCAGAGCGTATGAAGTTCGCGGCTGCCGGCCGCTTCCTTCCCGAGCCGGCGGCGGTACCATTTCAGGTCGCTCTCGATCCCAAAGTAGGATTCCTGCAGTGCCTGCCGGGTCTGGAAGCGATTCAGGGCATCGGTGGTCCGGGCAACGTGGGCCTGGAGCCGGCTCATGAGCCAGCGGTCGATCTCCTGCG
>DANA01000025.1:0-7301 GCA_002508495.1 Methanoregula sp. UBA276
GTTGAATTTGCCCTGCCGGACGTGGCGATGCGCAAGAAGATCTTAAAAACGGTCACTTCCACGCTCCGTTGCTCCATCGATTACGAGGCGCTGGCACAACAGACGGAAGGTTTCTCGGGTGCAGACCTCCGCATGATGATCAAGGAAGCAATCCTCTCCGCGCTTATGGATCAGCGGGAGGCAATTGAGCCCGCGGACATCAGCAAGGGCATCGCCATGGTAAAGAACCGGGAAGCCATCCGTCACCAGAACTGGATATAACATGAGACTGACACTGCTGGGCACGGGTGACGCCGTCGGGACACCCCTGGTTGGCTGTGACTGCCCACGGTGCAGCCATGCGAAAGAGACCGGGCTGTCCCGGCTCCGTACATCCCTCCTTATCGAAAACGGGGGAAAGCATATCCTCATCGATTCTTCGCCGGACCTCCGGTCCCAGCTCCTCCGTTCGGGGTCCCCCCGCATCGATGCGGTTGTCTGGACGCACGGCCATTTCGATCATTTTATCGGGTTTGGCGAGTTCTACCGGGTCCAGAAGATCCCGCCGGTCTACGCTGCTCCGCAAGTCCTTGATTATTGCGCCGGGTACTTCCGGTTCCTCTCCTTTGAGCGTAATACCATCGAACCGTACACGGCGTTTGAACTTTTCGGGGTCACGATCACGCCGTTCATCGTCACGCATCCCCCGGCATTCACCTGCGGTATGCTCTTTGAGACCGGGAAGTCCCGCATCGGGTTCACGTCGGACACAAACCGCAATATCCCAAAAGAGAGCCTTGACCTCCTGCACGATCTCGACCTTCTGCTGGTAGATGCGCTCGTGCCCGAGGGGTTCACCATCGAGAAACACATGAACTATGCCGATGCCTGCTCGCTTGCACAGCAGCTGGCGCCAAAAGAGTTCCGCTGCGTCCATATCAGCCACTTCATGCCAGGGGACTTGCCGCACCTCGGGACTGATGGCGAAACATTCGAGTTCGCATAAAAAGGCCCGTCCCCGGGGAAAAATTCAGGCTTCCTTACCGGTATGCGCGTCCACCCATACTTTAATAGTTTTAAGACGCCCAGTCATAGGTGCATGATTGTAAAAGTGCTTGAGCTTGAGAAGGACAAGGTGCGCCTGGTAATCCAGGGGGAGGGGCATACGTTCATGAACGCCCTTGTAGAGGAGATCCTCCAGGACCCCGATGTTGACGTTGCCCGTTATTTAATTGAATTCCAGTTCTCGGACCCCGAACTTTTAGTCACCACCAAGAGCAAGAAAAATCCCCTCCCGATCATCAAAAAGGCCTGCAAGCGCATCACGGGCCACTGCGACGAGCTGCTCAAGGGCATCAAAAAAGTCAAAGCATAAAAATTAGCAATTTTTTTTCTGATTCTTTTTTCGCGTATGGCGATATCCCAAAAGAGGGGGATAAAAAAATTATTCGGCCCGCTCGGTAAAGGCGATAGAGCCGGATATCCGGGAGATCCTGACCTTGACCTTCTGCCCGGGTTTGGCATTTGCCACGTACATGATGTACCTGCCTATCTTCACGACCCCGTCTCCCCGCCGCGAAAGCGACTGGATCTCGACGTCCATGACGGTGCCCTCCTCAAGGCTCTCCGACACCGGTTCGGTCCGTGCCTTACGCTTCCGCACCGGGCGGTGGCTCCCGCAGGCGTCGCAGCGGAGGATCATGACCCGGTCATCCTTGACCAGCCGGGTATCGGGTTTGCCACATTCCGAGCAGATGACATAATCATCAACATAGCTCTTGATGATTGCCTTGATGAGCGCAATTTCAAACTTCCCGTTGAAGATTGCCCGGTTGCCGTCCAACTTCCCGCTTGTTCCCAGTTCCCCGAGCAAAAATTTCATCATGTGATCGGGGTCCCGGCGGACTTTTCCCGTTATTTCGATGAAATTTTCCAGGATCGTGGTCTTGCCTTCAACATAGGCTTTGACCTCGGGAACTACAAAGCGTTCCGAGGACTCGGTCCTTTCCGTGATATTGGAATAGGCCTGTTTGAGGAGTTGTTCGTAAGGGTCGGTCATAGTTGTATACTATAACGGTGCCGGCCGTCAAAAAGGCTTTCCCCGGCCAAAAAACCGCCGTCGCAGTTCAAAAGTGCGGGGGCTGCTGCAGGCATGCCCGGCGCCCGGGCGCAACTGCCCGCTGACCGGCGAAAAAGTGCCGTGATACGTGCAGGGGAATTGGATGCTGCCGCCGGTCCATCATTCGACAGGGCTGCTGTCTTTGATAAGGATGGATATCAGTTCCTTTGTCCGCTTTTCGCTTTCAATTTCGCTCTGGTGAATGCCGGCATTTCCCACGCATTTCATCCCCCGTTCCCCGATCCACCGCTGCAGGACTTCCGGCGTCTGCCCCGGCTGGCCTCCATGCGTATAGAAGGCCGTCGCCCGCATCCCCTCGCATCCCTTCACGGCCTGGATCGCTGCATGGATGGCCGGCGTTGGTTTGAACGCCCAGACCGGGGACCCGAATAGGAGCTGATCATACCCGGATACATCGATGGATGCCGGTTCAATCGTTGTCAGCTCTTCCCCGCGTGCCATCTTGCACCGGGTGACAAAGCGGGTGAGGCGGTTGTATCCGGCGGTATCCGTGACTTCGACCAGCCGGGCATCACAGGCTGCTGCAAGGTGCTGGGCAACATGGCGGGTATTGCCGGACTCGCTGTGATAGATGATACAGACCTTCATTTTGGTAGTATTAGGTCCGGCTATTAAAAAAGATGATTCTCTGGTGCAGAATCGTGGAGGACATTTTGCCAAAAATCCGCTCATCGATTTAGGTTCAAAAATCGCTGATGGATTTCAAAAACAAAACCCAGAGCAAATTTTTTGTGGAGATCGATAGGGATCTGGATAAGGAATAATTTTCAACCGTGATCCGAGCCTGAAAGGAAAAAAGTGGGGACTGGGGAATTATTTCTTCCGGGCTTTTGCCTTTGCGGGTTTCTTTGCAGCTGGTTTCGCCGCTGCCTTCCCGGCATTTTTGTTGAACTGGGGCATCATGGCCCGGACTTCCTTTCCAACCTCTTCGATGAGATGTTCTTCATCGTCCCTGGTCAGGGCATTGAAGACCGGACGGTTCACCATATTCTCCAGCATCCATTCTCGGGCGAATTTGCCGCTCTGGATCTCGGCAAGGATCTCGTCCATGGCAACATAACTCTCCTCGCCAATGACCCGAGGCCCCCTTGTGAGATCGCCATACTGGGCAGTGTTGCTGATATACTTGCGCATGTTCGTGAGCCCGCCCTCGTAGATGAGGTCAACGATGAGCTTGGTCTCGTGGAGGACTTCTAAGTATGCCATCTCGGGCGAGTAGCCGGCATCAACGAGCGTCTCGAACCCGGCCTTGATGAGCGAGGTCATGCCCCCGCAGAGGACTGCCTGCTCACCGAAAAGATCCGTCTCGGTCTCTTCGCGGAAGCTGGTCTCGAGAACGACAGCCCTTGTGGCGCCGATACCTTTGGCATAAGCAAGGGCAATCTTGTGCGCCCTACTGGAGGGGTCCTGGTGCACGGCAATGAGGGCAGGGACACCTTTTCCTTCCTCGTACTGGCGGCGGACCATGAAGCCGGGGCCCTTGGGGGCCACCATGACCACGTCAACATTTTCCGGCGGCACGATCTGGCCGAAATGGATGTTGAAGCCGTGCGAGAACATGAGGCACTTGCCGGCTTTGAGATTCGGGAGAATCTCGTTTTTAAAGACTGCTCCCTGGTGCTCGTCCGGGAGGAGGATCTGCACGATATCGGCACTCTTCACCGCATCGGCAACCTTCATGACCTTCATGCCATCCTTTACTGCAGCATCCCAGCTCTTGCCCGGCCGCAGGCCGATAACAACATCGAGCCCGGAATCCCGCAGGTTAAGGGACTGCCCCCGGCCCTGCGACCCGTACCCGATGACAGCGATGCGTTTTCCCTTCAGCACGCCGATATCGGCATCTGCCTCATAATATTTTTTCATCATGGTTGATCCCTTTGATATCTGCAACAAAGCACATAAATATTATATGAAAAAACTAAAGAAGAACATTTGATTCACCATTTGGATGCGATGACTTATTAGTCCAAAAACCAGTGATACCGTCCCTGAAAAGGGATTTAGTAAAGAACTCCCCGATATTCAGGCATCGTTGCCGGACATCCGCATCAACCTGACCCGTGTCGGCGTCAAAAATGTGAAAAAACTGGTGGAGGTACACCGGACCGGCAAGCGCCCGGTGATCTTCATCTCGAACTTCGATGTCTTCGTTGACCTGCCCGGCAGTCTCAAGGGTGCCAACCTCTCGCGAAATTTTGAGGTCATCGATGAGGTGCTCCAGCAGGCGATTGACGGGGAAGTCAACGAGATCGAGAACCTCTGCAGCGTTGTTGCCCGCAAGCTCCTCGACCGTCACGAGTACGCGGACAGGACCGAGGTCTTCATGCGGAGCGAGTTCATGGTGAAGCGGGAGACCCCGGTCAGCAAAACTGCCTGCCATGAAGTGGTCAAGGTCCATGCCAAGGCGGTTGCCCGCCGTACGTTCAAGGCACCGATTGTCCGGAAAAGCATTGGTGCAGAAGTGACCGGCATGACGGCCTGCCCCTGTGCCCAGAACATCATGAAGGAACGGGCCATGCGGGTTCTTGAAGGGCTTGATGTCAGCAGGGACAAGATCGATGAGTTCTTCGCCGCAGTGCCGATGGCAACCCACAACCAGCGGGGCAAAGGCTTCCTCTGCATTGAGACCGATGACGACCAGCACGTAGACCTCTCGAAGATCATCGCGATTCTCAAAGTATCGATGAGCAGCGGCATCTACGAACTCCTGAAACGGGGCGACGAGGGGCACGTGGTTCTTGCCGCGCATAAAAATCCGCGGTTCGTGGAAGACTGCGTACGGGAGATGGCAAAGAAAGTCCTGGCTGAGTTTGAGTACCTGAGCGGGGATTCCGTGGTCATGATCAAGCAGACCAACGAGGAGAGCATTCACCAGCACGATGCATATGCGGAGCGCAAGGCCACTATTGCCGAATTGGTCAATGAATTGAACGGGGATTCCCAAAAAGACTGAAAATCTCCATGATAAGCCCATTTAATATTTTTAAAAATAATGCGTAGCCAATATTTTTTCCGGCTTCACATTTTATCTGCGCTGTTTTGAAAAACCATTTTTCCTTCGAAAAATCGAAAAATTCACGCCAATCCACTTTTATTCCCACACAGGATTAAGTCATAAAGGTTATAACGGGCTTCGTGTAACATAGAGTTGAACGTACTTTGTGCGCTCAAATTATCTCTAGAGATGAGAGATGTATAGAGTAATTTTGTACCGTAATTTGAACAACTCAACATAAAATGAGGCGATAATATTGTCGAAAGTTGTAGAGATTTCCCCAACCACAAGACATGAGGGTCACACCAAACTGGTGCTTAAGGTCGATGACCAGGGCATCGTTGAAAAGGGAAACTGGTGTTCCATTACCCCGGTGAGGGGTATTGAGAAACTTGCCATCGGCAAGACCCCCGAACAGGTCCCCAAGATCTCGTCCCGTGTCTGTGGTATCTGTCCGATTGCACACTGCCTCGCAGGAGTGGAAGCGATGGAAGCTTCCGTCAAGTGCGAGGTCCCAAGAGATGCAAAACTGCTCCGGTATATCCTGCAGGCCGCAAACCGGCTCCACAGCCATGCACTGCACAACATCCTGACCCTGCCGGACCTGTACATTCCGGGAACGGAGACCAAGATCAACCCGTTCTCCCCGGAAGAGCCCGTCCGCTCGGTTGCCAAGCGCATCCAGCGCCTCCGCGAGATTGCCCAGACTATCGGCCAGATCTCCGGTGGCGAAGCGATCCACCCGAGCAACCCACGTATCGGCGGTATGTACCGCAACTGCTCCGAGCAGGCAAAGATCAAGATGTACGACCTTGCCAAGGAGGGTGTCAAGCTTGCCCACGAGCAGGCAGAGTTCATGATCGCGGTCCTGCGCAACTACCAGAAGCGCGACTGGGTCGATGTCGGCGGTATGAAAGTCCCGCTGCCCAAGACCCTTGGGTACCACGACCAGGGCTACCTTGCAGTCCACCCGTTCTACGGCACCTCCAGCCTTGACGAAGACCCCGTATGGGATCCCCGCAGGTTCACCGAAGCCCGCCCGTACGACTGGTACATGGGCGAGATGGAAGTCACGCTCGAAGAGCCCAAGTACCCGATCGGCGGCACCACCAAGGTCGGCACCAAGACCAACCCCCAGATGGACGCCTGCACCGGCATCCCGATGTACGACGGCCAGCCGGTGGAAGTCGGCCCCCGCGCCCGGCTTGTCAAGTTCAAGAACTTTGACGAGAAGGGTACTATCGGCCAGCAGGTCGCCCGCCAGATGGAATACCAGGACTGCCTGTACGAGATGATCGACTGCATCGACGAGCTCAACCCGAACGGGAAGGTCGTTGCAGACTACATCCCCGACGGCGACGGCTCCCTCGGCTGGGCAGCCAACGAGGCACCCCGTGGAATGGACGTCCACCTTGCCCGCGTCAAGGACTGGAAGGTCCAGTACTACAGCCTGCTTGTCCCGACCACCTGGAACTTCGCAACCTGCAGCAAGGCACTCGAGGGTGCACCCTGGCAGCTTACCGAGGTTATCATGCGCGGGTACGACCCGTGTGTATCATGTGCAACCCACATGATCGTCGTGGATGAGGACAAGAAGATCATTGCCCAGAAGCTCATCCAGTGAGTTGCCCGCGATGCTGTATTCGGAGATCGTGATTGCAGGGTGTGGAAACCCCCTGTATGCCGATGACGGTTTTGGCCCGGCAGTAATCGAAGAGATGCAGAAACTCTCGCTTCCCGACAACGTGACAATAGTGGATGCGGGCCTTGGCGGCCCGCATTTTGTTTTTAGTCTGCTTGATCCCGAAGTGACAAAGAAACTCATCATCGTCGACATTGCCGATTACGGGGCAGAACCGGGACAGATCACCAAGCTTAAGCCTGAGGATTTGCCACCGGGTGCCTACCGCGATGCCCATTCATGGGACCTTGCCGAACCGCTCCAGCGCATCAAGGACCAAATCGATATTACGATCATCGGGGTCCAGCCAAAACGGGTAACAGCCCCTGAGTTTGAGATCGGGCTTTCTGAAGAAATCCAGAAAGCGATACCGAAAACAATTCGGGTTATACTGGAAACAATAGGGGTGGAAAATGGGTTTTCTCGAATGGATCTTCGGAAAGAAGAGCGCCAGCAAAACGGCACCGCAGAAACCTGCGACTGCACCGAGCAAAGCTGACGCA
>DANA01000025.1:7341-9073 GCA_002508495.1 Methanoregula sp. UBA276
GCAGACAACTACGGCGGGCTCCTGACAATTCTGGACAAGTACGCAGACCTCGTCTATGGTCTGACACTTGCCGATGTCCGCCACATCCCCAAGATGGATGTAGCGCTTGTCGAGGGTTCCGTTTGTCTTCAGGACAAATGTTCAGTAGATGAAATCAAGCAGACAAGAGAGAATGCGGCGATCGTCGTCGCAATGGGTGGCTGCGCATGTTATGGTAACATCACCCGGTTCGCCCGCGGTGGCCAGCAGAACCAGCCCCAGATGGAATCATACGTTCCAATCGGGGATCTCATCAAGGTAGATGTCTTCATTCCGGCCTGCGCGCCGACCCCCGAACAGATCAGGAATGTCTGTGTCATGGCATACCTGCTCCTCAAGGGAACCAAAGAGCAGAAGGATCTTGCAACCGCATACCTTAAGCCGCTCATGGACCTTGCAGCACGGGGTAACGAATCCTGCGGCTGCGACCTGATTACCGATGTCATCAACCAGGGTCTCTGCATGGGATGCGGCAGCTGTGCAGCATCCTGCACGGTCCGTGCAATCACCATGGAATATGGCAAGCCCAATGTTGAACGCGATCTCTGCATCAAGTGCGGCGCATGCTATGCACAGTGCCCGAGGAGCTTCTTCAACACGGATGTCATCAGCCAGTACGAGGCGATCAACGAGGCCATAATGGCGGCACTCCAGTGAAGGTGATTGAAATGGGAGCAGAACTCGGAAATTACAAATCATGCGTCTCAGCCCGGAGCACCGACAAGGAGCTTCTCAAGCACGCCCAGGATGGCGGTATCGTCACCCAGTTGTTCGCATTTGCCCTCGATGAGGGCATCATTGACGGCGCAATCGTTGCGGCGAACAAGGAATTCTACGCAAAGTACCCGTCCAAGTGCATCCAGGACAACAGCAGCTTTGACATGATCGAACCCTGGAGACCAATCCCGGCGATCGTCAACACCAAAGCTGAACTCCTCGAAGCAGCAGGGACCAAGTACAACATCAGCCCGAACATTGCCCTCATCAAGGAGGCAACCCGCAGCTTCGGCCTGGACAAGGTCGGTATCGTCGGCACCCCGTGCCAGATGCAGGCAGTCCGGAAAGCCCAGCTGTACCCGATCGGCATGCGCAACGTCGGCGCCAGCATCGCCCTTGCAGTCGGTATCTTCTGCATGGAGAACTTCCCCTACCAGAGCATCCTCCAGCTCGTGGAAGACCACGCTGCGATGAAGCTCCAGTCCGTCAAGAAGATGGAGATCGGCAAGGGCAAGTTCTGGGTATACGGCAAGCGCGGACAGGTAGTCCAGCTGCCGCTCAAGGTGACCCACAAGTACGAGCAGCCCGGCTGCCACGTCTGCCTTGACTATGTTGCAAACCTCGGTGACATCTCCACCGGCTCAGTCGGCAGCCCCGATGGCTGGTCGACCGTCTTTGTCCGCTCCAAGATCGGTGACTCGGTCTGGGGCAAGGCAATGGCAGCAGGGTGCTTCGAGACCCAGCCCATCGAGAAGGTCAAGCCCGGTCTTGAACTCGTGACCAAGCTCGCCAACGAGAAGATCACGAAGAACAAGAAGACCCTTGAGGGCCGTGCAACCTTCGGTGTCGGCAAGGGACTCCGCAACCCATACATCTAATTTTTTCTTTTTTCTCCGCGTGGTATTTTCCCCCTACGTTCCGTTCACGCGTGATCTGCATTTTGGGAGTGGTGCCGATTGCGTGCAACAACGCAACC
>DANA01000113.1 GCA_002508495.1 Methanoregula sp. UBA276
GATTACTATAATGTCGCCACACTAGAAGGGACGCCCCGGCAGCGGTTACGGCGATGCAATGGCAGATGGATACATCGTTTACTTTACCCATTGAAATAGAGAAGAGCGAGAAAAAGGAGATTTGGAAAAAATCACAATGCCGGTTTTTTTGCGAGCGCTGCCTTGAGGAGACTGACCCCTGCCTCGACATCAGCGAGATCGATAACCTCAACCGGGGAATGAATGTAGCGCGAGCAGATGCTGACGGTCGTGCTGGGAATACCACCCCGGGTCAGGTGGATTGCCGTGGCATCCGTAGTCCCGCCACTGCCCACTTCAAGCTGGACCGGGATACTATTTGCATCGGCAGCTTCTTTCAGCCAGCTCACAACTTTCCGGTTTGCAATGAGACCACGTCCGCTGCTGTCAACCACAGTTATAACCGGACCTTTTCCCATGGACACGGGCGCATCTTTGAGCTCGATGCCCGGGTGGTCACCGGGGATGGTGACATCCGTTGCAATCGCGCAATCCGGATCAAGGGTATAGGCACTCGTGCGTGCGCCCTTAAGGCCTACCTCTTCCTGGACCGTAAATACCCCGTAAATCGTGAGCGGGGATTTAACTTCCTTTAAGGTCTTGATGAGCATGGCGACACCGGCACGGTTGTCAAACGCCTTGCCGGTGACCCGGGTGCTTGCAAGTCCGGCAAATTCACGGTCCATGGTAACCGGGGTGCCCACATCAATACCGAGATACTCTACCTCTTCCCGGTTAACCGCCCCGACATCGATGAACATATCGTCAATTTTGACCCCTTTCTTGCGTTCTTCGTCATTCATCATGTGCACGGGTTTGCCGCCAATAACTCCATGCACCGGCCCATGAGTCGAGTGCAGGATGACCCGCTGGGCAAAGAGTACGGGATCGTACCATCCCCCGAGGGCAACGAACCGGATGAAGCCCTTGTCATCAATATACTTGACCATGAGCCCGATCTCGTCCATATGGGCGGCAAGCATGACTTTGAATTTGTTGCCCTTCTTGGTCGCGATCAGGTTTCCCATCGGGTCTTCATGAATTTCGTCCACATATCCTTTGAGCTCTTTTTTAACAATCGAAAAGACGCTTCCTTCACTGCCCGATACACCATGGGCATTGGATAATTTTCGTAAAAGTTCCTTTACCATACTATCACTTCACGATATTGCTGATACGTTCCAGTGCTTCAGTAATATTCTCGCGCGATGCCGCATAACTGATCCGCGTGTAATCCGGTGCATTCAGGCCAAATGCTGACCCCGGCACAACAATGATGCCGGCATCAATTATCTTCATGGTCAGATCATTTTTCATCGGGACAAATGCGTAGAATGCACCTTCGGGAAGGGGAAAATCAAACCCGAGATTTCTCAGACCATTGCAGATGAGATCGCGCCGGGCTTCGTATTCATCCCGCATGACCTTCACGGTACTCTGATCCCCCTCGTATGCTGCAACACCGGCATACTGGGAGATGGAGGTAGCGCATGCCTGGCAGTACTGGTGGACTTTGAGGCACTGCCCGATAATCTCCGGTGACGCTGCAAGGTACCCGAGACGCCAGCCGGTCATCGCGTAGGTCTTGCTGGTGGCGTTGATGGTGATGACATTGTCACCAAATGTACCGGCACTGTAATGTTTCTTGCCGTAAATGAAGTGCTCGTAGACCTCATCGGAGATTATTGTGACTCCTGTATCGGCAGCATACTCCACGAGTGCCTGTATGGATTCCCTGCTCTCCACGGCACCGGTCGGGTTACCGGGAGAATTCAGGACCATGAGTTTTGCCCCGTTCATTAAATCCTTGGCTTTCTCGACATCGATATGGTGGGAGGATGTCAGGGGGACGCTGACCGGTCTTCCCCCGGCAATTGTTGCCAGTGCAGCGTATGAGACAAAACCGGGATCGGGACAGAGGACACGGTCGCCGGGACAGACCATCGCCTGCATGATGATATGCAGAGCCTCGCTTGCACCAGCCGTGACAATGACCTGGTCCGGGTGATACTTAAGCCCGTTCTCGACCCTGAACTTCCTGCTGATGGCTGCACGGAGTTCCGGAATACCATTATTCGTGGTATAGCCGGTCCTGCCTTCCTGTATTGCCCGTATTGCAGCATCCTTGATATGCTGCGGGGTGTCAAAATCCGGCTGGCCAAGGCCAAGATTGATGGAGCCCGGGCCGGCAGCCTCGAATATCTTCCGGATGCCCGAGATCTCGATACCGGAAACCCGGTCTGAGAATTTTAATGTCATTGGTTTTCCTCCATTATTCGATGTTCGTGTGACGGTCTTTAAGTGCGCTTTCGTCTGTCCGGGTAATTTCCATCAGGCGGGAGATCACGGCATCGGCAAAGATCATGGAAGCTGTTTCAAAGAGGGTTCCGAGCGGAGCAAACGACTTGTGTTCTCCCAGCATCTGCCGGATCTCGAACTCAACGGCATCATCTTTTACCGCATCGCGGTGGTGCTCGATGATGACAATGCATTCAGCGATCCGGCCGATACGTGAATCGGCTTTGGAGGTGATAAGGCAGATATGCGCTCCGATCTCATGGGCGGTTCCGGCAATATCCGCTATGGTCTTGGTGTTACCGGAACCGGAAAACGCCACCATGAGGTCCCCTTTGGTCAGTGCCGGGGTGATGGTCTCACCAACAACATAGGCATGCAATCCGAGATGCATCAGGCGCATGGCAAATGCTTTTGCAACAAGGCCAGACCGCCCTGCCCCGATAACATAGATCCGTTTGGCTCCCAGGAGTTCCCGTATGAACTTCTGGATATTGTCATCCGATATCGAGTTGGCAATGGACTGGATCTTTGATGCCATCAGCCGCATCATATCCTGTACCCTGTGACTCTCCATGATTCCTTCTACCATTGATGCACCTGCAAACTAGATGAGAATATCGAAAGCCCGAAAAATAAATCCCCAAGAATGTGTCCATTACGGCAATCAGCTTCCGGAAAGAGGGCATGGGGTTTTTTTATTCCGGGATTATTGCGCTATAGCGCTCGATGGTCCCGGCAGGGATGAGTTGCGCTCCTTCGAGAACTGATACGGCGCCATGTCCACAGCAGATGAGACACCGGCGCCCGGCGCCTGAAAGTTCCGTGTCGGTTTCCCGCGCAAGGTCAAGCAGACCTTTCCTCTCGTTCCTTGCATTCGCGCTGTCAACATTGACCGAGGTGACCAGGAACGCTGCAAGCGAACTGTAATCTGCCCGCTCCTTGGTGAGGCTCGAAAAATTGATGACGCTGTCCGCGGTGAAGAGGAGGCCATGGTTGCGCGAGTATAAAAAGACCTGCCCGTGGGTATGGCCGCCAAGGCCATCGAGGATTTCCAGTTCAACGTCCCCGATGGTGAATCTCCCGATTATGGGGAACATGCCACGCATTGCCTTGCCGGGAGGATCAAAGGTGCGGATATCTGAAGGGGTATTGAACCGGGAGAAGAGGTTGATCATCCGGGTGTAGAATTCATCAAGGGATGCATGATCGCTCCGTGAACCGCAGGCACGGTTATTGGTCCTGAGAATATCAAGGGTTCCCTGGTGCAGGTAAACCGGGACCGAAAAGAACCCTGCCCCCCCACAATGATCTGCATCGGCATGGGTTACGATAATCCGGGAAAGAGCTGCCAAATCCCCGATTCCATAATTCACGAGCATTGTTACGACTGCATCATGATAGATGCCGTAGCCGGTATCGATCATGATGGTCTCGCCAGGTGTGGTGAGAAGGAATATGCTCCCCCCGCAGGGTGGCTGAAAACAATGGAGGGTTACCGTGGGTGTGATGGAGAACCGCTGGACGTCCGCGTAAAAGCCGGACCCGTTTGTCCGGTTCATGCTCCGGCCGGTCTCCAGCACACTCTCAAATGCCTGGTGGGGGTTGCATCCCCGGTCCATCAGTTCCTGCGCCATGTGATTGGTATCGGCAAGGAAGGAGAGGAGGAACTCTTCTTCAGAATCGCCAATGAGTTCCCGCACTGCCTGTGCAAAACGGACATAAAATACCGTGTCATCGAGGTGCTTTCCGGTCTTGTCGTATTCCAGGATCTCGAGCCGGTACCGGGATTTCAGCTGGTCGAGGAGTTCCTGCACAACAGTACTCTGCTCAAGGTTCAGGCTTACGGTAAGCCGGTGGGGATGGCGGCCTTTATCGTCAAAATCGATGAATGCGATGTTCGCACCCGCTAAGGTAATAAAATCAAGAAATTCATGTAATGCCCCGGGCCGGTGTGGCATGTCGACGGTAAACTTGAGAAAATCCAGGGGTTTTAATGATGTCTGCAGGTACCCGATTGCTGCAAGGTCCCTTGTGATTGCAGCATATGCCTCCCCGGTTGCTGTCACTTCATAAAATACAGTTCCAGGGTCGATCCTGCGGTCAAACTGGATGCGGTTGATATTACCGTC
Source organism: Methanoregula sp. UBA276 (assembly GCA_002508495.1). GTDB lineage: Archaea > Halobacteriota > Methanomicrobia > Methanomicrobiales > Methanospirillaceae > Methanoregula. Next base: position 4,446 of record DANA01000113.1, read on the forward strand.
ATATTTTTTGATGATCTCCGCTGCCCGGTGAAGGGAGCCCGGAGTATCCGGCATATGCGCGATGAAAGAAAATTTCCTCGTCTCGATCACGGGATCCTGCTCCAGTTGTGGAAATAGCATCCGTTGTAAAAAACGAAAAACCTTGTCCTGAATCCAGCAACGAGAAAAAGATATGAATTGTCGGGATCAGGAGACCTGCTGCCGTTGCAGGACTGAATACAGGACCGACGTTGCCAAAAGACTGCCGACAATTACGAAAAACGATAGCGGCGCCGATGCAGGTGCCTTTGGGAGATCGCTCGTGATAGGGATATTTTCATCGGCTGTCACGAACACTCTTTCAGAGTATGTTAGGTACCCGGGAGCTTTAATTTCAACAAGGTGGTCGCCGGCAGGAACCGGATCAAGGACGAGGGGTGTCTGGCCGAGCATAATCGCGTCTAAAAATACCGTAGCCCCGAGGGGATTGGAGGTGACCCGGATCGACCCGTTCCCTGCCGGAACAGGGGTTGTGGGAATGGGCGTTGGTTCACGTAAGGTACCAGGTCCTGCACCAGCTGCCGGGTAGACCGGGGACGTGGGGATTGTTCCAGCCCCTTCAATTTTCAGGGACTGCCAGAATGTTGATTTGACTGCCGGACTTGACATCGTGATGGTATACGTACCCGGGGGGAGGTCGGGACGGAAGCCCTTGTTGAAATATCCCGTGGAACTGACAAGGGATTCTGCTGTGCTCTGTATGGTGCCTTTGGCATCAGCGATGGTAAACCTGACACTGCCAATGCCGTTATCAGCAGTTCCCGCCAGTTGGACATAGCCACCGGTCATAATAGTATCCGGGATTACTTCAAAATGAAAATCCGGTTTCTGAAAGTAGACCGATGTTGTTGCCGATTGGTCCGGGTATGTTGTATCAGATACTCTGATGGTATACCGTCCTGACTGGAGGTTTTCGATACCTTTGACCGTATCTGTATACCAGGCAAATTTCCATGAATTGCCGGTAATGCCCGGAACGATGCTTGCAGATCCTGCAGCACCCTCAAGATCGAACAGCGGGACACCTTCAGCAGGCAGGCCGGGACCTGACAGCTGGAT
>DANA01000083.1 GCA_002508495.1 Methanoregula sp. UBA276
TTCCGGAGAGCGAGATCAACCTCTCACCGGTCAGGAACGATGCTGCCCAGAGCATCGCGGAGGTGCTCGGAAAGATCCAGGCGATCTTCTCTACCCTGCCCTCACTTACCAGGGACGAGGAGCAGCAGGCACGGTTCCGGGCCGGCTTGGATGCAAAAAACTACGATGAGGTTCTCCTGCGGGCAAAAGAGGTCATCCGCGAACTCGAGACGACAACCCGGGAGCTCGCTTCCCGGAAAAGCGAGCTAACGCTTGCGATCACCGCCCTTGAGCGGTACGCAAAAGTCCTCTCTATTATCCAGCCGGTCGAGAAGGAACTGCCAACCCTTGAGGGGTTCGAGGTCACGATCCTCTTAATCCAGAAGGAGCATGCCGGGGTCATCGAGCTCATCAAAAAGGAGATCGCCACCATCACCAGCAACCATTTCGAGATGACCTCCACGTCGGTCGATGAAGAGACGCTCGCGACCATCATGGTCTTTCCCAAGAAGTATGACGAGGAGGTCCACGGGTTCATCTACTCGGTGAACGTCAACGAAGTGCGGCTGCCAAAAGAGTACACGGGCCGGCCGTTTTACGAGATGTTTGCGCTCATTGAAGAGCAGAAAGAGAGAGACGCAGCCGAGATCGCTGCCATCAGCACCCGTCTTGCCAGCCTCTCCTCGCTCTGGTACCAGGAACTGAGCGTGCTGCAGGATTACCTCCGGGATATCCATGACGAGGTCGGGTCCTACATAAACTTTGGCGTGTCCGCGTACACGTTCGTTATCATGGGCTGGATCCCGGCCCGGCACCTGCCGGCAACCAGGACGGCGCTGCAGGAGATCTTCTGTGGCCGGGTGGTCATCCGCGAGCTGGGGGTGACGGAAGGGGATATGAAACGCGCTCCCGTATGGTATGACAACCCGACGTGGGTCCGGCCGTTCGAGCTGGTCATGAGCCTTGTTGCCGTGCCGAAATACCGGGAGATCGACCCGTCCCCTATCCTTGCCATCTTCTTCCCGCTCTTCTTCGGGATCATGGTCGGCGACATCGGGTACGGCCTCATCATCCTTGCGCTTGGCCTGGTTGTCCGCAAAAAATTCCCCACGGTCCCGTTTGCCCAAAGCATGTCCGGGATGTTAATCATCTCCTCGATACCCACGATCGTCTTCGGGTACTTTTACGGCGAGTTCTTCGGCAACTTTGCCGAGCACATGGGCTGGCTCCACCCCATGCACGTCCTTGGCATCACGTGGAACCGGGCCGAGGCGATCATCCCGATGCTCATCCTTGCCATCTCGGTTGGCGTTCTCCACGTATTCCTCGGCCTCTCGCTGGGCATCCGCAATGCCATCATCCTGAAGAACCGGCACCATCTTGCAGAACGGGCGGGGATGATCCTTGCCATCTCGGCCATCATCCTCGCGCTCGTGGCAGCGGCCGGTGCCCTGCCGGCCGGGATGATGTACGGGGCGGCGGTGCTGATGATAATCGGCCTGCCGCTGATCCTGTACGGGGCCGGGCCGTTCGGTGCCATCGAGGTCATGAGCACGGTCGGCAACATCCTCTCCTATGCCCGCCTGATGGCTATCGGGATGGCATCCGTCATCCTTGCCATCGTGGCAAACGAACTGGGGGGTGCGCTCGGGATTGCCGCAGTCGGGATCATCGTTGCCGTCCTCCTCCACACGCTCAACATCATCCTTGCGATGTTCTCACCGTCCATCCACTCGATCCGTCTTCACCTCGTCGAGTTCTTCAGCAAGTTCTACGAGGGCGGGGGCGTGCCGTACCGGCCGTTTGCGCGGGTGGCGGGGGAGAAGAAGGGGGAGTAGGCGGGGCCCTGGTTTTTTGTGGAGCCGGGTTGCCGCGGAAAACCGGCCCCGCGATTTTGCAGTGAAAATCGATCAGCGTTTTTTCGCGGGCGGTTTTTGATCGCGATCATGATCGCGATTTTTTTTTCAAAAACGGAAGTCGTTTGAAAATAAAAAAACGCGATCCGATTTTTCCGGAAAAAACGCGGAGCGATTGTGAAATGTTAAGCTGATCTGTATGAGCTGTAATTGTTGGTTCACGCCGGAAATGGGTTGGGGGTAGCGGTTTTTCTATCGCGATCCGATTTTTTTTGAAAAATCGCTGATCGTTTTTTTCCGGAAAATCGATTTGCGTTTGAAAAGGAAAAATCGGATCGTGTTTTTTTTGCGGAGGTTTTTGATCGCGGTCGTGATCGCGATGGGAAAGGGAAAATGCGGAACGATTTGGATCCATGGCTGTGATATTACTGACTATTATTATATCGAAAGTTATTAGCGGCTTGTTGATGATAATGAACATCACCGAATGGATCCTCTGGAAAAGAAGAAACTCAGCGAACGAGATATCTGTTCCAAGTTCATTACTCCCGCAATAATTCACTCCGGCTGGAACCACGACCTCCAGGTCCGGGAAGAGGTGAATGTCACGGATGGCCGGGTTCTTGTCAACGGCAATTCCGTGAGCCGGGCCAAGCCGCGACGGGCCGACTATATCCTTTACTATAAACAGAATCTTCCGATCGCTGTCATCGAAGCCAAGGACAACACGCACAGCGTCGGCGCCGGAATGCAGCAGGCGCTTGCCTATGCTGAAATGATGGACATCCCGTTCGTGTTCAGCTCCAATGGCGACGGGTTCCTGCTCCATGACCGTTCGGGCTGCTATGATCCAATGGAAATCGAGTTGTCTCTTGACGAATTTCCCCGTCCCACCGATCTCTGGACACGGTACCGGAAATGGAAAGGGCTCGATGAGCGGAAAGAGCAGATCGTTACACAAGGGTACTATATTGATGATATCCGGAAGACTCCCCGGTATTACCAGATGAACGCGATTAACCGGACGGTCGAGGCGATCGCGAACGGGCAGGACCGGGCCCTGCTCGTGATGGCGACCGGGACCGGCAAGACTTACACGGCATTCCAGATCATCTGGCGGCTCTGGAAGGCCGGGGTGAAGAAGCGGATCCTCTTCCTTGCCGACCGGAATATCCTTGTCGACCAGACCAAGACAAACGATTTCAAACCGTTCGGATCGGCGATGACGAAGATCACGAACCGTCAGGTGGACAAGAGTTACGAGATCTATCTCTCACTCTACCAGGCAGTCACCGGCAGCGAGGAGGAGAGGAACATCTACAAGGAGTTCTCCCGGGACTTCTTCGACCTGATCATTGTCGATGAATGTCACCGGGGGAGTGCCGCGGACGATGCGATGTGGCGGGAGATCCTGGATTATTTCTCGTCCGCAACCCACATCGGCCTGACCGCGACGCCGAAGGAGACGAAGTACGTCTCCAATGTCCATTATTTCGGGGAACCGGTGTACGTGTACTCGCTGAAGCAGGGAATCGAGGACGGGTTCCTTGCCCCATACCGGGTGTACCGGATCGATCTTGACAAGGATTTGCAGGGATGGCGCCCCGAGCGGGGGCAGAAGGATAAGTATGGTCACGAGATCGAGGACCGGATTTACAACCAGAAGGATTTCGACCGGAGCCTCGTTATCGAGCAGCGGACGAAACTGGTTGCCCGGAAAGTCTCGGACTTCCTGAAAAATACCGGCCGGTACGACAAGACGATCGTTTTCTGCGAGAACATCGACCATGCCGAGCGGATGCGGCAGTATCTCGTGAACGAGAATTCAGATCTCGTGAAGGAGAATGGGCGGTACATTGTCCGGATAACCGGCGACAGCCCGGAGGGGAAAGCCGAGCTGGACAATTTCATCATACCGGACTCGAAGTATCCTGTGATTGCAACGACCTCGAAACTGATGGGGACCGGTGTTGATGCCCAGACCTGCAAGCTGATCGTGATCGACAAGCGGATCGAGTCGATGTCCGAGTTCAAGCAGATCATCGGGCGCGGGACCCGGATCAACGAGGATTACAACAAGTATTTCTTCACCATCATGGACTTCCGGAAGGTGAGCGAGCTCTTCGCCGACCCGGACTTTGACGGGGAACCGCTGGACGGGAGCCTGTATGACCCGACCGATCCGATAGCCCCGCCTCAGCCCAAGCCGCGGGAGCCATCAGGTGCCATGAAGTACGTGGTGAACGATGTGCCGGTGACCGTTGTTGCCGAGCGGGTCCAGTACATTGCTGCGGACGGGAAGCTGATCACCGAGTCGCTGGAGGATTACACGAAGAAGAACGTGACGCAGCAGTACGCTACGCTGAATGCGTTCCTGACCTCGTGGACGAAGGCGGAGCAGAAGACCGTGATCTTAGAGGAACTGGAGGAGCAGGGCGTACTCTTCGAGGCTTTGCAGGAGCAGGTGGGGAAGGACTATGACCCCTTCGACCTGATCTGCCACGTGGTCTTCGGCCAGCCTCCGATGTCGCGCCGGGAACGGGCAGCGAAGGTGCGGAAGGCGAACTATTTCACGAAATACGCTGAGCCGGCGCGGAAGGTGCTGGACGCCCTCCTCTCGAAGTATTCCGATGGCGGGATCGGCGATATCGAGAGCATGGAGGTACTGCGGGTGGACCCGTTCACCACGTTCGGCACCCCGTTCGAAATAGTGAACACTATTTTTGGCGGGAGCGCAAACTATCTTGAAGCAATACGCCGGCTAGAGCGGTGTCTTTACACCGCCGAGTGTTGAGGCGGACAGATAAGGGAGCTGAATTTTTTTTATGGCAGTCGGAACCACGATCAAGACGATCCAGGACATCATGCGGAAGGACGCGGGTGTCGATGGCGACGCCCAGCGGATCAGCCAGCTCGGCTGGATGCTTTTTTTAAAGATCTTCGATGACAAGGAGAAAGAATACGAGCTGATGCGCAAAGGGTACCGCTCCCCGATGCCGGACCGGCTCCGGTGGCGGAACTGGGCCGCGGACTCCGAGGGAATCACGGGCGACACCCTCCTGAAGTTCATCGATACCGACCTCTTCCCGACCCTCAAGGAACTGCCGGCGGAAGCGGGATCGAACGGTTCCGGGATCCTGCTGCGCCGGGTCTTCGAGGACTCGTACAACTACATGAAGAACGGGACGCTGATCCGGCAGGTCGCGAACAAGATCAACGATATCGATTTCAACAAGACCGAGGACCGGCACCTGTTCGGGGAGATCTACGAGAAGATCTTAAAAGACCTCCAGAGTGCGGGCAATGCCGGGGAGTATTACACGCCCCGGGCCGTAACGCAGTTCATGGTGGATATGGTGGACCCGAAGCTCGGCGAGTCGATCCTTGACCCGGCCTGCGGTACCGGCGGGTTCCTTGCGTGTGCGATCGAGGATATCCGCATGGACGTGAAGACAACGAAGGATGAAGACCTGCTCCAGAGCTCGATCCACGGCGTCGAGAAGAAACCGATGCCCCACCTGCTCTGCGTCACGAACATGATGCTGCACGGCATCGATGTCCCGATCCAGATCCGGCATGACAACACGCTCGCCCGCCCGCTGAAGGATTACTCGGCCCGGGACCGGGTGGACGTGATCGTGACGAACCCCCCGTTCGGCGGCATGGAGGAGGACGGGATCGAGACGAACTTCCCGTCCATGTACCAGACCCGCGAGACCGCCGATCTCTTCCTCGTCCTGATTATGCACCTCCTGAAGGATGGCGGCAGGGCAGCGATCGTGCTGCCGGACGGCACCCTCTTTGGCGAGGGCGTGAAGAGCCGGATCAAGGAGAAACTCCTGACCGAGTGCAACCTCCATACCATCGTCCGGCTCCCGAACGGTGTCTTCGCCCCCTATACCGGGATCAAGACGAACCTCCTCTTCTTCGAGAAGGGCAAGCCCACGAAAGAGATCTGGTACTTCGAGCACACCTATCCCAAGGGTGTCAAATCGTACAACAAGACCAAGCCGATCCGGATCGAGGAGTTCGTACCCGAGGTAGAGTGGTGGACGAACCGCACCGAGACCGAGCATGCGTGGCGGGTGCCGGTCGAGCAGGTGATCGCGAACGGGTTCAACCTCGACATCAAGAACCCGAACGTGGTACCAGATGAACTCGGCGATCCTGCGGAACTGCTCCGCGAGTACGAGCGGATCCGGGCGGAGGCTGCGGAGACGCGGGAGAAGCTGAAGCGGGAACTGATGGCATCGCTCGGGACACCATCATCAGGGTCAGGGAAAAAGAAATGATTGCCCCATTGTCTAACAGTTGGATAATTTCTCTCGGATTTACTGCGTCGAATCGTGAAATGAAAGGTTATCCATTGAGATCCTTGGATATGAGTTGGACCAATGTTGGATAATTTTTTGGAAGTTAGACAATGAAAAATCCAACACCCGCGAACCCGGCCATGACCGATAACCTCCTCTTCGAGCACTTCGCTACGCTCGCTACTGCACCGGAGGGCATAGCCAGGCTGCGGGAACTGATCTTGCAGCTCGCGGTGCAAGGGAAACTCGGGACGCAGGACGCGGGGGATGAGACGGCGAGTGTACTGCTGAAAAAGATTAGAGAAGTGAAAGAGCGGTTGGTGAAAGAAAAAAAACTTCAAAAAGAAAAACCTTTGAAATCACTAACCGAAACAGATGAACCGTTTAATATTCCAAAAAACTGGATTTGGACTTATTTTGGACAGATTATATTCAATCGAGATGGTGAAAGAATCCCTATTGAAAAAGCTGAACGTTCAACCAGACATGGATCTTACGATTATTACGGAGCATCCGGAGTAATCGATTCGATTGATGGATATCTGTTTGATAAATCACTTCTCCTTATTGGAGAGGATGGTGCAAATCTTGTCAATAGATCAACACCAATTGCGTTCATTGCTCATGGAAAATACTGGGTGAATAATCACGCTCACGTTTTAGACGGAATATCATTGGAATTTCTGCGATATCTAGAAATTTATATCAATTCCATCGACCTTCGACCATACCTTACCGGGATGGCTCAACCAAAAATGAACCAAGCAAAGATGAATTCGATCCCGGTTCCCCTCCCCCCGCTCGCGGAGCAGCACCGCATCGTCACCAAAGTCGACCGGTTCATGGCGCTCTGCGATGAACTCGAAGCCCGACAGCAGCAGGAGCGGGCGGGCTGCCTCAAGCTCGGCACGGCGAGCCTTGCGGGATTGCAGAACGCGGAGAGCCCGGAGGAGTTCGGGCGGCAGTGGGCGCAGGTGTGCGATGCGTTCGATCTGGTCCTGGATTGCCCGGAGAATGTGGCGGTGCTCCGGCAGACGATTTTGCAGCTGGCGGTGCAGGGGCGTCTGGTATGGCAGGAGATGGGGGATGAACCCGCTGATATGTTAGTTGAAAGGATCCGGAAAGAGAAAGAGAGGTTGGTCAAGGAAGGGAAAATCAAACGAGATAGTAGGCTTGAACTCATCGATGAGAATGATATTGGACAATCCTTCCCTCAAAACTGGGTTTTGACCCGATTAGGGGAGATTGCTTACTATAATGCCGAAATAAAAGTCTCATCCGAAGAAATCTCTGAGGAGTCATGGGTTTTCGATCTTGAAGATATCGAAAAAGACACTTCAAGAATCCTTCAGAAAGTTAGATTCAAAGATCGCCAATCCCTGAGCTCGAAGTCCAGATTTAAAAAAGGTGATGTTCTTTACGGAAAATTGCGTCCGTATCTCAATAAAGTTGTTGTCGCTGACGAGGACGGTTATTGTACAACCGAAATTGTTCCCATCCGTCCATATCTGGACATTGATCCAAAATATTTGATGTACGCTCTTAAAACTCCCAGCTTCCTCTCTTATGTTAATTCAAAGACATACGGAATAAAAATGCCGAGATTAGGGACTGTTGACGCAATAAACACCGTCGTCCCCCTCCCCCCGCTCGCCGAACAACACCGCATCGTTGCGAAGGTCGATGCGCTGATGGCGTTGTGCGATGCCCTCGAATCACAGCTGAAAGAGAGGGCGGGAGTGCAGGAGCGGTTTGCGAAGGCGGTGGGGAAGCAGGTGGCGGGATGAAATGATGATAAAGCATCAGCGATTTTGGCTTGGTTTGCTCTATTTCCGAGCATTTCACAAACCGGTTCCTTTTTTTTAGCGCATTAAATCAGGTATAATTAAATAATATTAAAATACATCACTCTCTGTCCCATTCCCGTACCCGATGCTAACTGCCAAATGCCAGAACGACAAACATATGAGAACCACAACTCTCACTGGCCTAATAGACCCGGGACGTTGAGTTAAGGTTAGATGTGGTGTAAATGGTTGTAGAACCTAAGTTATATGAAATCAGGAAGAAGTTTGCAAAACCTATCAGTCCTGAAACCATCAAAGGCGCGGAAAAACTTTACAAACGGATTAGTACTTTAAAAGAAGAGGATCTCTTCAAGCCGTTTACGATATAAAATGCCAAGAGCGCCCCCAACTAACCCCCTCGTTTTTCCATTCAATCCTGCCGTCAACCCGCTGGATGATTCAAAAGTCAGCAGATATTTACTGGGATACCTTAAAGCTATCAAAGCAAAGACCTGTGTATTCGAATCAAAATACATCGACAAAGATTTCCTGATTGATTATGCAAAATTTTACGCACGATCTTTTGACGACGCTGGCAAATTGACAGAGCGGTACCATTTTTTCTCTTTCCCATTTACTGAGGAGGAATTCAAGCAGGCGCTTAACAGAAATGATACTGCATTTCTGAACAAACTAAATAAAAAATACTTGGGTTTCGTGGTTGTCAAACCTATAACGGACAAGAACAATCATCGTTTAATAGGCAGGACGCTCCTTGCAACCTATCCCTATAAAAATAAAGGAGAACTCCGGGAATATTTGATAGATCCATATCAGGTATCCCTTTTCGGCATTCCACTGACTATCGACTCCCTCCCGTTCCAAGTTCAGGATACGGCTGTCGGGGCATGTGCCACGATCGCATGCTGGATCTCGCTGTTTCCTCTGGTAAAACTTTTCGGGATTCCCATGCAGTCACCGTTTGAGGTCACGGAAAAATCTGTTGCCTTCCCATTAGACTGCCGTAATTTCCCGTCAGAGGGTTTGTCATTGTACCAGATGAAAAATTACTTCAATTTTATTGGCCTTGAGACAGAATTTATCAAACCTGAAGAGTTCAAAGGTGTGGATGACTACGAACATGACGACATTGTATCTGATATCGTCAAAGCTTACCTAAAACTGGGATTACCGGTAATTGCAGGATTGGAATTGCGGGATCATGAGACTCAACCCGATTATCATGCGGTTGTGATTAGCGGATATCGTCATAAAAATGGAGATGTGAAAGAACTCTATGTCCATGACGATAATATTGGACCATACAGCGCGGTATTCCCAAAGGAGAATGGTAATTTTTACACTTGGAAGAATTCCTGGCTGGATAGTGGGTATTCGGATGTTGCTGTAACAAGATTACTGATCCCGGTATATCCGAAAATCAGGTTGGGTTTCGCCCGTATTTATGAAGTATTCCTGAAAAAATACAAACATCCTCTGGATATCATGATACGAAGCGGAAACATCAATGAGAATTCGAGAGCTGATCTTTTCCTTACTGATATTAGAGATTACAAGCAATTTCTTGTCAGTCAAGATTTTGAGAATAAACAGGAGTTGCTACTCAAACCAATGCCCCGTTTCCTCTGGGTTGTGAGGTTACGATGCGAAGATACACCCCATTATGACTTCGTTTTTGATGGTACAGCTGTACATCCAATGCAGATATGTGCTCCAATTTTTAGACATTGACATAAGAATCAACAGTACCTTAAGACAGATTCATTTTTACGTTTCTAGAACTACGAAAATCTGCATAGAACTTCATTATCTTCGTGCCCTCCCCCCGCTCGCCGAACAACATCGCATCGTCGCGAAGGTTGATGCACTGATGGCGTTGTGCGATGCCCTCGAATCACAGCTGAAAGAGAGGGCGGCTGGCGGGGGCGGTGGGGAAGCAGGTGGCAGGATAAAAAAAGAAGATTTTCTAATTATTTCTTCGGCGGGTATACTTCCATCCGACCGGCTTCATGGGTACTTTGCAGAACACTTTGAAGTGATCTTGCCAGTTTCGCAGCCTGGACATGCGTCATATAAATTCTGGTTGCACTGGCTACCATCTTCCCGTCTTTTTTCACGCCCGGTATCCGCATGAAATCAACAAAAACATCCTGGTTCATGACCTGGATAAAGGAATTATTGGAATAGTGTTCGCTGGTGACCTCGATCTCGAAATCTTCCGGTTTAAACTGATAACACTTCCCTATATCGACACTCATTGTCTGGTCTTTTTCCTTATTTGCATCAGCAATTATCATGGTATTAGCTTTCTTTGTCATGTTCGTGCACCTTCCAACTGTATTTTCAGTAGTTCGTGATTTTCAGGCAAGTCAAACGCAAGATTTTGTCTTGGGATATGAATTTCCTCAGGCTCACTTGCCGCGGGCTCAATAATTTCTACATGGGCGCTCTGTGGTTCACCAACTAACAATGGTGGCAACACAACCTCATAGAGATTCATCAGCAATTTCTCGCCAAGTTTCGTTGTTGTATAGTAGTTCTTGTTGGTATCACCGACATCAACAAGCTGCTTGACCTTCCGATCAACAAGACCGCTCGCTACAAGTGATTTGAGAATGTCCGTGAGGGTTTTTGGATTCGCATTGAACTGCTTTTTCAGCTGGTTGAAATATTTGTCCCCCTCAACAGTCAGCGCGATATAAATCGCCCATTTATACGGGGTATCAAGTTCCATGATCGCTTCACGGATCTCAACCGGAACCTGATTCAGGTAATGCCGGACAGCATGTTCATCCATAGTTACGACCACTTAACTAGTTACTAATTAGTAACTCATAATCCTTTTGATAATACTTTCACATCGCATTGATAAGAATAACTATACTCAATATAACTAAATAATATTATAATGCCATTTTCGAAAGAGTCGGTTGATTATTTCGCTCAGCGAAACAAGCAGCTGGTATCCCTCAAACAAAAGACGAAAATTGGCATTTTTGGCTCTTTTTGCGAATCACGAAAAACCGGACTGCTCGCATTTAAAAAATACCTTTGCGATGATGGGTACCACGCCCGGATATCAGAAGACCTGGATAAACGGTCTGAACATGAACGCAAGAAAAAAGATCCGACCTGTGATCGGAAATTCAGTGAAAAACTGATCAAAGATAGTGACATCCATATTTTTGTCCTTCCCAGGGAACACGAAGGCGAACCATCTAATCTGGCCCAATCGGTTTCCATGGAGATCGAACGGTTAAATACACTGGATGAATGTGGAAAGAAATCCGCAAAATATGTGGTTATCTTTTCAGAAACCGGTTTGATGGGGACGATGGGGGGCGTATGTGAGGGATTGCTGGCATCGAAAAAAGACGATTGGTCAGTTCGGGAATTTGAAGATATCCAGGAAATTTTCAGACCAGCAAGACAATTTTGCCTGAACTGCATTCAGGAGATGTATAGTTACTAATAGTACGTACTCTTTGTTCCCCCATCATGCAATCCGCATGGAATATCGTCGCTCTCCCCACTGCATTGATGGTGTTGTATAACCCGGTGCGACTCAAAGAGAAGGCTGGAGTGCAGGGGCGGGGGTAACACAATCCCAGTACTAACTTGAGAGAAGAAGAGATTGTATTCACTCTAAAAAGAATTGTGCAGAAATACCCCCTGCACCGATAATTCCCAAAATGACGGGAAATATTTGCTCAGTAGAAACACCCATGAACGTGCGTTCACACCCGAACGATGAAAATTGCTTAAAATGAAATTCAAAGTCTGATTTATCCGGATCAAAATTTCTATCGCGATCAGGATCGTGATTGCATTTTTCCGGGCGGGATTGGATCGAAACCGGGATCCCGGAATTCAGGCCCGATAATTGCCGCCATCTCACCGGCAGTACCCCGTTTTTGCAAAAACTTCGGGGACCATTTCCGCCGCAATTTCGGTTGTAGATACCGTAAACGGGCTCCGTTCCCCCTCAATTTTTTTTATTCAGCCAAGGATGTAAATAAGCCAGTCCAATGCTGTTTTGTCCAAGGGCGCCCGCGGATCCGGGGGGTCATCCGACCTCGCCGGGGAGAAGACAGGTCGCGACCTGTCTTCGACAAGACAGGATACGGAAGATCCGGAGGATCTCCCGTACGAAAAACAACAACGGAGGAAACAAAACATGGCAGACTTTACGCCAACCAGCGAAACAAAAAGCGCACTCCGCAAACTCGCGGAGCCGCTTGCAGATGTAACGGCATTCGACAACATCGTCAAGGGCGTGGTAACGAACAACCCCTTCGGGTGCACCCCCTACAACCAGGCAGGGGCAGACTACCCGGGAGTCCTGTGCAGCAGGGAAGGATACACGGCACGGATCGTGTACCAGGATACGGTGGCAAAACCCATTGCCCTCATCACGATCCGCTCCCCGACCATCGCGGGATTCACCACGGTCGCCAACCACATTGTTGAAGACCCCGCGATCGCCACCGGCCTTGGCGGGACACCGGTCCGGGACTTCGGGAACGAACGCTACACCTCGACCCTGAAGTGCCACGACCCCAACGGGGAGATCTACTACGTGAACTTCAGCCGGGACCGGGTGACCCTCACCTCGTTCTCGGCCGATGCGATCCAGAGCAAGGTCGAGACCTGGGCAGACACCGTAGCGGCTCTCGCCTGAGGTGCGATGATGGAAAACGAACTCATCATCACCGGCGCCTTCCTCGGGGCGGGACTCCTCGCCTATGTCATCATCCCCGGGCTCCTCGTGGTCTGGGACCGGGTCCTCGACCACATCGGGAAAGCGTGAGAACAGCACAACGAACAACGGGGCAGGGGATAATTCCCTCCGCCCTGACTTTTTCTCTTTTTTTGACTCTTTGCGAGTGGAATTACCACCCGGGTACTCCGTACAAAACCGGAACGCGATTTTCAGGTTACAACCGCGTTGCGTTTTCCGGCAAAAAATCAGGATCCGTTTTCGAAATGAAAAACGCTCCTCGATTTTTCTAAAAAGATCACGCCCCTGCACGCGATCTTTATCTTCTGCCCGGCAACGTGCAGCCCGGTCGCAATCGATACCCGGGGGAGCGGGATGAGCGATAGCCGGGCCCCGTAAGTCCGGCTGTGCCATGAGGAAAGATAGCACCGGGCTGCTCTGGGATCCCTCCCTGGAGAGTAAAAGGCAGTTATTTTTTCCCCGCC
>DANA01000117.1 GCA_002508495.1 Methanoregula sp. UBA276
TCCTGTCGTTATCAATGGCAGCGTTGGGTATTGCCGGGATCCTGGCTTTCTCGACCATGGGGGAGATGGGCTCCTATGCCCTTGACAGCAGCAGCAGCCTTGGTGAGCGTGCCGTCTCGGACAGCACCACGGCGCTTGCCGGGAACGCCGAGTCCTCGCTCCTGCGGATTGCCCGCGACCAAGCCGATATCAGCAACGTGGTCTTCCTGCAGGTAGCCTCTGCTATGAATACCCTTGCCGCCTACGCGGAAACGGTACAGGATCGCCCCGCAGGGGAACCCGCCCGGGCGCTGTATTCGCAGGCCGAGCGGCCGGCCAACCCTGCAACATCTTCGGTGTATATCCTTGCACCCGGGGTCAGCAGGGACGCGGTTTTATCGGATCTCGCTGCGCTCTCCTTGGCCGATGACCTGCTCCATCCCCTGCTGGCATCGGACCGCCGGCTCACCCAGATCTATATCGGGACCGGTTCCGGCATTCTCTGGGTCGCCCCGTGGCTTGACAGTGTCCCTTCCACCTACGATCCCCGGGCCCGCGACTGGTTTGTGAAGGCGCAGGATGCAGGTGAACTGGTCTGGTCCGACCCGTACGTCGATGCCGGGGGAAAAGGGCTCATGGTCACCTGCTCGCGGCCGGTGGGGCCTGGGGGGCCCGGTTCTGCCTGGGTTGTTGGCACGGATGTAACCCTCGATACCATCAACGCCCAGATCATCAATACGCAGATCGGGGAACGGGGCTACGCCTTCCTCCTCGACAGCACCGGCAATGTCATATCCCGCCCCGGCATCACGAACGGTGACCAGAAATGGGACGAATCCTTTACCACCGAGAACTTCCTTGCGGCCAAGAGCGAAGCCATCCGGTCCGTTGCAACGAAGATGGTGGCCGGGGAGAGCGGGACAGCGCGGGTCATGCTCGGCGGGGAAGAGAAATACATCGCGTATGCCCCGGTCGAATCCGTCAACTGGAGCCTTGCCATTGTGATGCCGGTCGAGGATATCATCGCCCCGGCCGAGGAGACGCGGGAACGCATTGTAGAGGCTACCGATGAAACGGCAGCGTACCTGAACACGCAGATGGACGCGGCACGGAACCTGTTTGTCACCCTCTTTGTCCTCCTCTTCATTATCGTATCGGGAATTTCCGTCCTGTTCGCCCGTATCATTACGCGGCCGGTCGAGGAACTCCGGCGCGGGTCGGAGGCAATCGGGGCCGGTGACCTTGAATACCGGGTCGATGTTCATACCGGCGATGAGTTCGAAGATCTTGCCCGCTCGTTCAATGGTATGGCAGCAAGCCTCAGGAACCACATGGACGAACTCCAGCGGACCACTGCGGAGAAGGAGCGGTTTTCTAAGGAGCTGGAGATTGCAAAAGGGATCCAGCAGAGTTTCCTTCCCGATGCCGCACCCGAAATCGCCGGTGTCGAACTGGTGGCAAGGAACATCCCGGCGCTGGAAGTTGGCGGCGATTTCTATGATTTCATCCCGGTCGGGACCGACCGCTGGGGCCTGGTTATTGCCGATGTCTCCGGAAAAGGTGTCCCGGCGGCACTTTTCATGGCGCTCTCCCGCACCCTGATCCGGGCAAGCACGCTCGTCAATGCCGACCCGGCGCTCTCGATCGCGCATGCCAACCGGATGATCTACGAGGATTCAAAGTCAAACATGTTTGTCACCCTCTTCTACGCGGTGCTCGATTCCCAGGCAATGACGCTGAACTATGTCAATGCCGGTCACAACCCCCCCTGCCTCCTGCAGGGTGAAGCCTCGTCCGTCCGTCTCCTGAAAGCCCGGGGGGTTGCCCTCGGGGTGCTTGATGACGTGGACCTCCAGTCCGTGAAAGTCGACCTGCAACCCGGCGATGTGCTGGTGCTCTACACGGACGGGGTGACGGAGGCTATCAACCGTGCAGAAGAGGAGTTCGGGGAGGAGCGGCTCTATGCGGTGATAACGCAGAACCGGCACCGCCCGGCAGAGGAGATCATGGCGGCGATCCTTGATGCCATCACGGCACATGCCGGTGACACCCCGCAATTCGACGACATCACCCTCATGATCCTGCGGGCGGTCTGATCCCCTCCCTGACCCGGGTCCGTAAGAGAGTTTATTACTCCTCATGCCCTACCCATCGTTCAGACGCGGGGGATGGCAGGACGGGCATGCTCGACAAACTGGACCTGACGAAAAAGGCGGATGAGGGTTCGTACGACAAGACCCTCGCGGGGTACAAGGACCGCCTGAACGTCCTCCAGCGCACGGTCTATGAACAGCAGATCCCGGTGGTCATCGTCATCGAAGGCTGGAACGCAGCCGGTATCACGATGACCATGCACGAGATCGTCCATGCCCTCGATCCCCGCGGGTATACCCTTCATGCCGTAGAGAAACCAACCTACGAGGAGCGTGCCCGCCCGTTTCTCTGGAGGTTCTGGATACGGACACCGCCAAGAGGGCGCATCGCCCTCTTTGCACGGAGCTGGTACAGCCGGGCAATAACCGAAGAGATGCAGAAGCATACCTGGGAAAAATCCTTAAAAGAGCGGGCAAACCAGATCAACAATTTCGAGCGGCAACTCACTGATGACGGCACCGTTGTCCTCAAGTTCTTTTTGCATATCACCAAAGAAGAGCAGAAACTCCGTCTCGAAGCACGGGAACACAACCCGCTCACCGCGTGGCTGGTGACCCCTTCCATCTGGAACATCCACCGGCATTACGAAGATTCCCTCCCCCTGATTGACGGGTTCATCCAGAAGACCGATACGGACTATGCGCCCTGGACCCTTGTCGAAGGAACGGACCGGCGCTACGCTATCCTGAAGGTCTATTCTGCAATCATCAAGATGCTGGAGAAGAGGATCGACGCTGAACGGGAAGGAACGACAAAAAAGCACAAGAATAAGGATAGCACAAAGCCCAAAAAGATCCCGGTGAAACGCCAGGCCGATCCCGGGAAAATCTATGCAAAAGACGAACTGCAACAGACGCTTGGCGATCTCCAGATCGAGATGCTCGAACTTCATTACCTGCTCTTCAAGCGCAAAATTCCCCTGCTGATCGCGTACGAGGGGTGGGACGCGGCCGGCAAGGGAGGCAACATCACGCGGGTTGCGCAGTTCATGAACCCGCTCGGGTATTACGTGGTCCCTGTTGCCGCACCAACCCCGCACGACCAGCAGCACCACTATCTCCGCCGGTTTATCAAGCATTTCCCGCCCCGCGGGGATATTGCCATCTTCGACCGGAGCTGGTACGGGCGGGTGCTCGTGGAACGGGTGGAGGGGTATTGCTCCGAGAGCGAGTGGCAGCGGGCGTACGGCGAGATCAACGAGATGGAGGAGGACTTCATCTATTCTTCCGGTGGCGGGATCGTCAAGTTCTGGCTTGAGATAAGTAAAGATGAGCAGCTCAAACGGTTCCAGCAGCGGGCTGCCGATCCCCTGAAGATCCACAAGATCACCGATGAAGACTGGCGCAACCGGGAAAAATGGGACCTGTACGAGGAGGCAGTTGACGAGATGCTGGCCCGGACGAGCACGGATTATGCCCCGTGGACGGTGGTTGCGTCTAATGACAAGTGGTTTGCCCGGGTCAAGGCCTTAAAGACCATCATCGCGACAGCAGAGAGACTCTTGTAAACGTATTGGGGGGCGGCGCTGGCGAAGCAAGTGCGATCCTAAAAATAATCTCTGGAGAAACCCTCATTCCGGAAAAATAGTACCCCCCTTCTCGCCAACCCTGCCCCCGAGGGGGCTCAACAGCGCATGCGATGCCTCCGCACTACCTGTACGGGATACTCCTGATAAAAATTGTTTTCACAAAACAGAAATTGAGGCCGCCGCGAAAGGCGCCTAAACGGGTGCGGCGGCAACCATCTTAAAGAGGGCATGGGGGCAGTTTGCCCCCATCATCACTTCAAATGATTTCTCCAGAGTATAAAAAGAGCGGGAAGGCCGGGCCGGGATATCCCGGGTTATTCGTGCGAACCGCCCTGGTTCGAGCCGTCCGTGAACACATCCCGGAGCGTCCTTCTGAACTCGTCGTCATGCCGGGCAAGGTCGAAGAGGACATTTCGCATCGTTTCCGATCGCTGCTCGTTGTGCATATCATAAAACTGGCAGTAATAGGCGCAGGCATCGATGATGACATCGTTCCGGTTCTGGTACTTGAGTTTCGCTATCGTGTCCACTTTCTCCAAGAGGCCGGCTGGGAGTTGTACCTGGATCTCGGTCTGGTCCCGGGTCATACCATCGGGTTATTTTTACCGGTATTTAATATGGCCGGTGGACCGGCACCCCCGGCGGTTCGCCCGTGATCGTAGTATCCGGATTTCCGGTGGTTACGTCATGGACTTGGGGAACCTTCCGGAATCTTCGGTTTCCCCACCATGAAACTCCCCCTCCAGCGCCACGCTGTCGCACGGGGGGAGCGGAGCACTGTCCGGTACGGGACAATGGCCGGATTCCGGAACTCCGTTCCCATCGTATCCGAAACAGCCATACACAAAAGGGCCGGAACGCCGGAACCATCCGGGTGTTTTTATGAGTTTTCCCCGGTCAGGCCGGGAATTTACATTACTCTTCCGTGGACCTGCTGTCGGCAGTAATCCTGCCGTCGCATGCCGTGACGAAACGCAGCCCCGTGCAGGCCTCTTGTGAAAGCTCATCGATTGCCAGCCGCTCCTCCCAGTGGGCAATCTCTTCTGAGACCGCAGCGGTTGCCGGCATCTTCGGTACTGCCCGGCAGGCGAGATCGCCCGGCGTTGCATCGAATGTCCCGATCCGCCGTGCAAGCGTGATCGTCTCCTCCTTATCCCAGGTGATCAGCGGGTGGAGGACAGGAACGGTTACACTGCCGGCGATGACAGCGAGGTTTGCCAGGGTCTGGGACGCGACCTGGCCCAGGCTCTCCCCGGTTACGACGGCAAGCGCCCCCTCGTTCTTTAAAAGCCGGGCCGCCACCCGGAGCATGAATCGCTTGCAGATGACACACCGGTACCGGGGCGGGACCTTGAGCCGGCTCATCTGGTCAAAGAGATCTTCGGCACGGGCAATGACGAGCGGCACCGGGTTTCCGGCACACCACAAGGAAAGTTTCCGGTGGTTTTCGATCGCCGCCGCCGTGACATCGGCGCCCGCCCAGCGGCCGGCGTCCATGAAGAGGTGCGTGACTTCGCAGCCGCGTTTCATGGCAAGCCACGACGCAACCGGCGAATCGATACCGGCCGAGAGGAGAACCAGCACCCGCCCCTGTGTGCCCCACGGCAG
>DANA01000135.1 GCA_002508495.1 Methanoregula sp. UBA276
GACCCGGCCGCATTCAACGCCATGATGCAACAGGCAATGGCCGAGAACACCGGCACCCGCTGGATGACCGAACACGGGATGTTTGTCTTCAATGCCAGCTCCCCGGCGCTCTTCTATGCCGGCTACATGGACATGACCCTGGAGGGATCGGCAGAAAAGATCCGCTGCCCCACGCTCGTCACTGCAGGGGCAGCAGACCCGTTTGACCCGGGTGCGGTGCAGGCCCGGGCACTGTACGACCACCTTACCTGCGAGAAGGACCTGCTGGTCTTCCCTGACAGGTTTGGGGCCGGTACCCACTGCCAGCTCGGGGCGTTTGCGCAGTCCTTTGCCGCCAAGTTCGACTGGCTGGACCAGGCGATGAACAGAACCAGGTGAACCGGTCAACGAAGAGCTGCCGGCCCCCGGAATACCTGCAATTTTGCCACCACATTTATAAGGCATCGCGGGATATTTGCCCGTATGATAGATTCCGCTGCCCCGCATTCAGCCAGTCTCACTGCAATGCTGGAAGCCCTCCTTGCGGTTGACCGGGTGAGAGCAGGGAGGATCGTCAAAGATTCCTGCATACCCGGCTCCCCGGTTACCTGCGTTGAAACGCTTATTGTACCGGCACTTGAGGAGATCGGAAGGTGCTGGGAAGATGGCACGGTCGCACTCTCGCAGGTATACATGAGCGGCCGGATCTGCGAGGAGATCGTGGATGTGATGCTCCCGGCCGGGGACCCGCAGCGCAAAGGCCAGCCAAAGCTGGCGATCGCGGTGTTTGAGGACCACCATACCCTCGGGAAGCGGATAGTATTCTCGGTGCTCCGGGCCGGGGGGTACGAGATCACCGATTACGGCCACGGGGTCATGGCGGATGACCTCGTGCACATGGTGCTTCGCGACGATCCCCAAATCCTCCTCATCTCGACCCTGATGCTCCCTTCTGCCCTCCGTGCAAAAGAGGCGATTGCCCGGATCAGAAACGAGCTCCCCAAAACCAAGGTCATTGTCGGGGGAGCACCGTTCAACTTCGACCCCTCGCTCTGGCAGGAGGTCGGTGCCGATGCCATGGGACGGACGGCAACCGAAACTCTTGAGATCGTGAACCTGTTTGCACGGGAGATGGGGCAATGACCACAGCGATGACTCCCATGCAGCGGACGCTTGCGGCCATGTCGTTCAAAGAGCCGGACCGGGTCCCGTGGTTCCTCCTCTGCACCATGCACGGTGCCCGCGAACTCGGGCTCCCGCTTCAGGAGTACTTCTCGAAACCGGAGTACGTTGCCCGGGGCCAGCTTGCAATCCGGAAGAGATATGACAGCGACTGCTACTATGCATTCATCTCTGCTGCCACCGAGGCCGAAGCATGGGGAGGTGAGATCCTCTACCGGGAAGACGGGCCACCCAACTCCGGCAGCCCCGTGATCAGAAAATCCGAGGATATCGAGAAAATTGAGATACCGGTCATTGAAGAGTGCCCGGGACTCGCAAAGACCCTCCGCCTGATCGAGCTGTTGAAAAAGGACGCGAAACGCGATATCCCCATCATCAGCGCCGTGGTCTCGCCGTTCTCCGTTCCGGTGATGCAGATGGGTTTTGAAGCTTATCTCGATCTCCTCTACACGCAGCCGGACCTCTTTAAAAAACTCATGAAAAAGAACACGGCGTTCTGCATCCGATGGTCCAATGCCCTCTTCGATGCCGGCGCAACGGCGCTTGGGTATTTCGAACCCCTTGCCTCGCCGGACATGATCCCCCGCGACCTTTACCGGACTACCGGCCTGCCGCTCGCAGCAGAGGTGGTAAAAAGCGTCCGCGGGCCCATGGCAGCCCACCTCGCATCCGGCCGCACGGTTCCGGTCATCAATGACCTTGCCGGTGCAGGCTTTGTGGGGATCGGCGTGAGCACCAACGACGACATGGGCGCGGTTAAAGAGGCATGCGGCAAGAAGCTCACGATCCTTGGGAACCTCAACGGCGTTGCCATGCGGAACTGGACAGAGGCGGAGGCAAACCATATCGTCCATGATCTCATCCTTAAGGTCGGCCATGGCGGCGGGTTCATCTTGTCCGACAACCATGGCGAGATCCCGTACCAGGTACCAGACCGGGTCCTGATGGCGATAAGCGCCGCAGTGAAAAAAAACGGGACATACCCGCTGGACGGATGATTGATGGGTGAGAAATTCATTGTTCTCTGTTGCGAGAACCTCAAACCCGAGGTGGATGCGGTGCTGGCATCCGAAGAGATGCCCGGTGCCGAAGCGGTAGCTTTTCCCTTCCATTGCGGTCATGTCAGGTCGGTCTGGGATACCTTAAAAGACCAGTTCGGACAACACGCCGGGGCAGGGAACGCGATCTGCCTCTGCGGGTGCGGGTGCGCCAACACCATGGATATTCCAAGAGATGTCAAAGATAACCCCTCGCTCGTGCTGATCGGTTCCGGCGCATCGTTCTTCCTTCCTGAAACACTGGTGGAAGATTTCCGGACGCGGGGGTCATATCTTATCCTCCCCGGCTGGCTCCTGCGGTGGAAGCAGAACGCAGCAAGTGACGGGCTTGACAGTTCCACCGCACGGCAGATGTTTGGCGAATCGCTTTCCGAAATCGTTCTCCTTGACACGGGGGTCCATGCCGGCACCGGGCCGGTGCTTGCAGAATTCTCTGATTTTACCGGGCTTCCTGCACGGACACTTTCCGTCGGCCTTGCGCATTTCCGCTGCCTCCTGAATGCAGAATACCGGAAGTGGCAGATCGGGCAGGAGAGGAGATCCTGTTCCTCTACCATACATCTTGCCGAGAGACGCGTGGCCGATTACTCGATGGTTGCCGACCTTACCGGCAGGCTTATCGGCATTCATGACGAGAGGACCGTCATCCACCACGTGCTTGACCTGATAGTCACCATCTGTTCGCCAAAGAGCGTGGGGTTCCTGCCGGCTGCTGACCAGGGATCCGGGGAGATCCTCAGCATCCCCCCGCATGCCTACCCTTCCCCGGCACACTTCGGGCAAAATACGGATCCGTCGCAACTCTATTTCCGGCATGAAGACGGGGACAGTTTCCTCTTTTCCGTTGAGTCCGGGGGGACTCTGATCGGCACCCTCTCGGTTGACCATGTCTCAATTCCGGAAGCACGGGATGAATACATCAACCTGACCCATTTCATCAGCCAGATTGCCGGGCTTGCCATCACCATCGCCCGCACGCACACCAACCTGAGCCTTGCCATGAAAGCCCGCGAGATGGAGATTGCCGAGAGGATCCGGGCAGAACTGGCACTGCGGGAGAGCGAGGAGAATTACCGGAGCATCATCGAGAACATGCAGGATATCTTCTACCGCACGGATCTCGAAGGTACTATTACCATGGTCAGCCCCAACGGGATACGGATTGGCGGGTATGACTCGCCCGAATCCCTGATCGGGCAGAACGTCTCGGTGCTGTACGCCGATCCGGCCGAACGTGACCAGTTCCTTGCTGCATTAAAACAGAAAGGATCGCTCTACGCGTATCCGCTCCGGCTCAAAGACCGGCTCGGCATGATCCGGCACGTGACCACGAGCAGTCACTTTTACCAGGACGCACGGGGGACCATCCAGGGGATCGAGGGGGTCATCCACGATGTGACCGCCCGGGTCAATGCCGAACAGGCGCTCCAGAAGAGCGAACAGAAATTCCGGTCGCTCGTGGAGACGACCAATGATTTCATCTGGGAGATTAATGAGACCGGCGCGTATACCTACGCGAGCCCGCAGGTGCACGGAATGCTGGGGTATGCACCCGAGGAGGTGATCGGCAGGACACCCTTCGACTTCATGCTGCCGGGCGAGACAGAACGCGTGCACGCGATATTCGGCCCGTGTATGAACGACCACCTGCCGTTCTCCGGAATTGAGAACCGGAACCTCCGGAAGGACGGGCGGGAGGTCGTGCTGGAGACGAGCGGGGTACCGGTCGTTTCAAAGGACGGGGTTTTTACCGGCTACCGGGGGATCGACCGCGATATCACCGAACGGAAACGCGCTGAAGAGGCACTCCGGCAGAGCGAGGAGCGGTACCGCAGCATTATCGAGAGCCTTCAGGACGTGTACTTCAGGGTTGACCGCGAGAACTGCATTGCCATGGCAAGCCCGTCGGCAACGGCAATGTTCCAGGTCCCGTCCACGGACACGGTTGTAGGAAAACCGGTCACTACCCTATGGAAAGACCCTGCCCGGCGGGACATTTTTCTCGCTGCGCTCAAGGCTGGCGGGGGAGATGTCCATGACTGGGAGACCGAATTTGTCAAATCTGATGGAACAGTCTTCTGGGTCTCAATCAGTGCCCACCTGCGCCTGGACATCAACGGCGATTACGACGGGACGGAAGGGATCATCCGGGATATCTCTGAACGAAAGAAGATCGAGGATGCATTAAAAGGGGCTGTACGGAAACTGAACATGCTCTCCTCCATCACCCGGCACGACATCCTCAACCAGATCATGGGGCTGCGGACCTATCTTGAGCTCTCCATGGATGACCTGAAGGGCACGAAGTTCGAGGAATTCATAAAAAAAGAGGACCAGGCGGCAGAAGCGATCCAGCGGCAGATCGAGTTCACGAAATACTACCAGGACATCGGGGTCAATGCCCCGAAATGGCAGGATGCCGATGAGATCATCCACGAGGCAGCAGAACAGCTCAATCCACCGGGTGTTGAGATAGACGCCGGGATCAAAAATATCGAGATATTTGCAGATCCCCTCATCATCAAGGTCTTCTTCAACCTCATGGAGAACTCCGTGCGGCATGGCGAGCGGGTGACCAGGATGTCCTTTACCTCGCAGGAAGGTGCTGCTGACCTCATTATCACCTACCGCGATAACGGGGTAGGCATACCTGCAGAAGACAAGACGAAACTCTTCCGGAAGGGTTTTGGCAAGCACACCGGTCTTGGCCTCTTCCTCTCCCGCGAGATCCTTGCCATCACCGGGATAACCATTACGGAGAACGGGGAGCCGGGCACGGGCGTGCAGTTCGAGATCACGGTGCCGAAGGGAGGGTACCGGCGAACGGCGTGAACTCCCCATCAATCCAGCCGGAATCCCCCTAACGGAAATAAATGCCCGAAAGATACTGAAACGTGATCCGGACCTCCGGGCAAGACACTGCACCCGTAAGAGAGACCGTACTGGCTATTATGCCAGAAATACGACCACGCACAGATAACAAAATTCACCTGAAGACACGCGAAGGCGCTGCCCCGCAGTAAGCGAGGATTATCCCTGCTCTTTTGCAGGCTTTTGCGGGATGTTCCGGAACGTGCCGTTTGGCACGTCCATCTCGAACCGTGCTCCGTTGCCCGGCGTCCCGGTCTCGCGGATAGTAATACCGGTGATTGCCAGGATCTCGCGGGAGAGGAAGAGGCCAAGACCCGTATTCCTGCCAAAACCCTTTTTGAAGATCTTCTCCTTGTGTTCGGCAGGGATACCAACGCCGTCATCCTCGACCATGATGCGGAGCTGGTCTCCCTCATGCTCGCACCGGACCTGGATCTGTGTTGCCTTCTGCCCGTGCCGGAACGCATTCTCGTACAGGTTAAAGAAGACCTGTTCAAGCATGGGATCGGCAAAGATCTCNNGCATCAGAGAAGGTCACCGTCAATGGCGTAGCTGTCTTTTCGATTACGTCCCAGAGCGGGAGCCAGCCCGGGGCATTGATGCCGAGTTCCTGGTAGGCCTTGGTAAATTCGATCTGGCTGCTGATGGTCTCGGTGATTCGCTGGATCTTTTTAAGATAGTCGCTGATTGCCGGATCGGGGTCTTTTGCCGCCATGAGCTGGACAAATCCCTTGAGCAGCATAAGCTGGTTGCGGACATCGTGGCGCGTGAGGCTGTTGAGGAGCTTGAGTTTCTGGTTTGCTTCAAAGAGCGCCACCTCCGCTGTTTTCCGTGCGGTGATATCGGTGAGCATCCCGTCAAAAAATTCCGGCGCACCGCCCGGCCCAAGAACGATAACGGCAGACAAGCTGATCCAGAGCATCCCGCCATCCTTTCTTTTCATCCGGACTTCGGTATCAGAAACTGCCCCGTCCCGGATAATGCGGTCGATGATGGAGTTATGGGTTTTTGGATCGGCAAACAGTTCCAGGGGAGAGCTCTTTAAAAATTCCCCAACCGAGTCATAGCCGAATATCCTTGCAAGGATGGGGTTTGCCATGACCCATTGGGGGGATTGGCCCGCGGTCACCCGGAAGACCCCGGCCGGCAGGTTCTGCATGATGTTTTTCAGCTGCCGGTGCTGCTGCCGGATCTCTGATTCCAGCTCCATTCGGACCGTGATATCCCGTGCCACCGCGAGAACAACGGGCTTGTCCTTCAGGATGAAACGCCGTGAATTGACTTCGACGGGAAAGACGGTCCCATCCTTTCGCTGGTGTTCGGCTAAAAAGGTGAAATGGCCGGTTGCGGCCATCTCGGTTCTGATTGTCCCCATCTTCTTTCGGTGGGCATCCGAGACGATATCACGGACGGTCATGAGGAGGAGCTCATCGCGGGTATAGCCGAGACGCGAACACATAATCTCATTTACCTCAATGAACTCGCCCGGTGAGCCGTCCGGCATCAGTCCGTGGATATAGATGGCGTCACTTGCGTTGTTAAAGAGGGTCCGGAACTTTTCCCCGATCTCCCTCGCTGCATCCTCGGCCTTCTTACGTTCTGATATGTCGACCATGATACCCCGAAAACCGGAGACCTGCCCGGACCTGCGGATCGGCACGCTGTAAACAGCAACCGGGAAAGTCGACCCATCCGACCGGACGGCAGTGTATTCATGGTCATCGAAGGGCTCGCCACTCATGAGTTTGCCGATGTTCCTGCGGATACGTGCGTGATCGGCGGGGTGGATCGCGTCAAGCGCATCCATGCCCGCGGGGAGCCCCTCCTCCCCTATGCCGAACAGAGCAAAAGCGTAGGCATTGGCATAGGTAATTTTCAGGTCTATCCCCATCTCAAAGACGACCTGAGGGAGCATGTCGGCGAGCTCGCGATACTTCGCCTCGCTCTCGCGGATCACCCGCTCGTTCTCGACCAGGGTGTCGAACTGGTCCCGCAGTTCCTCCTCGGAAGCCGTGATCTGTTCGTACGCGGCTTTGATCTCGTCCCGGATCTTCTGCTGCTCGGTAATATCCATCGCAATAAGAATGACCTTCTCCAGCTGCCCTTCTGCCGTAAAGACCGGGGTACAACTGACATGGTAAACACCATCCAGGATCTCCATGTCTTCTTCGACCGGGACCGGGTCCCTGGGTTTTTTCACTTTCTCAAGCGGGCAGTTTGCCGGGGGTTGTGCTCCGTGGCCGGCGTGAAACATCTCGTAGCACCGCTTGCCCGTGAGTTCGTCAAGGCTCATTTTGGTGGCGCGAAGGGCTGCATCGTTGGCATCAAGGATCCGGCGCTCAGGATCCATGATGATCGCGGGGTGGCCAATTGCCCGGAAGATGATCTCCCAATCCTTGCGGGCATGGAGCACATCCTCTTCTGCCTGCCGGAGCCGGGTGATGTCCCGTATTGACTCAATCGCCCCGACAACCTCCCCCTGCCGGTTGTAGAGCGGGCTAGACGTACCCATCAGGATTACCTCATTCCCGCCCGGGCGGGGGAGCGGAGTCTCCGCGATCAACCGGTCACCTTCATGGATAATCTGGGCATAGTTGGCGGCAATGACATCATCAGATTCGAAGACCAGATCGATGAGGATCTTGCGCCGGGTCCCGTAGAAGGGGAGCGCATATTCCCGGTTGTTCTTCCCCAGCATTTCGGCAGCAGGGATGCCGGTCATCTCTTCGATGGCATGGTTCCAGGAGATCACGGTGCCGGACCGGTCGATGACGAACGTGGCATCCGGGAGGAAGTTGATGATGTCATTGAGCCGCTGTTCAGATTCACTCAGTTCTGCTTCGGCCTTTTTCTGGGCCGTGATGTCACGCATGGACTCAATCGCCCCGACAACCTCCCCCTGCCGGTTGTAGAGCGGGCTTGCTTTCACCATGATCGTAACGGGCCTGCCTTTTGGGAGTGCCAGGGTGGTTTCAGCGATCAGGGTGTCGCCTTCCTGCTGGAGATGCGAGTAATTTTGCACAACAGATTCGTCCCTTACGAAGATGAGGTCGATGAACATTTTCCGCCGTACGCCATAAAACGGGACCGCGTATTCGAAGTCCCTTTTTCCCATCATCTCACCGGCAGGAACACCGGTCATCTCCTCGATTGCCCGGTTCCAGGCGATCACGGTGCCGGACCGGTCGGTCGCAAACGTGGCGTCCGGGAGGAAGTTGATGATGTCATTGAGCCGCTGCTCAGACTCACTGAGCGCATCTTCTGCCTTCTTCCGGTCGGTAATGTCCCGGATAGATTCAATCGCACCGACGACATTCCCGTGCATATCATACAGCGGGGATGCGATAAACCAGAGATAGGCTCCTTTACCCCCGTACAGCCGCGGGATAAAGATCTCGGAGATGTACTGGTCTTCCTTCCTTTTGACAAACGGGTACTTCCTGCGCACCTCCTCGTCATCGTGGAATACGAGATCGATGAGGATCGGCCGTTTTTCTCCATAAAAGGGCAGCCCGTATTCATGATCGCTCTTATCCAGCATCTCACTGGCAGGAACACCGGTCATCTCTTCGATTGCCCGGTTCCAGGCGATCACGGTGCCGGACCGGTCGATGGCAAACGTGGCGTCCGGGAGGAAGTTGATGATGTTATTGAGCCGCTGCTCAGATTCACTGAGTGCTTCTTCTGCCCGGCGTCGCTCGACGGCAATCCGGACCTTGTGGGCGAGCTCGGCAAACTGCGACGCCGGGTCGCCCCCTTTCTGGAGATAGAAATCCACCCCGTGGTTGATTGCGGCGATGACGACCTCTTCACGCCCCCGCCCGGTAAAGAGGATGAAGGGGATGCTCCCGTGATCTGCCCGGACCGCCTGTAAAAACTCGATCCCGTCCATCTCCGGCATCAGGTAATCCGAGATGATGGCATCGTACGAAAAGAACGCGGGGGAGACAAGGGCTTCCTTTGCCGATGTGCAGGTGTCCACGGACATCTCACCGGACTGCTCAAGGAAGAGCTTCCCCAGCTCGCAGAGGTCACTTTCATCGTCAACATACAAGACCGAGATCATGAAAGAAAGTTCCCGTATGCCAATACTACATCCAAAATATAAAAAACATCATACGTATGCCGGGTGGGAGCCCGGTTTTTGGGAAAGACTGCCAGCACCGCCCGGATGGAGTTTTTTTTGCCGCAGAGACGCCGGATCCTCAGAAAAGCACCCGGTGCCAACCGATCTTTTTTATTTTGGCAGGGTGCAGTATGGTTATGAATTTTAAAGGCAGCAAGACAGAAAAAGCGCTCCTCGCTGCGTTCGCCGGCGAGTCGCAGGCACGCAACCGCTACAGTTTCTTTGCAAGCACTGCAAAAAAAGAAGGCTACGAGCAGATCGCAGCAATCTTCGAGGAGACCGCCCAGAACGAGCGGGAGCACGCAAAACTCTTCTTCAAACAGCTCAAGGGCGGCGAGGTCACGATAACCGCAAGCTACCCGGCCGGGGTCATCGGGACCACCAAGGAGAACCTGAAAGCCGCAGCTGATGGAGAAAAGATGGAGTGGGATTCGCTGTACCCGGACTTTGCCAACGTTGCTGATAAAGAAGGGTTCAAGGAGATCGCAAAACTCTTCCGGAACGTGGCGATGGTCGAGGCAGAGCACGAGGCCCGGTACCGGAAACTCTACCAGAACATGGTAAAAGGCAAGGTATTCAAGTCAGCAACGGTCACCAAGTGGCACTGCCGGAACTGCGGCCATGTGGTCACCGGCAAGAATGCCCCGGCAACCTGCCCGGTCTGCGACCACCCGCAGGCGCACTTCGAGCTGCTGGCCGAGAATTTTTAACTATTTTTTTTAGGGAGTCTTTGCAGGTTCAGCTTTTTTTTCTCCACAGGCCCATCCATGGACGGGTTTTTTGGGGGACGCGGGATTTTGGGGATCGGTCACAAAACAGGATCCCAGTACTTCACATTTTTTCGTTTTAGATTGGGATCTGATTTTCTCTGAGAACTGGATCGCGATTGATCCTGAACGGATTTTTAATCGGGATCGTGATCGCGATTTGGAAATAAAAAACGATGATCGATTTTACCATGAAGATCGCTGGTCGATTCTGCGATCAAAATCGCTCATCGATTTTTGTACAAAAATCGATACGCGATTTTATCTTCCGTCAGAAATTTGGTTCGTGAACCCGGTTTTCAATCGCGATCCGATTTGAAAACAAAAACCGATGTCCGATTTTTTCAGGAAAATCGCTGATCGATTCTGAGATTAAAACCGCTGATCGATTTTTCCGGATTTTTTTTCATCGCGATCATGATCGCGATTGCAGCTTTTTTACCGGAATCCTGGTGGTTTTGATCTTCTTTTAAAAAGCGTTACGATTCGTACTAGTCCGGCAGGGTTCAATTGATCCCGCTCATGAGAGCAACAACCCAGATCCCGACAAGGACGATCGCGATAGCAAGGTATCGCTGGTCATGGATAGCTGCGCAATACCCGGCAAGGCCGGATACCGCGGAGAGCACGCCAAGGTATAAGGCTGTCCCGGGAACGTGGATGAAGACCATATTGCCTTGGGAGAGGAAGAGAAAGCCGATACAATAGATGGAAGGGAAAAGGAGTGCCCCGAGGAGAAGGGAGGCGGCTTTCCTTTTGGTAAACCACCCGAACAGAACCACAGTTGTGGGAAATGCGGCAACGAACATTGACATTGCAATGACCGTCAGAACGTAGGATACGGCCTGGTGCGGTTCCATTCCCTCAAAGGGAACGTGGCTGATAGTGCACACAAAGATCGCCAGCCAGACGATGAGCAGAGTGGCCAGCGCAATGTGCTTCTCGATCGCTTTTAGGAGATCAAATCTTTGTTTTTCCATCAGCACCACCCGGAGAAGATCCTCGTGTCCTGGGTTACGGTTCCGTTGGGGTGGACCACTATCACGGAAGGAGAAGGATCGATGAGTTCCAGTTCCGACGTCCGGTTCCCGTCAACCGTAACCAGGGCATAATATGTCCCGGCTTTACGGTTGGTAAGGAGAGAAGGGTACGTGGAATTCCCCGCTCCCAGTTCAACCTCTTCTTCACCGATCGTGTGCGTTGCATTCAGGAGCCGGATATGCACCGTATGGGACCGATTTGTATCCAGGTTCGTGAGCGACCAGCCGGCAATCAGGTGGATATCATACTCCTCCGGCAATCCCCTGAACGGGATGGTCTTGTCCGAGCGGTACAGGATATGGATAACCTCACCCCCGCGGGTGAGGTTTGGCCCGCTCTGGTCGAGATAATAGATCCTGCCCCCCGCAGCGATCTGTCCGAGAAGAACGGTATCTGACACGGTGAAGGTTGCCTCTGAGGGCAACCAGCCCGAAACGGCACCCCGGTACATCTTTAAGAGGGGCAGGGGTTCAGTAAACTCGCCGCTCTCGTTCTTCACCACGATCACCGCATCTGCCGATACCGGAGGGGGGACGGATACAAGGTTTATCCTGACCCGGTCTTCGGTATTGAGCAGGGGCTCTCGTATGGTGACGACCATTTCGCCATCGGTATCGGCATCCCTGACGAAGGCAGCGGGATCAACCGTAACCAGTGCATATTC
Organism: Methanoregula sp. UBA276; assembly: GCA_002508495.1. GTDB lineage: Archaea > Halobacteriota > Methanomicrobia > Methanomicrobiales > Methanospirillaceae > Methanoregula. The sequence continues at coordinate 11,689 of DANA01000135.1, forward strand.
GGAAAATTTACCGGACAGGTTGGGAGCCCGTGCCCGCTCATCGGCGGGGAGGTCGGCAAAATACTTCATTTCAAGGATTTTCGAAGCGGGGACGATGGGGGAGGCTGATTGGGTAATGAGGAGATCCTTTGCAGATAACGGTATCAGGACATGGTCATGGATCAACCCTGTGCCAATGAGGAGGGCTAGTGCCGCTGCGATCAGCCAGAAGATCCTGTTCAATTCTGCATCCTCCCGGCAGGAATGAAATACCATGGATTTTGGAGCGGCCAGCCGCTCAAACTGTACATGACAACAGGGCCGGGCTGGTCCGGGCGGGTAACATTCACGTTGTAGACGATCTGGAGCGTGAGCAGGTTCTCACAGGGGAGAAACGGGAACAGGCAGGCGCTCCTGGGTATACATCCATCATTTCCGCACACGGTCACATTCGGGTAGAGGCGGGCAGTCGTCTCGTTCAGGGTCTGGAGCGGTTCGGGCGGAGTGACGCGACTATACATCGACATATCCCGTGGCCCGGCCAGATGATCCGCATTCGTCAGGTAATGGTACGGGTCCGTTGTGTTGTTATCTGCCCCCGCCATCGGAAATATCACCAGAGCTGCCAGCAGCAATGCGACCAGACTTAAGTATTGAATCTTCATATTTTTCCTGCTGCCATTCAGCAGCTGCATCCGGTGCTGTCGCGGGACGTCCACTGGCTCGTACTGGTTTCCATGTTTGCATCGTGGATCTGGATGTAGGCCCCGGTGGTTATCAGGTGTGCCCGCAGTATCCGTTCAGAGCCACGCGCAAATTTGGTTGTATATTTCAGTTCTCCCATCGTCATGCCTTCTCCGGATATTTCCAACCGTTCGATACAGAGAGTCCATGACGCATCCGCTATTACATACGAGCTGCTGACAACGCGTTCGACCCGCTCGCCATACAGAACGTAAAACGTCCCGGTAGTCGAGATTGTCGCAAGGGGCGTTTCATCCGGATTGAGTAGGGATTCTGTTCCGCTCTTTTTCACAATATACAAGGGTGCAGTTTCATTTCCCGGTCCCGGGAGCACGAGGTCGATCCGCTGGATCGATGTAGTATATTCTGTTGACGCGAGGAACATACCATGCAGTGCAGTTCCGGTCTCATTGGCCCCAATATGCAGGCTGCCTGCCGGTTCTTTTGGCAGGATAAGGGTCCGGGTGCCTTCATCAGTACTGATAATTTCTTCAACGCTCGTACCCTGGTCGATGAGCAGGAGCCGGGAGTCCGGAAACTCATAGAGCCCGATGATGGAATTTTCAGATACAGCGATCTGTTCCTGGTCCATGAGCATATCGAGGACCTCTTTTTGTAACGGATATTGCATAACCGGGAGACGGCCAGGAACCGGACCCGGCTCGGGTTCGCCAAACTCCTTCAGGAGGCTTGCCGCATACGAAGGTTCGATATCGGTTGTGTGGGTCATCTGTATTTCATCCGACCCACACGTACCGACAGGAAACCCGATTCCCGGGCCGACCAGCAGGAACAAAAGCCCACAGAAAATTATTATGCAGCAGATTATCAGCAGGAAGTTGTGCTGAGTATTTTCGGAAGAAATATCCATAATTCGACAATCCTTTTTATTTAATTTATATTTAGAGAATAATCAATGTTTTGAAATTGCTTTTGTCAAATAGCAGAAGCGAGAGCATGTTTCAGTGCCAGCCGGTTTGATATGCGGAGGGTGGATTGGCAACCGGAAAAACCATGAGCGAATCAGAGAGCGGCACATTTACTCCTGATACCGGTGGCGAGGGCTTTCCGGATGGAATGAAAACCCGTTGGCTTTTTTACTATCCGGCATTTCCTGAAGCACATCGCTGATAAATTTCAATCATCGGATCACGGAGATAGTGCCGGACGGTGTTCCCCTCCTTTTTCTGCTCGATAATACCGTCATGCAACAGGAAATGAATATGCCAGCTCACAGACGGCCCGGCGATTCCGACCCGGGTGCTGATCTCCTGCCGGGATATCCCGGGATTATGAGCAATGGATTCAAGGATTTTTCTCTCGCTTTGGTGTTGAAGATGCATTATCATTGCACGCTCATCCGGGGAAAATTTTCCCGCGTTTTCAAAAAAACCCAAGGTGTTTTTACATTCAGAGGATGTTATCTTACCAAAATTTTTCAGGAGATTGAGATGGTAGATCAGGTTCTTGTACGTAAAGCCGGTTGAACGTTCAATTTCTGCCAGCCGGATCCCGGGATTTTCCTTTACGCACCTGAATATTGTTGTGCGGGATGAGTTCTCGAAAAGGTTTTTTTCAGAAACACGTTTGAATCCGCCGATGAGCGGGAGGTTTACTGCGGAAAGATACTTTGCAGTAAAAATAATTCCCGGTGTTATTGCAACAATGCCGAGAGCAACAAGGATCCAAGGGGGGAGATCGGTAAGGCTGACTGGAGTTGGTGCCGGGTCATTCAGGAGCACGGTATCCGGGGAATGCGGAGAAAAGTAGAGCTCGCTGTACTCCGGGTAAAGGTCATACGCCGGCTGGACCACGTAACCTCCCGTTTCAACTGCCATAGCAGCGGGTACAATTGCAGAGAAAATGACAAGCGTGATTACCAAAGAGTTGTATCCGTCCTGCATTCGCATCCCTCTTTCAGACCACCAGCAGCATGAACACTTGCGTGCCATTAATCCGCTCTCCTTCAACCACCGCATACCAGTCTCCTGGTGCGATACCATCTTCACGGGAAACCTGAACATAAATCCTGCCGTTTACGATCCCGTCACTGTCATCATAGTACGGCCCCATCATCCCGTCCGGGGCAAATATTGTCAGTTTCAGGGAACTTGTGGGATCCTGCCAGAAAAGATCGTACGTGAACCGCGTAAGATTCGCAGGCATCTGGCGGTGGAACGATCTCTTCTCGCCCGCCGTTACGGACTTATCCATGTGCCCAATGATCCGACATCCACTCTTGTCCAGGACGGCATTTTCAATCCCCATCTCCTGTTTTTGGGAGAAGTTCAGTTTTTTGATATTCAGGGGCCTGCTCTCGTCCCAGATGTTGGCACCATACGGACACTCGGGATTTTCCTCAGCGCCCCATGGATGCCGGCTCCCCCAGTAGTACGGCTGGCCCCAGATCTCATCGAGTTGTTCTTTTGGTACATTTGCCCTGATATGTTCGATGACTTCGGGTTCATAAACCATCTGTTCAAGTTCTCCAATCGTTATGTTCTCGCCCCAGTGCTCATTCAGCCATTTCTGGCCTTCCTCCGTGTACATTCCTGAAATTTCAAATGCTGCAGATCCGGCAGTAAAGAAAAGGAAAAAAACGATAAATCCAAAAAGCGCGTTTTTTTTCGTCATATGGATCCAATCCTTTCTTTTTTTGAGACAACCGGATAATTGATTGAGTATTCCAAACGAGTGGATAAATAGATTATTCCAAAACCGTCTACACAGATCTCAGGAGACGTTCATTTTCTGAGGCGTGGTATTTTCCTGCGTGATTTGTAAGGAAAATTTCAGATTTTGTTATGCAAATCTATGTAGAGGGTTTTGGAATAAAACGTTTTTAATATTATATCCCAGTTTGTGATCGTTTAGGCTGGAGATGCCGAAACTCCCAAGTTTCCCGGCACATCCCAGAACTGAACTTGAAGAATCCGGACGGGATTGAAATAGAAAATCCGGCCCGAAAAGGAAGTGAAATACCATGAACAGATATACGAAACTATCGATACTCGCAGGACTGATGGTCCTGATGGTATTTGTCATTCCTTCCGTGAGCGCCTTTGAAATTTCCGGCATGTACACGGAGGAAGGCCAGAAATGGTTGAATGAACACTGGGGTGAGAAGATCACCATCGGACAACTCGAACAGATTGCCTATTCCAAAGAGGTTTTGGAAAAAATTGAAGCAAATGTTCCAAAAGATCAACTCGATAAAATCCGGAGTGAGCCGTATTACTGGGGAGAACGCTACCCCCCGGAAGTTGTAACACCGGGCCCTAAAATCTTTGATGAAAATAGTCAGCTTATCGAAGATCCAGATGGATCAATTCTTGCAGGTATTGAAAGTGGAAAAATCAACTCTGTGCGATCGGGCATCATCGTTGATGCGACACCGGTAGGATATTCCGGGGGATACATCACCTATGGTGGGAGCGGATACGTGTATGGAGCAGATCCGGTTGGAATGCTAAGAATTGAAGCCCGTCTTCACGGTAATGGCGATTTGCTCCAGACCTCATACAATGTTGCCTATAATTATGACAACAGTCCTTACTACACCGTTTCAACATCCGGTATCCGAAGCCCGACAGTTGGAACGATGTACCAATCGCAGACGTACGCGCAATCCACTAACCCATCGGGCAGTGGAAGCACATGGTCTTCTTCGTACTACTACTGATGAGGAGGAGAAAACCCTTTTTTTACTCATGAGGAAAAAATGAAATTTGCGATGAAATCATCATTTGGTTACCCTGTTTTAATAACGATAATTCTGTCTCTTCTAATTCCCTTTCCCTGTATTGCAGGATCCTCCGACATTCTCATCATCAAAGAAGGATCGCAGATGGACTGGGCTGATGCACATATTGACAACAATCTTGTTGCGGCATTCGTGAGCAGTACCAAACCACCGGTAATTAAAGTGTACCACGCAGACGGCAGGCTTTCAACGGAAATCCCGCTTTCACGAGAAGTGATGAAACTTGATGCTCTGGAGATTGCGAACGGGCGGGTATATTATTCCGAATACAATCCTGAAGAGGCAGGATACCTGCGGAATGAAACGGTCTATGAATATAATCTCACTACCCGGGAAAAAAGGATCATCTACACAACCAGCGGACCTCAGCAAAAGATTACCAAAATTGCCGCAAGCGGGGATAATGTTGTTTTACGGGGGGGTAGCAATAACCAGATTCTTATCCTTCATACCGGTTCAACCGGTACGAGCCGGCAAATCTTTACATCGAACAGCATGATCCACAGTCTTGCATTAGACGGCGATCGGATCATGTGGGGAAGTGAACGTGTCGATAATGAGCCCGGGCGGGAAATCCATATCTACACAATTTCAACGGAAGAAGACAGCATCATACCGGAAAGCAAATCGATCAGGACCTGGGGATATGGGGATATTTCCGGCAATCGCGTTGTCTGGAACATGGCGGCAGGAGAACCAGATACTTCTTTAGGATATCCCAACCTGGTGAATGCCGGTGGAGATATTCGGCTGACTGATCTATCTACGGGAAAGACACAATCCATCGAGATCCTCAATACACCCGAAACACCGTTTATTTCCGGGGATTCGGTTGTTTATCTGAAAAAACCGGATATTGATTACAACAATTCAGATACAGGAACCGTTCGGGTTTATGATATCAGCACCGGTTCTTTCAGTGACATTGCATCTGAAGTTGCATCGATCTCTGATTTTAACAGCGGTATGATCTTATGGCATAAGTTGAAGCCAATGTCATTCTGGGTGACATCTCTATCCGGGAATGTTCCCGCGACCAGTTCTTCAATAATCACAACCACGAATGCCAACCCGGAAAGAACCGACACCGCAAGAACACCTGCACCGGAAAGCCTGGTTGGCGCGATTATTATTGTTCTTGCAGTGATAGCGGGTATCGTGGTTCATGTAACCCTGAAGATTGGACGTTACCGGTAAATCCATCCACGATTTTTTTTAAACTGATTGAAATGAAAAGAGGTTGTGAAAATTTTAGATGTATAGATAATCGCCGGAATCCGGGCAGATGACCGACAAGGAAATTTTTTTGTTTTTTCGTGTTGGGACTATCCGGTTTTTTTGGAGTGATTACCCATGATCGGAAAATGCATGCATTGTAATCGCGAGATGCCAGCCGCAAAATCATGTTCGCGGGACAACCGCAATATTTTCTCCAACGGGTGGATTTATTCACGTGCCCTGAAGAAGAATGGAAAGGGGCGCTGTCCGGATTGTGGGATTGAATTGCGGAGAGGAAATGTTCACCACTGGGGCTGTAAATTTGAGATCTGTCCCATCTGCAAAGAACCAATGCATTCCTGTCATTGCGATGCATTCCTGCTCAATTACATTCCGGAACGGGATTGATACGCAGGTGGTGAAAGGGTTCGTATGACATTGCCGGGGCCGTATCAAAGTGACGGTTTTTTTATAACGAGGAAAGGCCCTGGCAACAGGATCCGGCCCGGCATTTCCCCGCGGTTCACCCAATCCATCCCAGTTTCACCCACCGCTCATAGTCTTCGGTGCGGAAGTCCTTGTTCTCCTCGACAAGGTCCCGGAAAAATTCCCGGTTGCCAGCTATCTCTTTTTCCTGCTCCGGATCGGAGAACCCGTTCGCGATTGCACCGGCAAGCTTTTTGCCCAGCGCCTGTGCCGCTCCTTCGCGGGCATCGACTGCCGACGATTCCCCGCCCGTTGCCACGCTGATCCCGCCAACCGAGACAACCGCGAGATAATTCAGCACATGGTTCTGGTACGCGACAACCTCGTCGCCACCGGAGGTATGCGTTGTCGCAACCGAGCAGCCGGATTTTCCGGCAAGGACCTGGTAGTGGATCGCATCCGCGAGCCGGTCGAAGAAGATCTTCATCTGGCCTGAAACGTTGTCGATATACACGGGAGATGCAAAGATGATCGCATCCGCGTCCTTCATCCGCTCGACAAGTACCGGCACATCGTCATCGTACACGCAGATACCGTTGAACGAGCAGCCCTCGCAGGCAGTGCAGGGCGTGACGCGAAGGTCACAGAGATCGATCATCTCCGTTTCGGCACCGGCTTCTGCTGCTCCATCGAGTACGAACTGTGCGAGCCGTCGCGTTGTGCTCCGGGTTGTCCGGGGACTTCCGTTGATGGCGAGAATTTTCATGGTCTGGTTGTGCTCCTGTTTAATGAGGTTGGGTTGCGGGGGTTAATATGGGTGGGGGAAGGACTGGCAGAAAGTACTGCTTCACGACGGAAGAGGGGTCATCATAACTCCGCTTCTCCGTCGGAGATTCCGGAAAACGGCCATAGCGGTCGCCGGGTGGCAGAAAAGTCAAAAGATCTGCTCTGGATTATCCCTTTTTCGCAGGCCAAATAGAAGCCTGCTATTTTGCAGGGCGGGATCCCGATTTATGCAGTCTGATTCGCAAACGGAGAATATTCCTGGAATTTCTTTACGGGCGTGGACACCATTTCCCCTGGAGCGCCTGCCGGGCCAAAAGAGCCCGTACCGCTCTCCGTCGGAGAAAGGATCCGGAAAAAGGGGATCGCAGGAAGGATCCCTTGTCCGGCGGAACCTCATGGCAGGGAGACAAAAACCTGCCGCCAGACCTTTTTCCCGATGACCCGGGTACGGTGTCCCTGGCCGGTCATATCCTCGGCAAGCAGCACATCGCCTTTTTTAAAAACGCGTTTATCGCCGCTCCCGACTTCAACCTCTGCCTCGCCATCGAGCATGACGACATACTCCCGGCAGACAACACGGTGCCACGCATACTCCCAGCCGGGCGGGACCTCGCGGAAGAAGACCGATTTTGCCGGCTCGGGTAGCGTGAAGAGCCCGAAGTCTTCGCGGGACTCAAACGGGACCTCGATCTCTTCGAAATGCGACTGGTTATCCGTTCCAGCATAGAGACGCGTGATCTTCATGGGCAAATCTCCTGATGCGAACGTGTACCGCAAAACGAGAAAAAGTCATCCCACATGATTCAACGCGGGAGCGGCGTGTTCCCCGGCACCGCAACCACATACACCCGGTCCCGCATGCCCTCCGGGAAATAATGGGCATCGAACCACATCGCATCGAACCTGCCGTAGTTGAAGTACGTGATGCCATCCACCCGATCATCGTGGCAGTCCACTGAATCGGCAAATATGATCACGTCGTCCCAGATAATCTCCGTGCCCCGGGTATCATACCCGACAACAACAACCCAGTGGCCGCCCCAGTCCATCCACTCCACCATGGTCGGGATACCGTTCTGCAGGTTCCCGCGAAGCATCGCAGAACTCCCTCCCGTACCCCAGGTGGCATTCATTCCTTCCAGGATGAACCATTGCGTGACCTGTTCAGGGTTGATACCCGTCTTTTCCGTTACCTTGCTGTACATCTCGTGCGCGATCCGGTATTCACCGGCATCGGTATTGTTGACCGGCATCCCGTAGTATGACATCACGGTCATGGCGGCGACTGCCCCGCAGCTGTAATTGGTCACCTGCTGCCGGGCACTTTTCAGCGGGATGACGACGAGGTGATCATCTGACTGCAGGGTTTCGAAATCGATGCCGGTATGGTAGCGGGGCCCGGGCAGAGAAACATCCAGGCCGTACTGCACACCACTGGCAGGAGCGGGTTTGAGCGCAGTTGATGTAAGGACAGGACTCGTCAGGACAATGGCGGCAGCAAGGATGATGATCCCACCGAAGATGGCGACGATGATGAGAAGACACAGGGGGCGCATCTGAGGATTCCGTTACTAGTTCTGGAACCGGGAGATGATGAATCCTGCCGGGCATTTATCCAACCGGCTTTGCGGAGTACGATATCAATTTTCCGGTTTTTATATGGCATGGTTACTTCATGTTGCACGTCCAATAGGTATGTGGTAACCCGGTTTCAGGCACCAGTCTCTTGTGCCTGCTTTCTTGGTGGTCCCAGCGAGGTAAAAAAATGAAACCAATATCTTTTGCACCCCCCGAGGTCTTTATACCAAGTCCCCTCCACATGCATATCCTTCAGGCAGTCAGCGAGAAGCAGGGCTGTCATATCGGTCATGTGGTACAGCAGCTCCATCCCGAACACGGGGAGAGCGGCGTACGGTCGGCAGTCCGGATCCTCCTCTCCAAGCGCTGTCTCGATGGGGGGAGATCCTCCAGCGAGATCATGCTCAGGCTCACGTCCAAGGGCCGCATCCTGCTCCAGAAGGCTGCAGCAGCGAACTAAAAAAAATCTTTTTTTATCGGGCCGGTTCCCGTCTTCAGGCTGAATAACCGCTCAGCACGAGCCAGATAAGCCCGAGCAGGATAAGGACGATGATGACTGCCATGATCTTCAGGTACGGGACCCCGACAGATTCCTTCCGGGTTTTCCGGTGCAAGGATCCGGCAGCAATCCCGCCGGTTGCCGTCACGCCCCCGCCCCTGCTGTAGGTCATGCTAACCGCAGGCCGGGGTTTTGCATTCCAGCTGCCGATGCCCGTGCAGTCATGGTTGGGCGGGAGCCGGCAGTCTGCACAAAACTTTCCCCCGCAGTGCTGGCAGGTGAAGGGGAGCGTGCACTCACTGCCGCAGTGGTCGCAGCGTGTCATTACTCCTCATTCGGAGGCCCGGGTTTTAAGGATTCTGCTCGTTTCCCTGGTGTGCCGAACGCTTATCTCCCGTAACGCCGGACATTAATGGCATGGGGCAGTACCTGCGGGGGGACGTCCTCCTTGCACCCGTGGCGCTGGATGACCGGACGGGTCCCAAGATCCGTCCGGTCGTGGTCATCACTACCCGGAGTGACGGCACGATCCACGTCTGCCCGGTCAGCAGTAAAGCGCCGGCCGGTGCACCCGGCCTGCCGCTCACGATCGACGATTTTGCATCCGGGGGCCTTGACCTCTTTTCCGAAAGTTACGTGATGACCTCCCGCGTTATCACGCTCCGGAGCGGCCAGGTGATCGGCAAGAAAGGGAGGGTAACAAAAGAGTACCTTGCCGAGATTGCCGGCCGGGTGCCGGACGGTCCCCTGCACGGCATGCAGAAGAACCCAAAAACGCCCGGTCGGTCCACCCGCAGGGAAAGTTCTCGTGACTGACCGCGGGGAAAAAATGCAGCAGATGCTGCCTCTTCATCCCGGTCAGGCCCGGTCTTTTGTTCCGGTCATCACGCAGAATCCTTTCGACCTCCGGCTGACAGTGACCGCTGCAAATCCCGCGTCCTCGAGGAGCCGGGCAATCTCATCCGCGGACCAGTACCGGGCATACCGGAGGAACCGGCCTTTCGTCTTCTCGTTCCGGTAATGTTTCTCGATCTCACCGCCCCGCTCGATAAAACCAACGGCAAGAACCCCATCGGGTACGAGGACGCGGGCAGCCTCACGGAAAAGTGCACCCACATCACCGGCAAAACAGATGACGGTCATCATCAGGACGTAATTCACGGAACCTGCACGGTACGGCAGGTGCTCTCCTTCGCCCAGAACAACTTCAGTGCCCCGGCTTTTGGCGATCTTCAAAAGAGTGCGGGACGGGTCGATACCATGCCGGATGCCGAGCGGTACCGCGAAGCGTCCGGATCCAACGCCCACTTCAAGACCGAAGCCGGAATGCGGCACTGCGCCCCTGAGCAATCGGACCTGTGCTTTATACACCGCCGCGTTCTCATCGAACCACCGGTCATAATCACCGGCAAGATCCTCAAAAACGCGGCGTGACGGGTTCATCTGCTTTAACCGTCCAAAGACCCCTGCCGGAACGCCATCTTTTTCCGGATTGATTCCTCAATCCCGTTCAGTTTTAAAATCCCGCCCTGGCCCTCACGCTCGTAAAACAGGAGGAGGTGAAAATAGTCCGAGACAAGGTCCTGGAACTCTTTTTTGTACCGCACCTCGACATTGCAATCCCCGACAAACCCCTTGATGGAGATGAAGTGCTCTTTCTCAAACGAGAAGTAGGGTTTTTTCAGCTGCTCGAGGGACCGGACCGTCCCGAACTTCTCCAGAAATCCCAGGAATTCCCCGGTCAGGGGCTCGTCGAGCACGTACTCCTTCATGAGCGAGCCGTCAACACAGACTTTTGTCTGGATGGACTTAACGATCCGCACTCTCTGCCACCTCCCGGATTGCTGCTGCTGCCGTCCCGATCTCTTCTCGTGTGGTAAAATACGAGAAACTCGCCCGGACACAGCCTTTCCCGCCATCGATCCGCTTGTGGACGAGCGGGGCGCAGTGGAGGCCGGTCCTCATGATGATGTTGTACGCCCGGGCAAGGATGAACCCCACCTCCTGGTTGTCGATGCCGGCGATGTCGAACGCAACCACCGGAAGATCGGGTTTCTCGTTATAGAGGGTGATGCCCTTTGTGCGTTTCAGTTCCCGAGTGAACCGGCCCGTGAGGTCTGTTCCGGTGCGCTCAATCTCTTGGATCCCCACGGTATTGATGAACCCGATTCCGGCATAAATCGATGCAATGCCGGGATAGTTGTGCGTCCCGCACTCGAACCGCTCCGGCATGTTTTTGGGCTGGATGAGGGTCTGGGAATCCGAACCCGTGCCGCCCTGCCGGGTGATGGCAACTGCATTGGGCTCGCGGATAAAGAACCCGCCGATGCCGGGAATACCGAAGAGCGCCTTGTGCCCGGTAAAGACGAATGCATCGAGCGGGATATCCGCAAGATCGACCGGAATATGACCGGCAGTCTGTGCCCCGTCCACGATGAAGAAGATATCATTGGCGTTGAGGTATTCGGCTATGGGTTTGATGTCCTGGACAGAGCCCAGCACGTTGCTGCCGTGGTTCATCACAACGAGCCGGGTCTCCGGGCAGATTGCATTTTTTATTGCCGCGAGGCTGACGGTGTTATCTGTAAAAGGGACCACCGAGAGCGTGATCACCCCGTCCTGTTCCAGCGTGGTGAGCGGGCGGAGCACGGAATTATGTTCGAGTTCGGTGGTGATGGTATGGAACGGCTTACCGGTCTTTTTCACAAACCCGTGGATGAGCAGGTTGAGCGAATCGGTGGCGTTCTGCGTGAAGATGAAATGCTCCGGAGGGCCGGCGTGGAAAAATGCTGCAAGGGCATCGCGGGCGGCGGAAGGATAATCTGTTGATCCACGGCCGGTTGTCCTCCCTGCTTCGTGCACCGGCACCCGCAGGCAGGCAGCCACTTCCTCAAGTACCCCGGGGGGTTTGGGCCATGTTGTGGCGGCGTTGTTGAGGTAGATGACGGGTGTTGGCTCGGAAATCATATGGTTCGTATTCCAATCTGACGACTATGAGTAAAAAAGAATCGTTACGGCCATGACCTGGCACGTATCGCAGGATGAGCGGACAGTATCTACGGCCGGTGTCACTCCTGATACTCGTACCAAAACCGTGGGGGTGCAGAAACTCGACCCTATTGGTCCTCATGAAGTTTTTTGGGAACCATCTTCTCATTCTGAAGTGGCTGTCTTGCACGGGTCCCGGAAAAGGGGGGGCTGCATCGTTATGGATGGACTATTCCGGCGAGGTTCAGGAAGAGCTATCCTCCAGGTTTCATCACCATATCCCTGCCATCCAATAAAGGAACCGTTATGCTTTTTGGCAGGGTTATGGAAATCCCATGATTGCCCTGAAGAATTGTGATATCCAAACGATTATCGTGCAGCATGGGGATTATCTTCCATGAAGGTAGGAATTATCCGGTGCCTGATGACCGAGGATATGTGCACGGGGACCACAGATTTTATTGTGACAAAAGAGGGGATGGGCGCATTCAAGGAGACCGGGCCGGTCGATATCGTCGGGTTTGTGACATGCGGGGGGTGTCCCGGTAAACGAGCGATATCAAGGGCAAAGATGCTCAAGGAGAAAGGAGCAGAAGCAATTGTGTTTGCATCATGCATCACCAAGGGAAACCCGATCGGGTATCCCTGCCCGCATTACACTACCATGCGGGATTGCGTGATGAAGGCTGTCGGTCCGGATATCAAAATTATTGAATGGACCCATTAATTGGGGATCGGGTATACGGGAATAGTCACCAATTTTTCCAGTCCCGGGTCGGTCCCGTTGGGCATGGATCCCCCTGTGCAGTTCAGGATTCATATCATCTCACGCCCAATTGCGCGACATAAAACAGTCATTTCAAAGCAGGTGCGCTGTTGTTATCAGGGATGCTTATGGCATCAGGTCATCCCCGCGATTTTTTATAAAAGACCTTAGGGTTATTCCACCGCGTACGGGATATCGCAGCGCTCCGATACCGTTACCGTCAGTGCCGGTACTGTCTGCGGGCCTGAGCCGGTGCACTCGTGGTGACGTGTTTTCTCCATTGGTCCGGTTTTTCTCTGGTTACTATTATCACCGGATGAAGTGTACAGGTATGTGATGACAGACCGGTCCTCCCTTTCAATCCGGGAAGCTGCGGACATTCTGGGAATTGCAGAAACGGCAAGCATCAACGAGATCCGTTCCCGGTATCATGCGCTGGTGAAAGAATGGCACCCGGATGTGTCCTGTTACGAGCCAGAAGATACCCACAACACGATGATCCGGCTCAATGAAGCGTACGACATCCTCATCGGGTATTGTATGCAGTACGAAATTTCCTTCCGTCCCG